>NZ_CP127296.1:4692500-4992500 GCF_030285645.1 Amycolatopsis sp. DG1A-15b
GCGACGCCGGATCGTCCTCGCCGCGGTAGGCCTCGACTTCGACCAGCCGGACGCCGACGGTGCCGTCGGGACCGTCGGCCTCCAGGACCGAGCCGAGCAGCAGGTGGGCCAGGTCGACGGGGTCCAGGGCCAGTTCGCCGCGGGTGAACAACCGGTCTGCGTCGCCGCTCAAACGGGGGTTCCTTTCGGGCTGTACTGCGGAGGCCAGCCTAGCGACCGGCCTCCGCCGGGATCAGTTCAGCCACTGCCGGGCCGCGGTGACGCGCTCCTCGAGCCGGGCGCGCTGCTCGGCCACGCGCACCGGCGCCGTGCCGCCCCGAGCGTCGCGGGACTTCACCGAACCTTCGACGGTCAGGACTTCACGCACCGCGGGCGTGAGCGCCGGGTTGATCTTCTCGAACTCTTCGTCGGTCAGCTCGTCCAAGCCGACGCCGCGGGACTCGGCGACGCGGACGCTCTCGCCCGCCGCTTCGTGCGCGACGCGGAACGGGACACCCTGGCGCACCAGCCACTCGGCGATGTCGGTGGCCAGGGTGAAGCCGGCCGGGGCCAGCTCGGCGAGCCGGTCGGTGTGGAAGGTGAGCGTTTCGAGCATGCCGGCGATCGCCGGGAACAGGAGCTCGAGCTGCTCGACCGAGTCGAACACCGGCTCCTTGTCCTCCTGCAGGTCCCGGTTGTAGGCCAGCGGCTGCGCCTTGAGGGTGGCCAGCAGGCCGGTGAGGTTGCCGATCAGCCGGCCCGCCTTGCCGCGCGTCAGCTCCGCGACGTCCGGGTTCTTCTTCTGAGGCATGATCGAGCTGCCGGTGGCCCAGGCGTCGTCCAGGGTGACGTACCCGAACTCGGCGGTATTCCAGATGATCACCTCTTCGGCGATCCGGGACAGGTTGACCGAGAGCATCGCGACGGCGAAGGCGAACTCGGCGACGAAGTCCCGCGAAGCGGTGCCGTCGATGGAGTTCTCGACGCTGGTGGCGAAGCCGAGCTCTTCGGCGACGGCCTCGGGGTCGAGACCCAGCGACGAGCCGGCGAGGGCCCCCGAGCCGTACGGCGACTCGGCCGTGCGGGCGTCCCAGTCCTGCAGCCGCGAGACGTCGCGCAGCAGCGCCTGACCGTGGGCCATCAGGTGGTGGGCGAGCAGCACCGGCTGGGCGTGCTGCAGGTGCGTGCGGCCGGGCAGGATCGCGTCCGGGTGCCGCTTCGCCTGCGACACCAGCGCGTCGATGACCTCCAGGGTGCCGGCGACGACCCGGCGCGCGGCGTCGCGCAGCCACATCCGGAACAGCGTGGCCACCTGGTCGTTGCGCGAGCGGCCGGCGCGCAGCTTGCCGCCGAGCTCGGTGCCCGCGCGCTCGAGCAGGCCGCGCTCGAGGGCGGTGTGCACGTCCTCGTCGGCGATCGTCGGCGTGAACGCCCCCGACGCGACGTCCTGGGCGAGCGTGTCCAGCGCGGCCAGCATGCCGGTCAGCTCGTCGCCGGTGAGCAGGCCCGCCTTGCGCAGCACACGAGCGTGCGCACGCGACCCGGCGATGTCGTAGGGCGCCAGGCGCCAGTCGAAGTGCGTCGACGCGCTCAGCGCGGCCATGGCCTCCGCCGGACCACTGGCGAACCGGCCGCCCCACAGCTGCACCGGCTGCTCGTTCCCGCTCACTGTTCTCGCTTCTCCTCGGTGTTCGTCGGATTCAGGTCTTCGGCCGTCACCCGGCCGTCGTACAGGACCAGGCGGACTTCGCCCGACACGGCGCCGGCCAGACTGGCGCATCCACGGCCGGCCCGCAGTTCGAGCGCGGCACACGCTCGACCGCGGCCGATTCTCTGCGCCTCCCCGCGCGCGCTCAGCATGCGGCGCGCTTCGGCGACGGAGACGGTCTCGCCGTCGATCGCCACCGGAACCCCGCGGTCGAAGGTGATCACGACCTCGTCCGGCGCGAGGAACTCGCCCTCGGCCGGGAAGATGTCGGCGAGCACGGTCATGGTGGTCCTTCGTCTCCGGCTTCGTGCGCCGACCGGTGCGCGAGGGCGGCGAAGCGCTCCGCCAGTTCCTTGCCGTTCAGGGGTTCTCGCGCGATGACGGCGACCGTGTCGTCGCCCGCAATCGAGCCGACGACCTCTTCGAGCGCCGCCCGGTCGATGGCGCTGGCCAGGAACTGCGCCGCGCCCGGCGGCGTCCGCAGCACCATCAGGTTGCCGGACGAGTCCGCCGAGACCATCAGCTCCGCGAGCAGCCGGGAGAGCCGCGACGTCCCGCCCTGCACCCCGCGGACGGGGCTGCCGTCCTCCGGGATGACGTAGACCGGCGCGCCCGAGTCCGGCCCGCGCAGCTTGACCGCGCCCAGCTCGTCGAGGTCGCGCGACAGCGTCGCCTGGGTGACCTCGATGCCCTCGGCGGCCAGCAGCTTCGCCAGCTCGGTCTGGCTGCGGATCGTCATGGTGGACACCAGCTCGGTGATCCGCGCCTGCCGCCCCACCCGGCTGCTGGTCATCGCCGGCGCTCTTCGAACAGCCAGACCAGCAGGGCCTTCTGGGCGTGCAGCCGGTTCTCGGCTTCGTCCCAGACCGCGCTGGCCGGGCCGTCGATCACCTCGTCGGTGATCTCCCAGCCGCGGTGCGCGGGCAGGCAGTGCAGCACGATCGCGTCGTCCGCGGCCCTCTTCAGCAGCTCGGCGTTGACCTGCAGGGCGCGGAACGGGCCGACCCGGTCGAGGCCGTCGTTCTCCTGGCCCATCGACGTCCACGTGTCGGTGACGAGCACGTCCGCGCCGTCGACGGCCGCGTACGCGTCGGTGTAGACGGTGGCGGTGCCGCCGGTTTCGCTCGCGCGCTTCTTCGCGTCCAGCATCACGCCCTGGTCCGGCTGGAAGCCGACCGGCGAGACGACCCGGACGTGCATCCCGGCGGTGACACCGCCGAGCAGCAGCGAGTGCGCCATGTTGTTGGCGCCGTCGCCGAGGTAGACGAGGGTGAGGCCGGCGAGCTTGCCCTTGCGCTCGCGGATCGTCATCAGGTCGGTGAGCACCTGGCACGGGTGGAACTCGTCGGTGAGCGCGTTGACCACCGGGATCGACGCGGCCGACGCCATCGTCTCGAGGCGCTTCTGCGCGAAGGTGCGCCACACGATCCCGTCGACGTACCGCGAGAGGACCCGCGAAGTGTCCTCGATGGTCTCTTCGCGGCCGAGCTGCATCGAGCGGCCGTCGACGATCACCGGGTGGCCGCCGAGCTGGCTGATGCCGACCTCGAACGAGAACCGGGTCCGCGTCGAGTTCTTCTCGAAGATCGCCGTGATGGACTTGCCGGCGAGGGTCTTGTTGCCCAGCGGGTCGGCCTTGAGCGCGTCGGCGAGGTCGAGGATGGCCTTCTGCTCGGCCGGACTCACGTCGTCGTCGCGGAGGAAGTGGCGCAGCATCAGTCGGAGTCCTTCGTGGTGGAGTCGAGCGCGTTCGGGAGTGCGGCGAGGAAGCCCTCGGCCTGCTCGCCGTCGAGGACGAGCGGGGGCGCGAGCCGGACGGTGTCCGGCGCGACCGGGTTGACGAGGTAGCCCGCGGCCTGGGCGGCCTGGGCGACCGCCGCCGAGACCGGCTGCTTCAGGGCGATGCCGAGCAGCAGCCCGGCGCCGCGCACGCCGGCGACGAGCGGGTGCCCCAGCGCCTCGACGCCCGCCGCGATGTCCTTGCCCAGCGAGGCGACGTGGTCGAGGAGGCCCTCGGCGGCGATGGTCTTCAGCACGGCGAGCCCGGCCGCGCAGCAGACCGGGTTGCCGCCGAAGGTGGTGCCGTGCTGGCCCGGCTTGAGCCGGTCGCCCGCCGCGCCGACGCCGATCACCGCGCCCAGCGGCAGCCCGCCGCCGAGCCCCTTCGCCAGCGTGATGACGTCCGGGACGATGCCGGCCTGCTGGTAACCGAACCAGGTGCCGAGCCGGCCGAGACCGGTCTGCACCTCGTCGAGCACCAGCAGCGTGCCGGTGGCCTTGGTGATTTCGCGGGCGGCCTGCAGGTAGCCGTCCGGCGCCGGGATGACACCCGCCTCCCCGAGCACCGGCTCCAGGAACACGGCCGCGGTGTCGGTGTCGACGGCGGCCTGGAGCGCCCCGACGTCGCCGAACGGCACGTGCTCCACCCCGGGCACCAGCGGCTTGAAGGCGTCTCGCTTGGCGGGCTGGCCGGTGAGCGTGAGCGCGCCCATGGTCCGGCCGTGGAACGCGCCTTCGGCGGCGACCACCTTGGTGCGGCCGGTCAGCCGGCTGATCTTCAGCGCGGCTTCGTTGGCCTCGGCGCCGGAGTTGACGAACAGCACCTTGCCGTGGCCGGTGAGGCCGGCGACGTCGAGCAGCGCCTCGGCGAGCTCGACGGCGACGGGGTTGACGTAGAGGTTCGAGGTGTGGCCGAGCCGCTTGATCTGCTCGGTGACGGCTTCGACGACGGCCGGGTGCGCGTGGCCGAGCGCGTTGACGGCGATGCCGCCGACGAGGTCGACGTACTCCTGGCCGTCGGCGTCCCACACCTTCGCGCCTTCGCCGCGCACCAGCGTCAGCTTCGGTGTGCCGTAGTTGTCCATCAGGGCGGACTGCCAGTGCGCCTGGCCGTCCACATTGGACGTAAGGTCGGTCACGGGAGCTCCGTTTCGGGGAAGACCATGGTGCCGACGCCGCGTGAAGTGAAGACCTCCAGCAGCACCGAATGGGCGAGGCGGCCGTCGATCACGTGCGCCCGGCGCACGCCGCCCCGGATGGCGCGCACGCACGCCTCCATCTTCGGGATCATGCCGCTGGCCAGGCCGGGCAGCATCGGCTCGAGGTGGTCGACGCGGATGCGGTCGATCAGCGACGAGCGGTCGGGCCAGTTCGCGTACAGGCCTTCGACGTCGGTGAGCACCACAAGCTTCTCGGCGCCCAGCGCGGCCGCCAGCGCACCCGCGGCCGTGTCGGCGTTGACGTTGTGCACGATGCCGTCGACGTCCGGGGCCACGGTCGACACCACCGGGATGCGCCCGGCGTTGACGATGTCGAGCACGGCGTCCGGGTTGACCTCGGCGACCTCGCCGACGAGCCCGATGTCGACCTGCTCACCGTCCACAGTGGCCTGTTTGCGTTCGGCGGTGAACAACCGGGCGTCCTCGCCGGAGATGCCGACCGCGTACGGCCCGTGGGCGTTGATCAGCCCGACGAGCTCCCGGCTGACCTGCCCGGTGAGCACCATCCGGACGATGTCCATCGTCTCCGGCGTGGTGACCCGCAGGCCGCCCTTGAACTCGCCTTCGACGCCGAGGCGCTTGAGCATCGCGGTGATCTGCGGCCCGCCGCCGTGCACGACGACCGGGCGCAGGCCGGCCAGCCGGAGGAACACCATGTCCTCGGCGAAGGCCGCCTTCAGCTGGTCGTCGATCATGGCGTTGCCGCCGTACTTCACCACCACGGTGGCACCGTGGAACCGCTGCAGCCAGGGCAGCGCTTCGATGAGCACACCGGCCTTCTCGGCCGCCGTCGCGAGTCGTTCGTCCGCGGAAATCAGAGCCTCCTGGTTCATGAGGAGTACGCGCTGTTCTCTTCGACGTAACCGTGCGAAAGATCCGTGGTGTAGATGGTCGCGGTGCTCTCGCCGACGCCGAGGTCGACGACGATCTCGATGGCCCGGCCGGTGAGGTCCGCCTCGGACCGGTCGGCGGCGGGCACGCCCTGGGCGAACAAGGTGACGCCGTTGATCGCGATCGACACCGCTTCCGGGTCGATGCGGGCCGGTACCCGGCCGAGCGCCATGGCGATCCGGCCCCAGTTCGGGTCGGAGCCGAACAGCGCCGTCTTGACCAGGTTGTCCTCGGCGATCGTGCGGGCGACGGCGATCGCGTCGGCCTCGGTGGCCGCGCCCCGCACGGTGACGTCGACGTCCTTGGTCGCGCCCTCGGAATCCGCGCGCAGCTGGAGCACCAGGTCGTGGCTGACCGCGGTGAGCAGCTCGGTGAGCTCGGCTTCGCCGGGTTCGACCCCGCTCGCGCCGGACGCCAGGACCAGCACCGTGTCGTTGGTGGACGTGCCGCCATCGACGTCGAGCCGGTCGAAGGTGATGTGGGTCGCCGCGCGCAGGGCCCGGTCGAGGATTTCCTTGTCCACGACGGCGTCGGTGGTCAGGACCGAGAGCATGGTGGCGAGGTTCGGCGCGAGCATGCCGGCGCCCTTGGCGAAGCCGCCGACGCTCCAGCCGTTGTCGTGCTTCGCGAACGCCTGCTTCGGCTTCGTGTCGGTCGTCATCACGCCCTTGGCGGCGTTGAGGCCCGCTTCGGCGCCGGCGTCGAGGGCCTTGAAGGCGGTGTCCACTCCGGACAGGACCGCGTCCATCGGGAGCCGTTCGCCGATCAGGCCGGTGGAGCAGACGGCGACCTCGATCGCGCCGGCCTGCAGCACTTCGGCGACCTTCTCGGCGGTGGCGTGGGTGTCCTGGAAGCCGCCGGGCCCGGTGGCCGCGTTGGCACCGCCCGAGTTGAGGACGACGGCCTTCAGCCGCTGCTGCTTGAGCACTTCCTGCGACCACAGCACCGGCGCGGCCTTGATGACGTTGCGGGTGAACACGCCGGCCGCGACGTCGAGCGGGCCGTCGTTGACGACCAGGGTGAGGTCGAGCGCGCCGGAGGCCTTGATCCCGGCGGCGACGCCGGCGGCGCGGAAGCCCTGGGGGCCGGTGACGGTCACGGTGCCACTCCTACGGTGGGAAGCCCGGTGGTTTCCGGGAGGCCGAGGGCCAGGTTCATCGACTGGACGGCACCACCCGCGGTGCCCTTGGTCAGGTTGTCGATCGCGGCGACGACGACCAGGCGGCGCGCGCCGGTGTCGACCGTGACCTGCAGCTGGGTGTTGTTCGAGCCGAGCGTCGATGCGGTCGCCGGCCAGGCACCGGCGGGCAGGAGCTGGACGAACGGCTCCGCGTCGTAGGCCTTTTCGTACGCCGCCCGGGCGGCGGCCTCGTCGACGCCGTCCTTCAGCGGAGCGCTCGCCGTGGTGAGGATGCCGCGGGGCATCGGCGCGAGCACCGGGGTGAAGGACACGGTGACCTGCTCGCCCGCGACAGCCGAGAGGTTCTGCACGAACTCGGGGGTGTGGCGGTGGGCGCCGCCGACGCCGTACGCGCTCGCCGAACCCATCACCTCGGACCCGAGCAGGTTCGGCTTGAGGCTCTTGCCGGCGCCGGAGGTCCCGGTGACCGCCACGATCGTGACGTCGGGCTCGATCAGGCCGGCGGCGAACGCGGGCGCCAGGGCCAGCGATCCGCCGGTCGGGAAGCAGCCCGGCACGGCGATGCGCTTGGTGCCGGCGAGCCTCTCCCGGGCGCCGGGCAGCTCGGGCAGGCCGTACGGCCACTGGCCGGCGTGGTCGCCGCCGTACCAGCGCTGCCAGTCGCCGGCGTCGGCCAGGCGGTGGTCGGCCCCGAGGTCGACCACCAGGACGTCCGGGCCGAGCTGCGCCGCGATCGCCGCGGAGTGCCCGTGGGGCAGCGCGAGGAAGACGACGTCGTGGCCGGCGAGGGTCTCCGGCGTCGTCTCGGCCAGGACGCGGTCGGCAAGGGGGACGAGGTGGGGCTGGTGGACGCCGAGCTTCGTGCCCGCGCTGCTGGCGGCCGTGAGCGCGCCGATCTCGACCCCGGGATGGGTCAGGAGCAGGCGCAGCAGCTCACCACCCGCGTACCCGCTGGCTCCGGCCACCGCGATGTTCACCGTCATACGCATGATTATGCACGCCCTTGCAAGTCTAAACAAACCCGGAGTGGTGGCCGCCACCTTGGGATGCTGGGCGCATGACGGACACCCCCGCCCGGCTGCTCGACCTGCTCTCGCTGCTCCAGACACCGCGCGAATGGCCGGGCAGCGAACTGGCCGCGCGCCTGGGGGTCAGCCCGCGGACCATCCGCCGCGACATCGAGCGGCTGCGCGACCTGGGCTACCCGGTCGAGGCCGCCCGCGGAGTCGCCGGCGGATACCGGCTGGTCGCCGGCACCGCGATGCCCCCGCTCGTGCTCGACGACGAGGAAGCCGTCGCGATCGCGGTGGGGCTGCGGACCGCCGCGGGGCAGTCCGTTTCCGGCATCGGGGAGGCGTCCGTGCGGGCGCTCGCCAAGCTGGAGCAGGTCCTGCCGGCGCGGCTGCGCCGCCGGGTGGGCACGATCGGCACGGCGACGGTCGCCGTGCCGGCCACCGGGCCGGTCGTCGACCCGGCGCAGCTCACCGTGTTCGCCGGGGCGATCACCAACCGCGAAACCGTCCGGTTCCGCTACCGCGCCCACGACGGGACCGAGACCCGGCGCCGGGCCGAGCCGCTCCGGCTGGTCGCCGCCGGCCGCCGCTGGTACCTGGTCGCGTACGACCTCGACCGGGCGGACTGGCGCGTGTTCCGCGCCGACCGCGTCCGCGAAGCCCAGGCGACCGGCGGCCGGGCGGTGCCGCGCGAGCCGCCCGCCACGGACCTGGCCGCCTACGTCACCGCCCGGTTCCACGACCTCGCACCGACGTACCGCGCGGTGGGAGTCCTGGCGGAACCGGCAGCGCAGATCGCGTCCCGGCTCGGCCCGGCGGCGGGCGACCTGACCGACCTCGGCGACGGCCGGTGCCGATGGCGCAGCCACCCGGACACCCTGGACTGGCTCGCCTTCCGGCTGCTGGGCCTGGGGTGCGCGTTCACGGTCGAGGAACCGCCGGAGCTGGTCGAACACCTCAAGGTGCTGGCCGCCCGCGCGGCCGCGGCGGTGCCGGACTGACCGGGGAGCCCGGCGCGGGAACGGCTGCTCGGGACGGCGGCTCACTCCTCGGCCACCCGCCCGGTGCTCGCGGTGCCGGCCTCCCGCGCAACCGCGGCCATGCCGGACTGACCGGCCGCGTTCCGGGCGCCCGGAACAGCGGCTGTCCCCTCGGCCGCCCACCGGAACCCCGTCCGGCGCCTGAACCTGCCGGCCATGGCGTGGGTGTACCCCGTGGTGCAGCACTGCTCCTCCTCCCTGGATGTGCTTCGGTGCGCGGCGGTCAGAAATTCAGCCGCTGCCATTCGCATTCCCGCCGCCAGTTGTCGTCGGCCGCGGCGAAGCCGGTGAACGCGCGGACGAGGTGGGCCCGGTCCGCGACCTCCGTGCGGAAATGCCGGTCGGGCAACCCTTCGCGGTGTTCCAGCGCGAACCACCCGCCACGAGTCGCCGCCTGCTCGCCGAAGCCGGCTTGGACGTAGTGGTCGCCTCGATCGAGGACCGCGAACCAGTTCTCCGGCGACAACCGCCCCAACGCCGCCTCGCCGACCACGGTCAGCTCCGCGGGCCAGGGACTGTCCGGCAGCTCGTCCCCGGGCGCGCCGGGTGACGCGCGGTCAGCTCGCGGTGGAACGCGATGGCCGGTGGGCCGGTCCACACAGCGGACCGGCCCACCGCCGCCGGTCAGCCCGGCTCACCTCCGTCCAGGTCCGTGCGCCTGCTCGGCGGCACGGGGAGGTAACAGCCCGGGTTTTCCGGGTCGCAGCCCACGCGCGGCAGCCGGGCACGGATGCCGCCGGGGGTGCGCTCGAAGTACGCCGCGAGCTGCGCGACGCTCTCCCCCGCGATCCACCGGCTCTCCAGCTCCGCGTCCGACTCCTCGCTCCACGGGCGGCCCTGCTGGGCAGGACGGCCCGCGGATCTTCGCCGCGGCCCGCGGCCCGCGCCGGTCGCGGACAGCAACTCGTCCGCGACGAGCTCGGCCACCGTGGCCGCCACCGCGACGTCGAGGTCGAGGCTGCCCTCGGCGACCGGTTCGCCGCCGGGGCCGCCGGCTTCCAGGGTGATCATCACCCGGGGTGTGGGTTCGGCGCGGTCGGCGTCCGTCCTGGTCGCGACCACGATCTGGTAGGTGTTGTCCTCGGCCCGGATCTCGGTCCGGCGCTCTTCGATGATCGACATGCCACGAAGCTAGCGCGCACCCCCGACAATTTTCGGTCACGCGCAGCTCACGGCCCACTTCGCTCCGAAATTGTCGGACCCCTCCCCTAACGTCTCCGGCGACCACGAACCGTCACCAGGAGGCGACGATGGGACACCGGCGGACAAGACGCTGCCCCGGTCCGGAAGAACCGGACCGGGGCAGCGGGATCAAGCGGGTTCGCTCAGAAGTGCAGCAGCTGGGCCAGCGTGCTCTGCTTCTCCTGGGCGGCCTTCGCGGAGTTGTCCGACTTCTGCGCCGCGGCGCCGTCGGGCACCGGCGCCGGCACCGGGTCGCACTGGACGTCCGAGTGGTTGCCGGGCTGACGCTTCGGCAGGGTGCCGGTGGCCAGGTAGTCGGCGATCTTGTCGTCCACACAGGACACCCCGGACAGCGAACCGGCGTGCGTCGTCCCGCCCGGCGCGCTGATCAGGCTCGAGTTCGGGAACCGCTTCCGCACCTCGAGGCTGCCGGCGTACGGCGTGGCGGCGTCGAGCTCTTCGCTGATGAGCAGCGCACCGGCCACCTTGCGGCCGTCGATGTCCACCGGCTTGCCCGCCTTCGCCGGCCAGAACACGCAGGGCGCGTTGAACCAGGCGTTGCCCCAGGTCTCGAACGGGGCCTTGAAGTAGGTCAGCCAGTTGTCGATCCGCCACCGGTTCCAGTCGGTCGGCCACTGCACGTCGGTGCACTGCACGCCCAGGTACACGGCGAAGCCGTTGTCGTTGCCGGGCGGGTTCGAGGCGTCGTAGAGCGCCTTGAGCGTCTGCCAGTCACCCTTGTGCACGTAGCCGTCGAAGGCCTTGGCCATGTCGACCCAGCCGAAGACGTAGTAACCGGCCTGCAGGAAGATGTCGGTCCACTCGTCGCCGCCGACGACCCCGCCCGCCGGGTCCTTGGCGAGCTTGCGCTGGGTGTCGTACCAGAGCTTCTCGACGGCGTCGCCGGTCTTGCCCAGGTGGTAGACGTCGTCGTACTTGGCCAGCCAGTCGAAGTAGATCTTGATGTTCTTGTCGAACGCGACGTCCTGGTCGAGGTTGGCCTGGTACCAGACCTTCCGCGGGTCGACGTTGCCGTCCAGCACCATCCGGCGGACGTTCTTCGGGTACAGCGTGCTGTACACCTGGCCGAGGTAGGTGCCGTAGGAGAAGCCGTAGTAGTTGATCTGCTTCTCGCCCAGCGCCTTGCGCAGGCTGTCCATGTCCTGTGCGACGTCGGTCGTCTTCAGGTGGTTCAGGATCTCGCCGTTCTTGCGGCACGCGTCGGCGTACCCCTTGGAGCGGGCGAGCCAGGTCTTCTCCAGCTGCACGGTGGTCGGCACGTACGCCGGCCGGTTGTAGCTGAAGTAGTTCCCGTCGCAGCTGACGGCGGGCTTGCTGGATCCGACACCCCGCGGGTCGAAGCCGATCCAGTCGTAGTTGTCCCCGGCGTGGTTCGGCACGTACTTGCCGAGCACCGACAGGCCGAGGCCGGAGCCACCCGGGCCGCCCGGGTTCACCAGCATGATGCCCTGGGACTGCGCGGTCTTGTGCTTGATCCGCGAGACCGCGACGGAGACCTTCGCCCCGCCCGGCTTCGCGTAGTCCATCGGCACTTCGAGGAAGCCGCATTCGGCGCCGTTGGCCTTGAGGCTCGCCGACGCGCAGGGGCCCCAGGCGATCGGCGCGGGGGTGAACTGCACCCCGGATTCGGCCGAGGCGGCGGGCGCGGCGGCCATCAGCCCGGCCGCGAGCCCCGCGGCGGCGATGGCGGCAACGATTCTTTTCACAGTCGTCCTTTTCGTCCGCATTCGACGGCGTTCGCCAGATTTTCGACGAAACTACCGGCAACCTCGGCCAATCTCGCTGACCGACGCGACTTTCGCCATCCGCCTTTCGTCGGGACCTGCGGCGACCGCGCGGCGCCGGAACTGTCGGTGGCCGCCGGTACGCTCCGGATCGCCGAAGCCCGAGGGAGGACGGATGAGCGCGGACGAGAGGCTGGTCAAGGCGATCCGCGCCGGGCTGGCGGAACTGGCCGACCCGGCGAAAGCGCCGCCGATGCAGGCGTACATGAAGTCGGCCATGCCCTTCCGCGGGGTGGCGAAACCCGAGCGCAGCGCGCTCCTCAAGCGGGTGCTGGCCGAGCACACATTGCCCGATCGGGTGACATTTTCGGAAACCGTCCTGAAGTTGTGGCGAACCGCCGAATTCCGCGAAGAGCGCTACGCGGCCATCGATCTTTCCGGATACCGGGCCTACTGGCGGTGGCAGGACCCGGACCTGGTCCCGGTGTACGAGGAAATGATCGTCGACGGAGCGTGGTGGGACCACGTGGACGAGCTCGCCATCCGCCGGATCGGCCCGATCCTCCGGGAGCACCGCCCCCGGATGACGCCGATCATGCTGGCCTGGGCCGGCGACGACGACCTCTGGCGCCGCCGGACGGCCATCATCTGCCAGGTGGGGGCCAAGGAGGACACGGACACGGATCTGCTCACCCGCGCGATCGAGCCGGCGATCGGTGAGACCGAGTTCTTCCTGCGCAAGGGAATCGGCTGGGCCCTGCGGGACTACGCGAAGACGGCGCCGGACTGGGTGCGGTGCTTCGTGGACGATCACCCGGGGTTGTCCGGGTTGTCCAGACGGGAGGCGCTCAAGCACATCGGCTGAAGTGCGGATGCGGCGTACCGGAAGGGTCGGCTCGCGTGACTGGAGGGTCGGCTGGTGTGTCTGGAGGGTCGGCTCGCGTGACTGGAGGGACGACACGCGTACCTAGGCGGACGACACGCGTACCTAGGCGGACGACACGCGTACCTGGACGGACGACACGTGGGGCTGGAGGGTTGGCGCGTGGGGATGGGGGTCGGCGCGGGCCGGGTGAGGGCCGCGGCGCGGGGCCGGGTGAGGGCCGCGGCGTGGGGCCGGGTGAGGGCCGCGGCGCGGGCCGGCCCCTCCGGCCGGATGGCGGGAGGGGCCGGGTGACCGTCAGGCGCGGAGGGTTGCGTTGAAGCGCTCGCCTGCCGCTGCCACCGCCGCGTCGCGGGCCTTGGTGGCCTCGTCGACCGTCAACGTGCGGTCCGGGGCGCGGAAACGCAGCTTGTACGCCAGCGATCGCTTGCCCTCGCCGACCTGCTCACCCGCGTACACGTCGAACAGCGTGATGTCCTCCAGGAGCTCGCCCGCCCCCGTGCGGAGGACCTCCGCGAGGTCGGCCGACGGGACCTCCGCCGCCGCCACCAGGGCCACGTCCAAGAGCACCGGCGGGTAGCCCGACACGCTCGGTGCCGGGCGGGCGTCCGGGAGCGGGATCGCGTCGAGGTCCAGCTCCATCGCCACCGTCCGGGGCGGCAGCCCGAGGGCCTCGACGACCTTCGGGTGCAGCTCACCCGCGTAGCCGACCGGCCAGTCGCCGACCCGGAGCTGGGCGCAGCGGCCCGGGTGCCACGGCGGGAGGTCGGCCGCCTGCACCGTCAGCTCGACCCCGGCCGCCTCCGCGACCGTGCGGGCCGCCTGGACCGCGTCGGCCCAGTTGGCCGGCTCGCCCGCGCCCCACCAGCCGGCCCGGCGCCGGTTCCCGGCGAGGACCACCGCCACGTGCAGCGGCTGCTGCGGCACCGCGGCCTCCAGCAGGGCCAGTTCCTCGTCCGAAGGCCGCCGGTCGACGCCGAGGGCCGGGACCTTCAGCGGGTTCGGAGCCGGGAGCACCACCTGGCCGATGTGGTACAGCGAAACGTCCTTCATCCCGCGGGACACGTTGCGCTGCATGGTGTCCAGCAGGCCCGGCAGCAACGTCGTCGCCAGGCGGTTGCGGTCGGCCTCCAGCGGGTTGCGGACGACCACCGCGTTGCGGCGGCTGTCGTCGGCCGGGAGGCCGAAGGCGTCCCACACCGCGTCGCTGACGAACGGGAACGGGCGCACCTCGACGTACCCCGCCTCGGCCAGCGCCCGGGAGACACCCCGGACGCGCCGCTGGCCGTCGGTCAGGCCGCGGCCGGCCGGAGCCGCCGGCAGCGTCGACGGGATGCTGTCGTACCCCTCGAGCCGCAGCACCTCTTCGACGAGGTCGGCCGGCTGGCGCAGATCGCCGCGCCAGCTCGGCGGGATCGCCGTGACCTGGCCGGTGCCGTCGTCACCCGTGCTGACCGAGACCTTGCAGCCGATCTGGGTGAGCCGGCGGACCGTCACCCCGCGCTGGTAGTTCACGCCCGCGACCTTGTCGGGCAGGTTGATCGGCATGACGACCGCCTGGTTCGGCTCGACCGCGCCCTCGTCGGTGCGGCCGGGCTGGATGGCGGCGTCGCCGTACTGGCGCAGCAGCCGGGCGGCGAGCTCGACGGCCGCCGCGCACAGCTGCGGGTCGGTGAACCGCTCGAACCGCTTGGCGGCCTCGGAGAACAGCTTGTGCCGCCGCGCGGTGCGGCTGATCGCCGCCGGGTTCCAGTGCGCCGCTTCGAGCAGCACGTCGGTGCTCTCCGGCGTGATCTCGGTGCTCGCGCCCCCCATCGTGCCGGCCAGCGAGATGACGCCGCTGTCGTCGGCGATGACCACGTCGTCCGGGTCGAGCGTGCGCTCGACATCGTCCAAAGTGGTCAGCTTCTCGCCCGGCTCCGCCCGCCGCACCACCAGGTCGCCCTGGATGGCCTTGGTGGCGAAGGCGTGCAGCGGGTGCCCGAGCTCGAGCATCACGTAGTTCGTGACGTCGACGGCCAGCGAAATCGACCGGATGCCGGCCAGCATCAGCCGCCGGCGCATCCGCCACGGCGTCGGTGCGGTCGCGTCCAGGCCGGTGACCCGGCGCAGCACGAACCGCGGGCAGCCTTCCGGGTCCTCGATGCGGACCGGCCAGGCGTCGCCCTCGGCCGCCGGGACCTCCAGCAGCGCCGGGTCGCCGAAGGGCACGTCGAGTGCGTTCGACAGCTCACGCGCCAGCCCGCGGATCGACAGCGCGTAGCCGCGGTCCGGAGTCGGGGCGAGCTCGATCACCGAGTCGTTCAGGCCGAGCAGCTCCTGGGCGTCGTCACCCGGGCTCGCGGTGCCCGGGGGAAGCACGAGGATGCCGGTGTGGTCGTCGCCGAGGCCGAGCTCGCGCGCCGAGCAGATCATGCCGTCGCTGACGCGGCCGTAGGTCTTGCGGGCGGCGATGGCGAAGTCGCCGGGCAGGACGGCGCCGGGCAGCGCGACAACGACCAGGTCACCCTCGACGAAGTTGCGCGCACCGCAGATGATGCCGCGGGTCTTGATGCCGTGCGGGCCCTCGTCGAACTCGCCCTCTTCGTCGTCGTCCTCTTCGTCCTCGTCGTCGAGTTCCTCGGCTTCGTCGGCGGGCTCGCCGACGTCGACGCGGCAGAACCGCACCGGCTTCTTGAACTCGGTGAGCTCCTCGACCTCGGCCACCCGGCCGACGACCAGCGGGCCGGTCACCGGGCCGAGTTCGCGCAGGTCGTCGACCTCGATGCCGATCCGGACGAACGCGTCGGCCAGGTCCTGCGGCGTGACCTCCTCGGTGAGATCGAGGTGTTCGGTCAGCCAGCTGACTGGAACTCGCACTACGCCTCCGTTCCGAAGGGAAGGGTGAAGCGGACGTCGCCCTCCACCATGTCGCGCATGTCCGGGATCCCGTTGCGGAACTGCAGGGTGCGCTCGATACCCATGCCGAAGGCGAACCCCGAGTACACCTCGGGGTCGACACCGCAGGCGCGCAGCACGTTCGGGTTGACCATGCCGCAGCCGCCCCACTCGACCCAGCCGGGGCCGCCCTTCTTCTCCTCGAACCAGACGTCCACCTCGGCGGACGGCTCGGTGAAGGGGAAGAAGTGCGGGCGCAGCCGCGTCTTCGAGCTCTCGCCGAACATCGCGCGGGCGAAGGCGTCCAGCGTGCCCTTGAGGTGGGCCATCGTGATGCCCTTGTCCACCGCCAGACCTTCGACCTGGGTGAACACCGGGGTGTGCGTCGAGTCGAGCTCGTCGGTGCGGTACGTCCGGCCGGGGCAGACGACGTACACCGGCAGGTCGCGGTGCAGCAGCGTGCGCGCCTGGACCGGCGAGGTGTGCGTGCGCAGCACCAGGCCCGAGTCCTCTTCGCCGACGTAGAACGTGTCCTGCAGCTGCCGGGCGGGGTGGTCCTTGCCGAAGTTCAGCGCGTCGAAGTTGAACCACTCGGCTTCGAGCTCCGGCCCCTCGGCGACCTCGTAGCCCATCGCGACGAAGGCGTCCGCGACGCGTTCGGAGATGGTGCTGATCGGGTGCCGGGCGCCGCGCGGGACGCGGTCCCACGGCAAGGTGACGTCGACCGCCTCTTCGCGCAGCACGCGCTCGTCGCGCTCCACCTGGAGCTCGGCGCGGCGGGCGTCGAAGGCCGCCTGGACCGCCTGGCGGGCCTCGTTGACGCGCTTGCCCGCCTCGGCCTTCTCCTGTTTCGGCAGGGCGCCGATCTCGCGGCGGGCCAGCATCAGCGGCGCGTGGTCGCCGAGGTGGGCCGGCTTGACCTCGGCCAGCCCTTCGAGCCCGGTCGCGGCGGCGAACGCCGCTTCGGCGGCCTTGACCGCCTCCTGCAGCGTCTCAGGGGCGAGTACCGCGCCCTGTACTTCCTTTTCCGTGGCTCCGGACATAACTCCTCGGCGTCCGCTGGGACTGGTCGTTCGCGCTCCGCCGCACACGGCGCGCGAGAGGTCAAAGGCGGGAAAAGTCTATGGGATCGGCTCCGCGCGCCCCCGGTCGCCCCGGGGGCGCGCGGACCCGCGGTCACCGGGACCGGAACGCCTCGGCGAAGCCGGCCGACCCGAGCGCACCAGGCACCGCTCCGCCGGCTCCGGCGCGGCGGTGCCGAAGATCGTGACGCAACCCGAAACAAGGAGGCAGGCCGCTGGTCAGCGGCGTGCCGCCAGCGCGCTCGTGTAGACGCAGACGGCCGCCGCGGTGGCGAGGTTGAGGCTCTCCGCGCGGCCGTACATCGGGATCCGGACCGCGAGGTCGGCCCGGTCGAGGACGTCGTCGGGCAGGCCGTGGGCCTCGTTGCCGAACACCCACGCCGTCGGCACGGCGAGGTCCACCCGATCGAGCTCGGCGTCGGCGTAGCCGTGGGCGGCGAACGTCCGCAGGCCCGCGGCCGAGCAGGCGGCCAGCGCGGCCGGGACGTCGCGGACACGCGCGATCGGCAGGTGGAACAGGCTGCCGGCGGCCGCGCGGACGCACTTGCCGTTGTGCGGGTCGACCGTGTCGCCCGCCAGGACCACCGCGTCGGCACCCGCCGCGTCGGCGACGCGGATCACCGTGCCCGCGTTGCCAGGGTCGGCGACGTCCACCAGCACCACCACGAGCCGGGCGCCCGGGATCACGACCTCTTCGAGGGGCCGGTCCAGCAGGGCGCAGACGGCCACGATGCCCTGCGGCGTCACGGTTTCCGACAGCCCCTCGGCGGCGCGGTCGGTGATCGGCGAGACTCCGACGCCGGCCGCGCGGGCCGCGTCCACCAGGTTCGCGTGCTGGGCGGACGCGCGCGCGGTGACGAACAGCTCGTGCACCGTGCCGTCCGCCAGCGCGGCCTCGACGGCGTTGGCGCCTTCGGCCAGGAACCGGCCGGTCCTGTCGCGTTCCGCGCGCCGGGTCAATTTGCGCGCAGCAACGACCCGGGGGGTCCGTTCGGTGAACGGATCCGCCCCGGGTCGTGGAAAGCTGCCGGTCAGGCCGACTTCGCTTCGCCGGTGTTGACGTTGGCCTTGGCGAGCTCGGCCAGCGCGGCGAAGGCGGCGGCGTCGTTGACGGCCAGGTCCGCGAGGATCTTGCGGTCGACCTCGACACCCGCGGCCTTGATGCCCTGGATGAACCGGTTGTAGGTCACGCCGTTGGCCCGGGCGGCCGCGTTGATGCGGGTGATCCACAGCTGGCGGAAGTCACCCTTGCGGGCACGGCGGTCCCGGTAGGCGTAGTTGAGCGAGTGAAGCGTCTGCTCCTTGGCCTTGCGGTACAGCCGCGAACGCTGGCCGCGGTAGCCGCTGGCCAGTTCGAGAGTTGCGCGACGCTTCTTCTGGGCGTTGACCGCCCGCTTGACGCGTGCCACGGGTCCATCCTGTCGATCTCAGGGGGCGAGGGGGACGCCCCGGGTGGTTACAGCAAGTTCTGCGGGATCAGATGCCGAGCAGGCGCTTCACGCGGCTGACCTCGGTCTTGGACACCTCGGTGGTGCCCTCGAGGCGGCGGGTCACGCGGCTGGACTTCTTCTCCATGCGGTGACGCCGGCCGGTCATCTGGCGGCGCAGCTTGCCCGTCCCCGTCTTGCGGATGCGCTTGGACGTCCCGCTGTGGGTCTTCATCTTCGGCATTTCTGTCCTCTTTCGTGCGGCGGCTCACCGGAGATTCCGGTGAGCCGCTGGCTCGTGCTGGTCGGCGCTTATGCCTCGGAAGTCGGCTCGGGGGCCGCCTCGGCCTTCGCCTTCGGCTTCACGTTCTTGTGCGGGGCCAGCACCATGATCATGTTGCGACCGTCCTGCTTCGCCGAAGACTCGACGAAACCCAGTTCGGTGACGTCCTCGGCGAGCTTCTGCAGCAGCCGGTAGCCGAGCTCCGGCCGGGACTGCTCGCGACCGCGGAACATGATCGTGACCTTGACCTTGTTGCCCGCCGCCAGGAAGCGCGACACGTGACCCTTCTTGGTCTCGTAGTCGTGCTGGTCGATCTTGGGGCGCAGCTTCTGTTCCTTGATGACGGTCAGCTGCTGGTTCCGACGCGACTCGCGGGCCTTCTGCGCGCTCTCGTACTTGAACTTGCCGAAGTCCATGAGCTTGCACACCGGCGGGCGGGCCTGCGGCGCGACCTCGACGAGGTCGAGGTCGTTCTCCTGCGCCAGGCGCAGCGCATCCTCGATCCGGACGATGCCGACCTGTTCGCCGGCGGGTCCGACGAGACGGACCTCCGGCACCCGGATTCGGTCGTTGATGCGTGTCTCGGAGCTGATGGGGCCTCCTTGGTCCGAGGAATGTTTCCTGTTCTCGTTCGACCTGGTGCCCACATAGCGAAGGCCCCGACACCGTTCGGTGCGCGGGGCCCACTCTGTTTCCGATCGTGCCCCGGAGGACACTTCTTCACCCTGACTTCACGTCCGGGTGAGACCGGACCCGGCCACCTGTACGGTGACGCGGGTGGGAGCGGGGCTCCACTTGCCGCCCCCGATCGCTCGGGGGCTGGTCGCTCGTGGAAGGGTACCAGACGTGTCGGAACAACCTTCCCAACAGCCCCCGTATTCCCCGGACGCGCGCCACCTGGAGGACATCCCCAGCGTGGAGGTGATCAGCCGC
Organism: Amycolatopsis sp. DG1A-15b; assembly: GCF_030285645.1. Classification (GTDB taxonomy): domain Bacteria; phylum Actinomycetota; class Actinomycetes; order Mycobacteriales; family Pseudonocardiaceae; genus Amycolatopsis. Next base: position 4,711,684 of record NZ_CP127296.1, read on the forward strand.
GCCGCCGTCATGCTGCTGTCGGCCGGCGCCGAACGGCTCGGCCTGGCCGACGCCGACCCCGCCACCTCCCCGCACCGCGACCTCGACGAAGCGCGCCGCCTCATCACCGCGCTGGCCGGGCTCGTGACGGCCTCCGCGGAGTACCTGGGCCTGCACGCCGGGCCGCTGCGCGACGGCCTGCAGTCGCTCCAGAAGGCGTTCCGGGAGGCGTCGGCCGTGCCCGACGAGCCCGGGCAGGGCCCCGGCGAAAAGTACACCGGCCCGGTCTACTGACCTTTCACTCGCTCGGCCACTTGCCGAGCGAGTCGTCCGACATCTAAAATGTTAGATGTGAGTCTCTCAAAGGTCACTCGGCCGCTCCTGCGCGACGAGGCGTACGACCGCATCCGGACCGCGATCGTCGACGGCACGCTCCCCCCGGGCACCCCGCTCCGGGACGCCGACCTCGCCGAGCAGCTCGGCCTGTCCAAGGCCCCGGTGCGCCAGGCCCTGCTGCGCCTGGCCGACGACGGCCTGGTCGACTCCAAGCCCCAGAGCTACACCCGGGTCTCCGAGGTGATGTCGCCCGACGTCATCGACGCCCGCCAGATCGTCCGGTTGCTGCACGAGTTCGCCGTCCGCCAGGCGGCCCCCCGCTGCCGGCCGGCCGACATCGCCGCGATGCGCGCGGCCAACGACCGCTTCGCCGCGGCGATCGAAGCGCGCGACATCGCCGCCGCCGTGAAAGCCGACGACGAGCTGCACGACGTCCCGGTCCGCCTGGCGGGCAACGCCGCGGTGGCCGCGACCCTCGACCGCTACACGCCCCTGCTGCGCCGCCTGGAACACGCCCGGTTCAGCTCGACGCTGGCCTGGAACTCGGTCGAGCGCCACACGAAGCTCATCGACGCCCTCGAGAAGCGGGACACCGAAACCGCCGTCTCGGTGATCTCGACCATCTGGACCGACCTGCTGGAGGAACTGTGACCCTCGACGCCTTCCCGCGCTTCCCGCTGCTCTTCGGTCCGTCGCCGGTGCACCCGCTCGAGCGCCTCACCGCGCACCTCGGCGGCGCGCAGGTCTGGGCCAAGCGCGAGGACGTCAACTCCGGCCTCGCCTACGGCGGCAACAAGACCCGCAAGCTCGAATACCTCGTCGCCGACGCGCTGGCGCAGGGAGCCGACACGCTCGTCTCCATCGGCGGCGTCCAGTCCAACCACACCCGGCAGGTCGCCGCGGCCGCCGCGCGCGCCGGGCTGAAGGCCGTGCTCGTGCAGGAAAGCTGGGTCGACTGGCACGACCCGCTCTACGACAAGGTCGGCAACATCCAGCTCTCGCGCATCCTCGGCGCGGACGTCCGGCTCGTCCAGGCCGGCTTCGGCATCGGGTTCAAGCAGGCGTGGGAGGACGCGGTCGCCGAGATCGAACAGAACGGCGGGAAGCCGTACGCCATCCCGGCCGGCGCGTCGGACCACCGGCTCGGCGGCCTCGGCTTCGCGAACTGGGTCGTGGAGCTGGAACAGCAGGAGAAGGAACTCGGCGTCTTCTTCGACACCGTGATCGTCTGCTCGGTCACCGGCAGCACCCAGGGTGGCATGGTCGCCGGGGTGGCCGGCCACCGGAACCGGCGCATCCTCGGCATCGACGCCTCCGCGAAGCCCGGCGAGACCCGCGAGCAAATCACGCGCATCGCGCGCAACACCGCCGAGCTGATCGGCGCCGGCGAGATCGCGGAGGTCGAGCTGGACGACCGCTACCACGGCGGGGTCTACGGCATCCCCGACAAGTCCACTGTGGACGCGATCGAAACGTGCGCCCGGCTGGAGGGCATGATCACCGACCCGGTGTACGAGGGCAAGTCGATGGCCGCGCTGATCGACCTCGTCGGGAGCGGCGAGATCGAGCGCGGCTCGAACGTCCTGTACGCCCACCTCGGCGGGCAGCCCGCGCTCAACGGCTACACGAGCGTCCTGGGCTGAGCGCGCCGGGGCCGGGCACGCACCCGGCCCCGGCGAAACCTCAGTCCAGCACGCAGAGCACGTCGATCTCGACGAGGAGCTCGCCCGGGAGGCCGACGTACACCGTCGTGCGGGCGGGCTGCGGCGCGTCGCCGATCAGCTCGTCGTACACCTCGTTGAACGGCGCGAAGTGCGCGGTGTCGGTCAGGTACACCCGGACCATGATCGCGTCGGCGAGACTCGAGCCCGCCGCCGTCAGCACGGCTTCGATGTTCTTGAACGTCTGCCGGGTCTGGCCCGCGACGTCGGCACCGACGATCTCGTTCGTGGCCGGGTCGAAGGCGACCTGGCCGGCGACCTGCAGCAGGTTCCCCTTGCGGACGGCCTGCGAGAACTTCGCCGGCGGCTTCGGCGCGTTCTCGGTGGAAACTGCCGTCTTGCTCATCAGTGCCCCTTTCCGTTCTCCGTCCATCCACTGTGGACGGAAGCTTCCTTCGTGGCGGCCCGCAGCTCCGGCACCAGCGCCAGCAGGCCTTCGTAGTCGAGCAGCACCTTCGGCACCGACATCGACGCGGCGGCGAGGACTTCGCCGCCCGTGCCCCGCACCGGCGCCGCGATGCAGTGGATGAAGTCCTCGTGTTCGGCGTTGTCGACGGCGTACCCGAGCTGCGCCACGCGCTCCAGCTCGGCGAGGTAGGCCTCGGGGCCGGTGATCGTGTTCGGCGTCCGCACCGGGTACTCGATCGACCGCGCGATCTCCTCGCGGCGGGCCGCGGGCATGGCGGCGACCAGCACCTTCCCCACCGCGGTGCAGTGCAGTGGCGCGCGCTTGCCGATGCGCGAGTACATCCGCACCGAGTGCCGGCCTTCGAACTTGTCGATGTAGACGACTTCGCCGTCCTCGTAGCTGGCCAGGTGCACGGTGTGCCCGGTGCGCGAGTTGAGGGCGGCGAGCGCGGGGTGGGCGCTGCGCCGGACGTCGAAGGAGTCCAGGGCCTGGTTGGCGAGGTCGAACATGGCGCTGCCCAGCCGGTAGTGGCGAGCGCCTTCGCGGCGGACGAAGTGGTGCTGTTCGAGGGTGCGCAGCAGCCGCAGCACCGTCGACTTGTGCACGCCGATCTCGTCGGCGAGGTCGTCGAGGGTCCGCGCGTCCTGCGCGATCGAACCCAGCAGCGTCAGCGCGCGGTCCAGGCTTTGACTCATGCGAGCACCACGCCCTCTCCGGTCAGCCGGGCCGAACGCCACTCGTCCGGGTCCGCGTGGAGCAGGGTATCCACGACCTCGGGCGGCAGCGGCACGCCGACGTCGTCGTGGGTCAGCAGGGTGACGGCGGCCTGCAGGTGCCCCTGCCGCAGCCGTTCCAAGGGTGTGGCCCCGCGCAGGGTCGCGGCGAGGAAGCCCGCGGCGAACGCGTCGCCGGCGCCGACCGGCTCGACGACGTCGACCTTCAGCGCGGGCGCGAACAACGGCTCCCCCTCGACCAGCGTCGCACCGCGCTCACCGTGCTTGACCACGAGCGTGCGCGGCCCCGGCAGCAGCGCGCGCAGTTCCGCCGGATCGCCGGTCCCCCACACCTGCTGAGCTTCGTCGTCGCCGGTCAGGACGATGTCCGCCCGCCCGGCCAGGTCGGCGAGCAGGCCGGGGTCACGGCCGGCCCACAGCGCCGGCCGCAGGTTGACGTCGAAGGAGATCAGCCGGTCGCCGCGGGGCAGCTCCAGCAGGGCACGCACCAGCGCGAGGCAGCTGTCCGACAGCGCGGGCGTGATGCCCGACAGGTGCAGCACGCGGACGCCGTCGAGGTCCAGCCGGTCCAGCAGCGACGGGCCCATCCCGGACGCGGCCGAGCCCGTCCGGTAGTAGCGCACGGGACTGCCGCCGGCGCCGCTTTCCTTGACGTAGAGCCCGGTCGGGCGCAGCGGGTCGACGGAACACGCGCTGACGTCGACGCCGTGGGAGGCGACCTCCCGCAGCATCGCCCGGCCGAACGGGTCGTCCCCGACCGCGCTCACCCAGCCGCTGCGCACGCCCAGCGTCGGCAGGTTGCAGGCCACGTTCGATTCGGCGCCGCCGATGGTGCGCACCCAGTGCTTCACCTCGTCCGGCGGGCCGGGTTCGGCGGGCACGAACAGCGCCATCGACTCGCCCACGCACAACACCTCGGGCCCGCTCGTCACTTTCCGTCTCCCTGCCCTTCACCCCGTTGACCTGTGGCGACCCGGATGCTACACCTATGGCACTCAAAATGCGCAACAGTCGTTGCAACATACGCAACAGAGGTCGCCGCCGATGAATCGTTGCCTGATGGACCCCGCCACGCTCGACGCCCTCCGCCAGGAGCGCGTCGACTGGCGCTTCCGCTCCGCCGCGCCCGCCCTGACCGGACTCACCCTGCAAGAGGCCGCGGACCGCCGGCTGAACCTGTTCAGCGACGGGTTCTTCGGCCCCTTCGTCGTCCTCGACGACGAAGCACTCGAACACAACCTGCGCACGATGGCCGCCTGGTGCGCCGCCCGCGGCGTCGTGCTCGCCCCGCACGGCAAGACGACCATGGCACCGCAGCTGTTCGCACGCCAGATCGAGCACGGCGCGTGGGGCGTGACCTGCGCGAACGCCGGTCACCTCCGGATCTACCGCGCCTTCGGGGTGTCCCGGATCCTGCTGGCCAACCAGCTCCTCGACCCGGCCGGCCTGCGCTGGCTGGCCGCCGAGCTGGCGGCCGACCCGGGCTTCGAGTTCTTCTGCTGGGTCGACTCCGTCCGCGGCGTCGAGCTGATGACCGCGGCCCTGGAAGGCTCCGCGCGCCCGGTGGACGTCCTGGTCGAACTGGGCGCCGACGGCGGCCGCACCGGCGTCCGCGACACCGCGACCGCGCTGGCGGTCGCCGAGGCGATCCAGGCGAGCCCGGTGCTGCGGCTGCGGGGCACCGGCGGGTACGAAGGCGCGCTGTCCCACGGCACCGACGAAGCCGCCCTGGCCAAGATCAGCTCCTATGTGGACGGTCTGCGCGACCTGGCGATCTCGTTCGCGGACCAGGGACTCCTCGACGGGCAGATCGTCGTCACCGCCGGCGGGAGTGCCTACTTCGACCAGGTGGCGAACGAGCTGACGAAGCCGTGGCCGGACGGCCTGGACGTGCTGCCGGTGCTGCGCAGCGGCGCCTACCTCACCCACGACGACGGGTTCTACCGCGAGATCTCCCCGCTCGGCGACCACCCGCGCATCGACGGCGTCGACTCGTTCCGGCCCGCGCTGCGGGCGTGGGCGCAGGTGACGTCGAAGCCGTCGGACGAGCTCGCGCTGCTCACCATCGGCAAGCGCGACGCGTCCTTCGACGAGGGCCTGCCCGAGCCGCAGCTGCGCCGCACCCCGGACGGGCCCGCCGAACCCCTCGACGGCCACGCGGTCACGAAGCTGAACGACCAGCACGCCTTCCTCGCGCTGCCGCCGGGGTCGCCGGTCGAGGTCGGCGACTGGATCGGGCTCGGGCTCTCCCACCCGTGCACGGTGTTCGACAAGTGGCCGCTGCTGCCGGTGACCGCGGCCGACGGCGAGACCGTCGTCGACTACGTCCGGACGTGGTTCTGATGGACCTCGTCCTGCGGGGCGCCCTGGTGGCCGACGGGACCGGCGACGCGATCACGCGGCACGACGTCGGGATCACCGGAGCCAGGATCGCCAGTGTCGCCGAGGCGGGGTCGCTGGCCGGGCGCCGGACCATCGGCGCCGACGGCCTGGTGCTCGCGCCCGGCTTCATCGACATGCACTCGCACTCGGACCTGCAGCTGCTGGCCAACCCGGACCACCCGGCGAAGATCACCCAGGGGGTGACGACCGAGGTGCTCGGCCAGGACGGGCTGTCGTACGCGCCCGTCGACGACGTCGTGCTCGAAGCGCTGCGGCAGCAGCTCGCGGGCTGGAACGACGACCCGCCGGGGTTCGACTGGAACTGGCGCTCGGTCGGCGAGTACCTCGACCGGCTCGACCGGGGCATCGCCGTCAACGCCGCCTACCTGGTGCCCCAGGGCACGGTCCGGATGCTCGCCGTCGGCTGGGACGACCGGCCCGCCACGGACGCCGAGCTGGCCCGCATGAAGGAACTGGTCGCGACCGGCCTGCACGAAGGCGCGATGGGGATGTCGTCGGGCCTCACCTACACGCCGGGGATGTACGCGGAGACCGGCGAGCTGGTCGAGCTGTGCCGGGTCGTCGGCGAGCGGGGCGGGTTCTACAGCCCGCACCACCGCAGCTACGGCAAGGGCGCGCTGGAGGCGTTCGCCGAGATGATCGACGTCTCGCGGCGCTCCGGCTGTCCCCTGCACCTGGCCCACGCGACGATGAACTTCTCGGTCAACAAGGGCAAGGCGCCCGAGCTGCTGAAGCTGCTGGACGACGCGCTCGACGACGGCTGCGACATCTCCCTGGACACCTACCCGTACCTGCCCGGCGCGACCTACCTCTCGGCGCTGCTGCCGAGCTGGGCCACCGAAGGCGGGCTGGCCGCGACCCTCGCCCGCTTGTCCGATGTGGACGAACGCGAGCGGATCCGCGCCGAGATCGAGGAGTCCGGTTCGGACGGTGCGCACGGCGTGCCGATCGACTGGGAGGCCATCGAAATCAACGGTGTCCGCCACGACCGCAACGCGCACCTCGTCGGGCACAGCGTCGCCGCGTCGGCCCGCCGGGAAGGCACGGAGCCCGCGAAGCTGTACTTCGACACCCTGCTCGACGAACGGCTCGGGACGTCGTGCCTGATGCACGTCGGGCACGAGGAGAACGTCCAGGCCATCATGCGGCACTCCACGCACACCGGCGGCAGCGACGGCCTGCTCGTCGGCGCGCGGCCGCACCCGCGCGCGTGGGGGACTTTCCCGCGTTATCTCGCCCGGTACGTCCGCGAACTGGGCGTGCTGGACCTCGCCGAGTGCATCGCCCACCTGACCGGGCGGGCCGCGCGGCGGCTGCGGCTGGCCGACCGCGGGCTCGTCCGCGCCGGGTACGCCGCGGACCTGGTGCTGTTCGACCCCGAAACGATCGCCGACACCGCCACCTTCGAAGACCCGCGGCAACCCGCCACGGGCCTCACCCACGTGTTCGTCAACGGCGTCGCCGCCCTCGACGACGGTCGTCCCACCGGCGCCCTCGCCGGTGGTTCCCTGCGCAATCCCGGGAGAACCCGATGATCCACTGGCTGCAACACACCACCGGCGGGCTGCTCACGCTCGCCGCCGTCTCGATCGCCGTCCTGCTGGTGCTGATCATCAAGCTGAAGCTGGAGCCCTTCATCGCGCTGATCGTCGTCGGCCTGCTGACGGCGCTGGCCGCGGGCCTGCCGGTCGGCACCATCGTCGGGTCGGCCCAGAAGGCGTCGGACTCCCTGCTGGAAAAGGGGTTCGGCAGCATCCTGGGGCACATCACGGCGATCATCGGCCTGGGCACGATCCTCGGGTCGATCCTGGAACGCTCGGGCGGCGCGAAGGTGCTCACCGGGGCACTGCTGCGGTCGTTCGGCGAGAAGCGCGCGCCGCTGGCCATGGGGGTCGCCGGGTTCGTCTTCGGCATCCCGGTGTTCTTCGACATCGGCATCTTCGTGCTGGCCCCACTGGTCTACGTCGCCGCGAAGCAGGGCGGCAAGTCCCTGGTGCTGTACGCGATGCCACTGCTGGCCGGCCTGTCGATCACGCACGCCTTCCTGCCGCCGCACCCGGGCCCGGTGGCCGCGGCCGGGCTGCTGCACGTCGAGCTCGGCTGGATCATCCTGATGGGCCTGGCCTGCGGCATTCCCGCGTTCCTCGTCGGCGGCGTGCTCTACTCGACGTGGATCGGCAAGCGCATCGTGGTCGACGTGCCCGAGGACATGGTGTTCGCCGAGGAGGAGGGCGAGCGCGAGGAGAACCCGCCGTCGCTCGGGCTGGTCGCGGCCATCATCGCGGTGCCGCTGGTGCTCATCCTGGCCGGCACGTTCGGCAGCATCTGGCTGCCGAAGGGCTCCGCGCTCGCCGGTGTCGCCGCGTTCATCGGCACCCCCGCCGTCGCGCTGACCGTCGCCGTGCTGCTCGCGTCCTGGCTGCTGGGCCTGCGCCGCGGGTTCACCGGCAAGGACCTCAACGAGCTGGCCGCGAAGTCGCTGCGGCCGGTCGCGATGATCCTGCTGGTCGTCGGCGCGGGCGCGTTCTTCGGCGCGGTGCTCTCGGCGACCGGGATCGGCAAGGCCGTGGCCGACTCGCTGCACGACGCCGGGCTGCCGGTGCTGCTCGCGGCCTACGTCATCAGCTGCGGCATGCGGATCGCACAGGGTTCGGCGACCGTCGCCATCGTGACCACGAGCGGGATCATCGCCCCGACCGTGGCCCAGCTCGGCTATTCGCAGATCCAGCTGGCGCTGCTCGTGATGGCGATTTCGGCCGGCTCGATCATCGCCTCGCACGTCAACGACGGCGGCTTCTGGATCGTCTCGCGGTACTTCAACCTCACCGTGCCGCAGACGCTCAAGTCCTGGACGGCGCTGGAAACCGTGCTTTCCGTTTCGGGTTTCGCGGCTTCGGCATTGCTCATGGCCGTGGTCTAGACCATACTGGAGCTGTCGCCGCCGAAACCCGTTGGGAGACAATGACGATGACCGGACTTTCCCGTCGTACGTTCCTCGGTGCCGCGGCCGGCGCGGGCGCCGCCACCGTTCTCGGTGCGCAGGTCGCCGGCGCGGCCACCACGGAGAAGGGCTGCTTCGCCGGCACAACCGTGTACATCGGCAGCTACACCACCGGGGCGACCGGGCACGGCCTCGACGTCGCCACCCGTTCGGGCGCGGCGCTGTCCCCGGTCCGCACCATCCCGGGGATCACCGACACGTCGTGGTTCGACCGCAGCGCCGACGGCAAGACGCTGTACGTCACCAACGAAGGCGACCCGGCCGGGTACGTCTCGGCGTTGAGCCTCGCCGACCCGGTGAAACCGAAGCTGCTGAACAAGGTCTCGTCGAAGGGCGGCGCGCCGACGCACCTGAGCGTGCATTCGAGCGGGAAGTACGTGCTGGCCGCGAACTACAGTTCGGGCAGCGTCGTCGTGTTGCCGATCCTGGCCGGTGGCAAGCTCGGCGCGGCCACGGACCTCGTCACCCACCACGGCGCCGAGCGGGACGCGCACGCCCACCAGGTCGTCAACGACCCGACCGGCCGCTGGGTCCTGGCGGTCGACCTGGGCGCCGACTCGGTGTACGTCTACGGCTTCGCCGCCGGGAAGCTTTCGCTGCACCAGCAGCTGAAGCTGCCGTCCGGCGCCGGGCCGCGGCACCTCGCGTTCGACCGCGCCGGGAAGTTCGCCTACATCCTGGGCGAGCTGCGGGCAGAGGTGACGGTGGCGAGCTGGGACGCGGCGGCGGGGAAGCTGAAAGCGCTCTCCGTCGTCCCGGCCGTGCCCGCCGGGAGCACCGGTGACCAGTTCCCGGGCGAGATCGTCGTGTCGAACGACGGGAAGTTCGTCCACGCGACCGTCCGCGGCCCGAACACGCTGGCCACGTTCGCCGTCTCCGGCGGCGGCGCGACGCTGAAGCTGGTGTCGAGCGTGCCGACCGGCGGCAACTGGCCGCGGCACGTGGCCCTCGACCCGGCCGAAAGCTGGTTCTACGTCTCGAACCAGCGCTCCGGCACCGTCACCTGGCTGCCGCGTGACCCGGCCACCGGCCTGCCCGGCGCGGCTGCCGGACAGCTGGCCGTCGGCAGCGTCAACTCCGTTTACTTCGCCTGACCCCGTGAGGTTCCCCATGAGACTGCGCCGCACCCTGCCCGTCGTCGCCGGGCTGGCCCTGCTGGCCGGCTGCGCGCCCACCCAGTCCGCCCCCGCGGGCGGCGGCGGGGACGACAAGACCGGCACCGTCCGCGTCTGGCTGTTCGACGAGGCCAGCCGCGCCCCGAAGGAGGCCGCGGTCAAGGAAGCCATCGCCGAGTTCAAGGCGGCCCACGCCGGCGTCGAGGTCGACGTCCAGTGGGTGCCGGTCGAGGGCCGCGCCGACAAGTTCTCCGGTGCCTTCAACGACCCGGCCAACGCCCCGGACGTCGCCGAGTTCGGCAACACCGACGTCTCGAACTACGCGGCCACCGGGGCGCTGGCCGACCTGACCGGCGACCTCGCGGCGTGGCCCGAGGGCAAGGACCTCATCCCGACCGTGCTGGACACCGCGAAGTCCGGCGGCCAGACCTACGGGCTGCCCTGGTACACCGGTATCCGCGCGTTGTACTACCGCACCGACGTCTTCACCGAGCTCGGCCTGAAGCCGCCGGCCACGCTGGCCGAGCTGACCGACACCGCCCGCCGGATCCGCGCCGCCAAACCGGACCTCTACGGCATCGCCGTCGGCGGCAAGTACACCTACGCGATGCTGCCCTTCCTCTGGGCCAACGGCGGGGAGCTGGCGCAGGACAACGGCGGCAAGTGGACGTCGACGGTCAACGGCGAGCAGGCCAAGGCCGGGGTCACCCAGTACGCGAACCTGCTCAAGGACGACATCTGCCCGCCGGCCCAGTGCGCCAACCTGACCGGCACGCAGAGCGTCACGGCGTTCGCCGGCGGCAAGGCCGGGATGACCATCGGCGGCGACTTCAACCGCAAGGCCGTCGAGCAGGGTGCGGTGAAGGGCAAATACGCCGTCGTGCCGCTGCCGGGCACCACCGCGGGCAGCACCGCGCCCGCCTTCGCCGGCGGCAACCTGCTGGGCGTGTTCAAGGCGAGCAAGCACCGCAGCCTGGCGCTGGAGTTCGTCGAGCTGCTCGGCGGCGCGAAGTACCAGGAGAAGATGTACACCGCGATGGGGAACCTGCCGACGCTGAGCGGCGTGCAGCAGAAGCTCGCGGCGAACGACCCGTTCCTCAAGCCGTTCGTCGACACCCTGAAGGCGGGCACGAAGTTCGTCCCGGCGACGCCGGCGTGGTCGAAGATCGACAGCCAGAACGTGCTGCCGACGGCCGTGCAGCAGATCGCCACCGGCGGGAAGGACCCGGCGGCGGCCCTGGCGGACGCGGCCGCCGCGATGAACAAGGCCTTCGGCTAGTGGTGACGGTCCAGGAAGCCCCTTCCGTCACGGCCCCCGCGCGGCGGCCGGGGCGGAAGGGGGACGGCCGGGCCGCCGCGCTCTACCTCGCCCCGGCGGGCGTCCTGCTCGCCGCGCTGCTGGCCTACCCGATCTACCAGCTGGTCCTGATTTCGTTCTACGACTACGGCCAGCCGCAGGCCGCGGGCAACGCGCCGCTGGTGTTCCTCGGCTTCGCGAACTACGCCGACCTGCTGTCCCAGGCGCAGTTCTGGACCGTGCTCGGCAAGACCGTCGGGTTCGCCGCCGCCTGCGTCGCCGGTTCGCTCATCGTCGGCACCGGGCTCGCGGTGCTGGCGAGCCGGGTGCGCTCGCTGCCGCGGACGCTGCTGTTCCTCGCCGCGCTGGGCGCGTGGTCGACACCGGCGATCGCGGGCTCCTACGTCTGGCTGTTCCTCTTCGACACCGACTTCGGCCTGGTCAACGAGGTGCTGTCGGGCCTCGGGCTGCCGATGCAGCACCACTCGTGGACCTTCGGCACGCTCGGCGCCTTCGGGCTGGTCGCGGCCGAGGTGATCTGGTGCTCGTTCCCGTTCGTGCTGGTCACGATGTACGCCGGCATCAAAGGCGTGCCGGACGAGGTGCTCGAAGCCGCGTCGCTCGACGGCGCGTCGGCGTGGCGCACGACGTGGACGATCGTGCTGCCGATGGTGCGGCCGCTGCTGATGATCGCGACCGTGCAGTCGATCATCTGGGACTTCAAGGTGTTCACCCAGATCTACGTGATGACCAACGGCGGCGGCGTGGCCGGGCGCAACCTGGTCCTCAACGTCTACGCCTACCAGCAGGCCTTCGCGGGGCAGGAGTACGGCCTCGGCTCGGCGATCGGAGTCGTCATGACGCTGTTGCTGCTGTCGGTCACCGGGTTGTACGTCCGGACGCAGCGCCGGAGCGCCGCATGGCTGTGAAACGTCCCGGCCGGCTGATCGCCGAAGTCGTCACCGTCGTGATCGCCGGCATCGTCGCCTTCCCGCTGTACTGGATGGTGCTGTCGGCGGTGAAGCCAGCGGGTGAGATCCAGACGGCGAACCCGAAGCCCTGGACGTTCAGCCCGTCGTTCGACAGCTTTTCGCGCGTCCTCACGGTGTCGGGCTTCGGCCGGTTCTTCGTCAACAGCCTGGTGGTGGCCCTGGTCGTCGTCGCGCTGTCGCTGCTGCTGTCGTTCCTCTCCGCGGTGGCTTTGACGCGCTTTTCCTTCAAGGGCCGGACCGTGCTGCTGGTGATGACACTGGTCGCCCAGATGGTGCCGGTGGAGGCGCTGACCATCCCGCTGTTCTTCCTGATGCGCCAGATCGGCGGGGTCGTGCCGGCCTTCGGGCTGAACGAACTGGGTTCGCTGATGCTGGTGCACCTGGCGTTCAGCCTGCCGTTCGCGATCTGGATGCTGCGCGGGTTCGTCGCCGCGGTGCCGGTGGAGCTCGAGGAGGCGGCCAAGCTCGACGGCGCGTCGCGGATGCGGTTCACCTGGCAGATCCTGTTCCCGCTGGTGGCGCCCGGCCTGGTGGCGGTGAGCGTGCTCGCGTTCATCCACGCCTGGAACGACTTCCTCTTCGCCAAGACGTTCATCGTCTCCAAGACCGAGAACCAGACGCTGCCGCAGGCGATCCTGGTGTTCTTCAAGCCGGAGGACACCGACTGGGGCGCGGTGATGGCCTCCTCGACGCTGATGACGATCCCGGTGCTGGTCTTCTTCGTCCTCGTCCAACGACGGCTGGTGTCCGGCATGGCCGGCGCCGTGAAGGGCTGACATGGCTTTCGGCACCCTGCTCCCCCGCCCGGTCTCGGTGACACCCGCGCCGGGTTCGTGCCCTTGGCCGGCCACTGTGGAGGTTCGGTCCGCTTCTCTGCCGCCGGAGGGGTACCGGCTCACGATCACCCCCTCCGGCGTGGTTTTGGAGGCGGCCGATTCCGCCGGCGAGTGCTACGGGCGGGAGACGTTGCGGCAGCTCGCGGGGCCGTCCGCGTTCCGGGTGGCCGGGTTCACGCCCTCTTCGCTGCCGTGCGGGGTCGTCGAGGACCACCCCCGGTTCGGCTGGCGCGGGTGCCTGCTCGACGTGGCCCGGCACTTCCGGACCAAGGCCGAGGTGCTCCGGTTCGTCGACCTGCTGGCCGCGCACAAGCTGAACGTGCTGAACCTGCACCTCACCGACGACCAAGGCTGGCGCTTCGAGGTCCCGGCGTTCCCGCGGCTGACGTCGGTGGGCGGCTGGCGGCCGTCGTCGATGGCAGGCAGCGGAGGTGTCCAGGACGGCCGTCCGCACGGCGGGTTCTACACGGGCGACGACTTGCGCGAGATCGTCGCTCACGCCGCTTCGCGGGCCATCACCGTGGTGCCGGAGATCGACATCCCGGGCCACGCGCGGGCGGCGCTGGCGGCCTACCCGTCGCTGGGGACTTCGTCGTCCTACGAAGTCTGGACCGCCTGGGGCATCAGCACCTCACTGCTTTCGCCAGTGGAGTCCACTTTGGACTTCTTCCGGCAGGTGTTCGACCACCTGCTGGACATCTTCCCGTCCCCGGTGATCGCCCTGGGCGGCGACGAGACGCCGGGCGCGACCGACGAGCACCGCGCGTTCGTCCGGCAGCTGGCCGGGCACCTGGTGGCCTGCGGCCGCACCCCGATGGGCTGGGACGAGGTCCTCGACACCGACGGCCTCCCGCCGATGGTGATCGCCGCCTGGCGCAACGAGGACGCGGGCTTGCGGGCGGCTTCGGCGGGGCACGACGTGGTGCTGTGCCCGGAGCAGCACGTGTACCTGGACCACCGGCAGTCGCCGCACCCCGACGAGCCGATCCCGGTCGGGGAGGTCCACACGCTGAAGGACGTGTACGCGTACGAGCCGGCGCTGAGCGGCCCGCGGCTGCGGGGGGTGCAGGCGCAGGTGTGGAGCGAACACCTGGACAGCGTCCGGCGGGTGGACTACATGGCGTTCCCGCGGTTGTCGGCGTTTGCCGAGGTGGCGTGGAGTTCCGGGCCCCGGGACTACGCGGAGTTCCTGCCCCGGCTGCGCGACCACCACCTGCCCCGCCTGGACGCCCTCGGCGTGGAGTACCGGCCGCTGGACGGACCGCACCCGTGGCAGCTGCGGCCGGGGGTGCCGGGCCGGCCGCGCTGATCACGGCAGCAGCGTCACCGTGACCGAGCGCACCGGGCCGACGTTGCCCGCCGCGTCGATGGACCGGTACTCGATCCGGTGCGTGCCGTACCCCGGCTTCCGCTCCGCGAACGGTGACACCGTCAGCCCGCCCTCGCCGAGGTTTCCGTACGCCAGGCCGTCGATCTCCGTGCCGCGCGGGGTGAACAGGTACGGCGCGTTCGGGTCCGTCGGCCAGCCGTAGTACTTGTGCCAACCGTCGCCGTCGACGCGGAACTCCGGCATTCCGTCCGGCGACTTCAGGCGCATCGTGAACGAACCGTGGTACACGCCGCCCTCGGGCAGCTCGGCCGTGGTCGCCGGACCCGTGGCGTCCACCGTCCAGGTCAGGGTCGTGCCGCCGGTCGTCGCGGTGAGTGTGTGCGCGCCGCGGGACTCGTCGAGGGCGAAGTCGGAGCCGGTTCCGGCCGGGCGGCCGTCGAGCGTCCACCGGACCTCGGGGAGCGAGCCGGTCGGCTCGCCGGTTTCGACGTACACCACGTCGTGGCCGCCGACCGGGCGCGAAGTCGGCGTCGACGCCACGACCGCCGGGCCGCCGGCCGGCGGCGTGACCACCGCCGTGTCGACCGTCCAGGTGCGGGTCGCCGACGGGCGGAGGGCCGGGTCGCGGACGAACGGCGTCGGGTCGGTGACCGTCGCCGTCAGCGTGTGCTTGCCCGGCTTGACGTGCGCGCGGCGCAGGTCGACCGCGTCGCGGCCGGGCAGCCTCGTGCCGTCGAGCGTCCACGTGATGTCGAGGCGGTGGCTCACCGGGTGCAGCGGGCGCACCCGGACGACCCGGTCGGCGCCGATCGTCCCGGCCGGGGTGCCGCCGGCGATGAGCGGGACCTTCGCCGCGATCCGCTGCGTCATCCGCTCGCGGCCGACCTGGTCGAACGCGTAGCCGAGCGTCTTCATCATCGAGTGCCTGCTCGGCCGCCAGACGCCCGTCTGGGAGTACAGCCCGCCTTCGAAGCGGCCGATCGTGCCGCCGGCCTCGCTGGGTTCGCCGAGCCAGCGCCACCACTTCGCGTGCTGGGCGCGCATCTGCGGCTCGGTGAGCAGCGTGTGGTGGACCGAGTCGGGTTCGCCGCCCTCGTAGGCGCCGCCCGGGACATTGCGGGCGTAGTAGTCGTACTCGTCGTCGAGGCCGCCGAGCGAGTGGCCGAGTTCGTGCGGCGAGATCAGCGCGGACAGGGCGTTCCCGCCGGACGCCGTCGCGTAGGTGCCGCCCGCGCCGCCGTAGGTGGCGCTGTTGCCCAGCGCCAGGATCTGCCGGTTCGCGCTGGTCGTGCCGGGCACCAGGTCGGCGTACCGCTGGGCGGCGGCGTCGTCGACGGTCAGCAGCCGTTGCACGCTCTGCGGGTTGCAGCCACCCCAGAACCCCATGTCCAGCGGGGTGTCCCGGCGGGGCGCGTCGAGCGAGGGGTCACAGTCCACACCGGACTCCGGCGAGGCGATGGACACGGCGTAGACGTTGAAGTAGCTGCGGTAGGACTTGAACGGCTCGAGCGACCACAGGGTGCTGACGTGCCGCTCGACGTCGGCGAAGAACTTCGGCTGCTCGGCGGCGGTGTAGCCGTCCCCGAGAACGACGAGGTTGAACCGCTGCGCGACCGGCCCGGTCACCTGGACCTCGGTGACGCTCGCGGCCGGCTCGGCGGCGTGCGCCGGAGCGGCGACCCCGAGCGAAACCACGAGCGCTGCGACGAACCCGGCCCACTTCCGCATGGCGGCACTCCCCTGGTCGGTGATCTTCCCGGTCTACCGCACGGAATGCGATGCCGGAACCGCCAGAAGTCGCCAGGTGCGCCGGATGGGTCGTTTATCCGCGAGTGAGCCGGTACCAAACCTCGGGCCGCCCGACCTGGCCGTAGTGGGGCTCGCGGTGGGCCATGCCGTTGTCCGCCAGGTACTCCAGGTACCTCCGCGCCGTCACGCGGGAAGCGCCGATCGCGCTCGCCGCCGCGCCCGCCGAAAGTCCTTCCGCCGCGCCGGAAAGCGCGTCGGTGATCGCCTCCAGGGTCTGGACGCTCATGCCCTTCGGCAGCGGGGGCTGCTCGGTCGTGCGCAACGCGCCGAGGGCCCGGTCGATCTCCGCCTGGCCGGTGACCTCGCCGGACGCGTCGCGGAATTCCGCGTACCGCTCGAGCTTTTCGCGCAGGGTGGCGAAGGTGAACGGCTTGAGCAGGTACTGCACCACGCCGACCGACACCGCCGCCTTGACCAGGCCGAGGTCGCGCGCCGACGTCACGGCGATGACGTCGATCGGCAGCCCGGCCGCGCGCAGCGAGCGGCAGACCGCCAGCCCGTGCGTGTCCGGCAGGTAGAAGTCCAGCAGCACCAGGTCGACCGGCTCGCGTTCGCAGAACCGCAGCGCCTCGCCGCCGGAGTGGACCACGCCGGCCACCGCGAACCCGGGGAGCCGCTCGACGTAGACGCGGTGCGCCTCCGCGGCCACCGGCTCGTCCTCCACCACCAGCACGCGGATCACCGGCCCGCCTCCTGCCGCGGCAGCCGCACGGTGAACACCGCGCCCCCGTCCCGGCCGACTTCGACCGTGCCGCCGTAGCGGCGCACCGCCTGCCCGACGAGGGCGAGCCCGAGCCCGTGGCCGTCCTCCGCCTTCGTCGACCACCCCCGTCTGAACACGTCGGCGTCTTCGGGCACGCCGGGCCCGGAGTCGGCGACGCGCAGCAGCAGCCCGTCCTCGTCGGAGCGGGCGGTGACCACGACTTTCGGGTGACCGGTGCCGCGCACGGCCGCGTCGAGACCGTTGTCGATCAGGTTGCCGAGGATGGTCACTAGGTCGCGGGCCTCGACGCCGAGCGAGACGTCGTCGATCACGGTGTCCGGCGTGACCGTCAGCTCGACCCCGCGCTCGCTCGCTTCGGCCGCCTTGCCGAGCAGCAGCGCGGCGAGCACCGGCTCGGCGACGGCGCCGACGACCCGGTCGGTCAGTTCCTGGGCGAAGGCGAGCTCGGCGGTGGCGAACTCGACGGCCTGCTCGGGTTTGCCGATCTCCACGAGGGAGACCACCGTGTGGAGTCGGTTCGCCGCCTCGTGCGCCTGCGACCGCAGCGCCTCGGCGAGGCCGCGGGCGGTGGTCAGCTCCCCGGTCAGCGACTGCAGTTCGGTGTGGTCGCGCAGGACGACGACGGTGCCCTGCGAGCGGCCGCCCGAGCGGACGGCGGTCGTGCTGACCAGCAGCACGCGCGAGTCGGTCAGGTGCAGTTCCTCGGCCCGGTTCTCCTCGGACGTGAACGCCTCGGCCAGCCCGTCCGGCAGGCCCAGCGTCGCCAGGTCGCGGCCCACCGGGTCGGTGCCGAGGCCGAGCAGCGTGCGGGCGCCGTCGTTGCAGAGGCCGATCCGCCCGTCCCGGCCGACGAGCAGCACGCCTTCGCGGACCGAGTGCAGCACGGCCTCGTGGTACTCGAAGAGGTTGCTGAGCTCGTCCGGCGCGACGCCCCGGGTCTGGCGCCGCAGCCGGACGCTGATCAGCCAGCCGCCCAGCGCGCCGACCACCAGCACCGCGCCGGCCACGCCGAACAGCGGCCACAGCCGTTCGCGCAGCTCGGCCGAGATCGCCTCGACCTTGATCCCGACCGCGACGAGCGCGACCACCCGGTGGCCGGCGTCGAACACCGGCACGACCGTGCGCACCGACGGCCCGAGCGAGCCGGTGTAGGTCTCGGTGAGGTCCTCGCCCCGCTGCGCCTTGTCGATGGTGCCGATGTAGTGCTGGCCGATCAGCGCCGGGGTCGGGTGCGTGTAGCGGATCCCGGCCGGGCTCATGATCGTGATGAAGTCGACCTGGGTGTGGTCCTGCACGCGCAGGGCGAACGGCTGCAGCGTCGCGCTCGGGTTCGGCGTCCCCACCGCCGCCACGACGCTGGGCGCGTCGGCGACCGTGAGCGCGACCGCGCGAACCTGGTCCTCGGCGTTCTGCTGGACCGCGCGCCCCGCGTCGATCCAGGCGAAGGTGATCCCGGCGCCGGCCAGCACGCAGAGCACCACCAGCTGCAGCACGAGCAGCTGGCGCGCCAGGCTCCAATGGGACCGCAACGTCGGGGGCACCTCCTCATACCAGCACACCGCGCGGGCGGGTGTCCGAACGGGACGGTGCGATCATCACACGAACTCAATGAACACAAGTGAGCCGGATCACCGAACTCGGCCTACAGTGTGCCGCAACCTGGACATCCCCGAGCTGGAGGCAACGGTGCCTACACCGACCCCCGACGCGCCGCCGCGCCGCGACAAGACCCGCTACCTCTACCTGGCCGTGATCGTCGCGGTCGCGCTGGGAATCGCGGTCGGCTTTCTCTTCCCCGGCTTCGCCAAGGGCCTGAAGCCACTGGGCGACGGCTTCGTGAACCTGATCAAGATGATGATCTCGCCGATCATCTTCTGCACCATCGTGATCGGCGTCGGGTCGGTCGCGAAGGCGGCGAAGGTCGGCAAGATCGGCCTGATGGCGCTGGTCTACTTCATCGCGATGTCGACCTTCGCGCTGGCGATCGGCCTGATCGTGGGCAACCTGCTGCACCCCGGCACCGGGCTGCACCTCAACCCGGGCGACGTGAAGAAGGCCCACGACTCGGCCACCGGCTCCGCCGGCCCGGTGGAATTCGCGCTCGGCATCATCCCGAAGACGCTCGTCTCGGCGTTCACCGAAGGCCAGGTGCTGCAGACGCTGCTGGTCGCGCTGCTCGTGGGCTTCGCGCTGCAGAAGCTCGGCCCGAAGGGCGCGCCGATCCTGCGCGGCATCGAGCACATCCAGCGGCTGGTCTTCCGGATCCTGGCGATGATCATGTGGGCCGCCCCCATCGGCGCGTTCGGCGCCATCGCCGCGGTGGTCGGCGCGACCGGGGTCAACGCGTTGAAGAGCCTCGCGGTGATCATGATCGGCTTCTACCTGACCTGCCTGGTGTTCGTCTTCGGCATCCTCGGCACGGTGCTGTGGGTCGGTGCGCGGGTGAGCATCCTGAAGCTGCTCAACTACCTGCGCCGCGAGTTCCTGCTGATCCTGTCGACGTCGTCGTCCGAGTCGGCGCTGCCGCGGCTGATCGCGAAGATGGAGCACCTCGGGGTCGGCAAGTCGGTCGTCGGCATCACCGTGCCGACCGGGTACTCGTTCAACCTGGACGGCACCGCGATCTACCTGACCATGGCGACGCTGTTCATCGCCTCCGCCCAGGACGCGCCGCTCTCGGTCGGCGAGCAGATCGTCCTGCTGCTGTTCATGATCATCGCCTCGAAGGGTGCGGCCGGCGTCAGCGGCTCCGGCATCGCGGTGCTCGCCAGCGGCCTGCAGTCGCACCGGCCCGACCTGGTCGGCGGCGTCGGGTTCATCCTCGGCATCGACCGGTTCATGTCCGAGGCCCGCGCGCTGACGAACTTCGCCGGCAACGCCGTCGCGACCGTCCTCATCGGAAACTGGACGAAGGAGTTCGACCGCGAGCAGGCGCACCGGGTGTTCGCCGGCGAGGAACCGTTCGACGAAGCCACCATGCTCGACGAGCACGAGCCGGCGCCGGCCGAACCGGCGGGCGAAAAGGTCCCGGCCTGACCCCCTGAACGTTCGTGCTCACTGCCCCCGCTGAGCACGAACCACCGCGGGCCGCGGTGCGAGTCTCCCCCGACCTCGCACCGCGGCCCGTTCCACGTCTTCAGCCGGCGGCCTGGCCGTCGTAGACGACGCGCGCGGCCGCGATGTCCTCGCGGTGCCGCTCCGCCCAGCCGAGCAGGCCGTTCAGCGACTGGTACAGCTCCTTCGCCATCGCAGTGGCCTCGTACTCCACGCGCGGCGGGACGGTCGGGTAGATCGTGCGGGCCAGCAGGCCGTCGCGCTCGAGGTTGCGCAGGGTCAGCGTCAGCATCCGGCGGCTGATCCCTTCGACCGAGCGCTCCAGCTCGGTGAACCGCACCGGGCCCCGCATGGCCTCCAGGAGGATGCCGATCGCCCACTTGCCGCTGATCCGGTTGATGACCTCCAGCACCGTGCAGACGTCGAGTTTTTCCGGATCGATCTCGGTGACCTGGACAGGTACACCGATGTTCCCCTGGGACATGGAAGTGCCTCCTTCACGGCGCACCCATGGTCACACATGATGGGCACTGTTACAAGAAGTGCCCTGGCGATGACCAGGGGAACTCTCGACTGGAGGGGCCTCACATGGCCGAGAACCACCCCACCCGCTCCCGCGGCCTCGCGCTGGCGGTGCTGTGCGCCGCCTCGCTGATGGTCGTGCTCGACAGCAGCATCGTCGCGGTGGCGCTGCCCGCGATCCAGGCCGACCTCGGTTTCACGCCCGCCGGGCTCTCCTGGGTCTTCACCGCCTACCTGGTCGCGTTCGGCGGCCTGCTGCTGCTCTCCGGGCGGCTCGGCGACCTGCTCGGCCGCCGCCGCGTCTTCCTCGGCGGGCTCGGCCTGTTCACCGTCGCGTCCCTGATCGCGGGCCTGGCCACGGACGCGGGCGTCCTGGTCGCGGCGCGGTTCGCCCAGGGCGTCGGCGGTGCGCTGGCGTCGGCCGTGGTGCTCGGGATGATCGTCACGATGTACCCCGAGCCCCGGGCCCGGGCGAAGGCGATCGGCGTGTACAGCTTCACGCAGGCGGCGGGCGCGTCCATCGGGCTCATCGCGGGCGGCGCGCTGACGCACGCGCTGAGCTGGCACTGGACGTTCTACGTCAACCTGCCGATCGGCGTGGCCGCGCTGCTGCTGGCCGTCCGGGTGGTCTCGCCCGACCGCGGGACGGGTCTGCGAGCGGGCCTGGACGTGCTCGGTGCGGTCCTGGTGACCGCCACGGTGATGCTCGGCGTGTACGGCATTTCGTCGTCGTCCTGGAGCACGCTGGCCGCTGCCGTCGTCTTGCTCGCGGCGTTCGCGGTGCGGCAGGCGAGGGCGCGGACGCCGCTGTTGCCGTTGCGGCTGTTCAAGATCCGCGCGGTAGCCGGCGCGAACGTGGTGATGGTGCTGATGGTCGCCGGGATGCTCGGCTTCCAGTTCGTCACGGCGTTGTACCTGCAGCAGGTGCTCGGCCTCGACGCGCTGGGGACCGGCGTCGCGTTCCTGCCGGTGCCGCTGGTGATCGCGGTGGCGTCGCTGGGATTCGCGGACAAGCTCGCCGCGCGGTTCGGCCCGCGGGCGGTGCTGCTGGGCGGCCTGGGCTTGGTGATCGTGGGCCTGCTGCTGCTCACCCGGGTATCAGGCTCCTACTTCGCCGACGTCCTGCCCGCGCTGCTGCTGATGGGCCTCGGCGCCGGCGCGGCCATCCCGGCGCTGATGGGCCTGGCGATGGCGGACGTCCCGGCCGCGGACGCGGGCGTGGCGTCGGGCCTGATCAACACGACCCAGCAGGTCGGTGCGGCCGTCGGCACGGCGGTGCTGGCCGCGGTCGCGGCCTCCCGCACGGAGAGCCTCGGCGCGCTGGACCACCGCGAGGCACTGGCGGCCGGGTTCCGGCTGGCGTACAGCGTCAGCGCGGGCTTCCTGATCGCGGCAGTCGCCCTGGGCGGCCTGGTGCTGGCCCGCCGCACCCGGCGGGCCGCGGCCCCGGTGGTTCCCGAACCGGCGGTCTGCGCCGCCGGTCAGGCCAGGTAGGCCGAAAGCCCACGGTGGCCCCGCCGCATCATCAGCGCGTGGTTCGCGCGGAAGAGCGGCCGGGCCACCGTGTCGAAGCGCCGCAGCAACTCCTTCCGGGCCTGGACGTCCTGGGTGATCTCCAGCAGCGTGCCCGCGCCCGCCGCGCGGACCGCTCCCGCCAGGGTCCCGTCGAGGTCGCCGCTGAGCCTGACCCGCATCAAGCCCATGCGCTCGTCCTGGAGGTCCCGGTGCATCCGGACGACGATCCGGAACGGCAGCCGGGACCGGCAAACCAGCTCGGCGGTGTCGTCGTCCACGCGGCGCACCGCGCGGACGTCCGACCACCACCTCGGGTAGCCGGCGAGGTCGGTGACCACGCCGAACACCCGCTCGGGCACGGTTCCCGGCAGCAGCCACGTGCTGCGGAACCGGTAGCGCCCACCCGTCATGCTCATCAAACCTGGGCCGAGACCAGCTTCCGACCATCGACCGTGACGATGTCGATCGACTTCACGTCGTCGGGGGCGACCAGCGCCGACCCGTCGAGCCGGAAGCCGCCCTGGCTCTCCCACTTCTCGGACACCTGCCAGCTGCCTGCGGTCACCGCGTTGCCTTCCTTGGTGACCACCTGGAGCAGGCACTTCTCCCCGGCCCGGACGCCCTTCACGTTGAGGTCCACCTTGACCCAGCCCTGGAACGGGGCCACCGACGCGGCCAGCTGGACGCCGGTCGTCGGATCCCGGCCTTCGACGGTCTTCGTGCCGGGCGGCGAGTCCGGCGCCGGAGCCGGCGCGGCCAGGCCCGGATCGGCCGTCTGGCGGCCCACCAGCACGCCACCGCCGAGCGCGGCCACCACCAGCACCGCCGCCGCGACCAGGGCCAGGCCCCGGCGTGACGCGGTGCGGGCCGGAGCGACGCGCTCTTCCTCGTCGCGCACCCGGCGCAGGGTCTTCTGCAGCAGCAGGTCCCCGCCCTCGGGCGGCCCGTCGAGGAACGCCTCGGGCGGTACCTCGTCGAGCGAGTCGCGCAGGGCGACGAGCTCGTTCAGGTCGAACCGGCACTGTGCGCAGGTCTGCAGGTGCCGCCGCTCGAAGTCGGCCGCCTCCCCGGGATCGAGCGCGCCGAGGGCGTACGCGCCGAGCTGCGTGTGACTCTCGTCCACCGAGTTCATCGCGCCACCTCCGTTCCGCTCGAAATCATCGCTGCTCTGAGTGCTCGTAGTGCGTAGTAAGACCTTGATTTCACGGTACCCGGTGCGACGCCCAGTGTTCTCGCCGCTTCGGCCACCGTCCGTCCCCGGTAGTAGATCTCCACCAGGACCTCTCGATGCTCGTTGGACAGCCCGTCCATCGCGCCGAGCACGGTCATCGAGTCGACCACCCCCTGGGCGTGGTCGCGCTCGACGGCCGGGGTCGGCACGCCTTCGGCCGGTTCGGCCACCTCTTGTGGCCGGGCCGCCCGGGCCCGTGCCCGGTCGGTGACCAGGTTGCGCGCGACGGTCAGCAACCAGCCGCGCACCGAGCCTTTCCCGTCGTTCTGCAGGTCGTCGGCGTGTTTCCACGCCCGGACCAGCGTCTCCTGGACCACGTCCTCGGCTGCCGCGCGATCACCGGTCAGCCTTGTCGCGTAAGCCAGCAGGCTCCGGCCGTGTTCGGCGTACAGCTGCCGAATCAGGTCTTCGCCTTTGGCCTTCTTAGGCCGCCTGCCTCCTATGGCCACCCTCGTCCTCCCGACGGTGTTCTGAGTCGTCGAGGACAGTAGTGCAACCCTCAGCTCCACCGGCGGTGCGTGCGTCGAGCGCAGCGCGACCATGGTGTTCATCGGCTGCCCGTCCTTCCTCGTTCTGCCCGGAAACCGTCGTCTGTCAGGACCCGGCGCCGCCGGCTTTGCCGCCCGCGGTGATCTTGCTGCCGTCCGGCGCGATGGCGAACCACGTGCCGTTGGCGCCCTGGCCGTTCATGTCACCCGCCGCCTTGTCGCCCGCGAACTCGTACAGCGGCCAGCCGTTGAGCGTGATCTGCTTGCTGCCGTCCTTGCGGGTCGCGGTGCCCACCTGGGTGTCCTGGATGCCCTTGAGCATCGGCGTGGCCACCCCGGCGAGCATCGGCGGCCACTGCGTGGCGCATTCGCCGTCGCAGTTGGACGTCGGCGGCTGGGAGATGTCCTTGTCGAACCGGTAGAGCGTCTTGCCGTCGGCGTCGGTGACCACCGCGCCGACACCGTTGACCGTGCCGACCTGCAGCATCTTGTGCCCCGGCTCACCGTGTTGCGGCCCTTGGGCGCCGTCGGCCATGTCACCACAGGCGGACGACGAGGCGATGGCGACGAGCGCCACCGCGCTGGCGACCACCGGCCGGATACGGTTCATGACGTTCTCTCCTCGGTGAGGGCGGCACCGCCGTCCGGCGGACCTCGACACCTCAGAACACGGCCGCGGCCGCGAAACGGTTCAGCCCGGTTTTCGCGCCATTCGGTGCCGGTTCGCCGACGGATTGGTCCGTCCCGGTGATCGGCACGATCTTGTCGCCGTGCGGGCCGGGTTCCTAAGCTCGATCACGTCCGCACCGCCGCCCCCGCCGTTCCGGGAGGCCGCCGTGCCCGTCAAACCCCTCGTCCTGGTGACGCTGCTGGCCGCGGGCTGTTCCGCTCCCGCGCCTTCTTTCACGGCGACCCTGACGTCGCCCACGGACGTGGTGCTCAGCTGGCCGGACGACGGGGCCGGGCATCGCGTCGACTACGCCAACGACCCGGCCGGCCCCTGGACGACGCTCGGGTTCCTGCCGCCGCACACGACGAGCTACCACCACCCGGACCTGATCCCGGAGACACCGTTCTACTACCGCGAGCAGCCGTTCACCGGTCCGGTGTCGGCGGAGACGGCCCCGGGCGCGCCGGCGGCCCCGGACGCGACCCGGCTGCACGCGGTCGCTTCCGGCGACACGCTGACGTTCACCTGGGCCGACCGCTCCCCCGACGAGGCCGGGTTCCTGCTGGAGATCCGCCGCCCGGGCGCGCCGGGCTTCGCGCCGGTCGAAGTCACCGATCCGGGCACGACGACGTGCGCCCTGTCACTCCTGCCCGGCGAGGAGGAGTCGGCCTACCGGCTCCGGGCGCTGCACTACGGCCCGCTCTCCCCGGTGGTCCACCAGACCACCGGGAAGGAGCGGTAGCCGCTACTCGGAGGTGAGCACCGTCCGCAGGAACTCGCCCGTGTAGCTGCCCTCGACCTCGGCGACGTGTTCCGGGGTGCCCTCGGCGACGATCTGGCCACCGCCGGAGCCGCCCTCGGGGCCCATGTCGATGATCCAGTCGGAGGTCTTGATCACGTCGAGGTTGTGCTCGATCACGATCACCGAGTTGCCCTTGTCGACCAGCCCGTTGATCACGCCGATCAGCTTGTTGATGTCCTCGAAGTGCAGGCCGGTGGTCGGCTCGTCGAGGATGTACACCGTCTTGCCGGTCGAGCGCTTCTGCAGCTCGCTGGCCAGCTTGACGCGCTGCGCCTCACCGCCGGACAGCGTCGGCGCGGGCTGGCCGAGCCGGACGTAGCCGAGGCCGACGTCCACCAGCGTCTGCAGGTGGCGGTGGATGGCCTTGATCGGCTCGAAGAACTCCGCCGCCTCCTCGATGGGCATGTCGAGCACGTCCGAGACGGTCTTGCCCTTGTAGTGCACCTCGAGGGTTTCCCGGTTGTACCGGGCGCCCTTGCAGACCTCGCACGGGACGTAGACGTCCGGCAGGAAGTTCATCTCGATCTTGATCGTGCCGTCGCCGGCGCACGCCTCGCAGCGGCCGCCCTTGACGTTGAACGAGAACCGGCCCTGCTGGTAGCCGCGGACCTTCGCCTCGGTCGTCGCCGCGAACAGCTTGCGGACGTGGTCCCAGACACCGGTGTAGGTGGCCGGGTTGGACCGCGGGGTCCGCCCGATCGGCGACTGGTCGACGCGCACCAGCTTGTCGACGTTGCCCAGGCCGTTCACGCGGGTGTGGCGGCCCGGCACCTGGCGGGCGCCGTTGAGCTTGTTCGCCAGCACCGTCGCCAGGATGTCGTTGACCAGCGTCGACTTGCCCGAGCCGGAGACGCCGGTGACCGAGACCAGGCAGCCGAGCGGGAACGACACGTCGAGGCCGCGCAGGTTGTGCTCGCGCGCGCCGACCACGGTCAGCTGCCGCTTCTTGTCGATCGGCCGCCGGATCGCCGGCACCTCGATCTTCCGCCGGCCGGACAGGTACTGCCCGGTCAGGGATTCCTTGCTCTTGAGCAGCTTCTTGTACGGTCCACTGTGGACGATGTGGCCGCCGTGCTCGCCGGCGCCCGGGCCGATGTCGACCACCCAGTCGCTGGAGCGGATGGTGTCCTCGTCGTGCTCGACGACGATCAGCGTGTTGCCGAGGTTCCGCAGCCGGGTCAGCGTCTCGATCAGGCGGTGGTTGTCGCGCTGGTGCAGGCCGATCGACGGCTCGTCGAGCACGTACAGCACGCCCACCAGGCCCGAACCGATCTGCGTCGCCAGCCGGATGCGCTGCGCCTCGCCGCCCGACAGCGTGGCCGACGCGCGGTCGAGCGAGAGGTAGGTAAGGCCGACGTCGAGCAGGAAGCGCAGCCGCGCCTGGATCTCCTTGAGCACCGCACCGGCGATCATCGCCTCGCGCTGGCCCAGCTCCAGCTCGTCGAGGAACTGCGACGCCTCCGCGATGGACAGCGCGCAGACCTCGGCGATCGACATGTCGCCGCGGGTCTTGTGCGCCAGCGTCACCGCGAGGATCTCCGGCTTGAGCCGGGTGCCCTGGCAGGCCGGGCACGGCACCTCGCGCATGTAGCCCTCGTACCGCTCGCGCATGTACTCGGACTCGGTCTGCTCCTGGCGCCGCTCGAGGAACGGGATGACGCCTTCGAAGGCCGCGTAGTACGAGCGCTGGCGGCCGTAGCGGTTCTTGTAGCGGACGTGGACCTGCTCGTCGACGCCGTGCAGCACCGCCTTCTGGGCGCGCGCGGGCAGCCGCCGCCACGGCGTGTCCATCCGGAAGCCGATGGTCTCCGAAAGCGACTCGAGCAGCCGGATGAAGTAATCCGCGCTCTGGCCGCCCGACCACGGCGCGATCGCACCCTGGGCCAGGGACAGCTCGTCGTCCGGGACCACCAGCTCCGGGTCGACCTCCTTGCGGATGCCGATGCCGGTGCACTCGGGGCAGGCGCCGTAGGGCGAGTTGAAGGAGAACGAGCGGGGCTCGAGGTCCTCGATGGCCAGGGGGTGGCCGTTGGGGCAGGCGAGGTTCTCGGAGAACCCGCGGATCCGGTGCGGGTCGTTGTCCGGCAGGTCGACGAAGTCGAGCTCGATCAGCCCGTCGGCCAGGCGCAGCGCCGTCTCGACCGAGTCGGTCAGCCGCTGGCGCGAGCTCGACTTGACGCTCAGCCGGTCGATCACCACGGCGATCTGGTGCTTTTCCTGCTTCTTCAGCTTCGGCGGGTCGGTGAGCGCGTGGACCGTGCCGTCCACGACCACGCGCGCGTAGCCCTGCTGCTGCAGGTTCTCGAACAGGTCGACGTACTCGCCCTTGCGCCCGCGCACCACCGGCGCGAGCACCTGGAAGCGGACGCCTTCGTCCATCTCCAGCACCTGGTCGACGATCTGCTGCGGGGTCTGCTTGCTGATCGCCTCGCCGCACGTGGGGCAGTGCGCCTTGCCGGCGCGGGCGTAGAGCAGCCGCAGGTAGTCGTAGACCTCCGTGATCGTGCCCACGGTGGAGCGCGGGTTGCGCGAGGTCGACTTCTGGTCGATCGACACCGCGGGCGAGAGGCCCTCGATGAAGTCGACGTCGGGCTTGTCCATCTGCCCGAGGAACTGGCGGGCGTACGCCGAGAGCGACTCGACGTAGCGCCGCTGCCCTTCGGCGAAGATGGTGTCGAAGGCGAGGCTCGACTTCCCCGACCCGGACAGGCCGGTGAACACGATCAGGCTGTCGCGGGGCAGGTCGAGATCCACGCCGCGGAGATTGTGCTCGCGGGCACCGCGAACAACGAGGCGATCAGCCACGCCAGGGTCCTCTCAGGTCATTCTCAGTCATTCTGCTGCGGTCGCCGGCCCGGTCTGTGCTGTCTCAAGCGCTGTCTCCAGCTGGCTGCACGGGCGGCCGCATCCATGCTACGAGCCACCACCGACAGAAACTGATTCCGCGCCTCTGACCTGCGGTTCTTCGGGCTTTCGGCGGGTGGTGAGCCACCGGTGGGCCGGGCGTTCGACCCCCGCGGTGACCGCCCAGCCGGCCAGCACGGCGGCGCCGAGGATCACGGGGAGCCGCAGCCAGCCGGGGAGGCCGGCGTCGAGCAGAGCACGGGCCAGGATGTAACCCAGTTCCTGGTGCACCAGATAAAGACCATACGAGATGCCCGCGAGCCAGGTGACGGCCGGGGCGATCCGCGCCAGTCCGGGGAACCGCCAGTCGGGGCCGCGGGCGGCCAGGCAGACCAGCAGGAGCAGGACGGCGAACCCGATCGTGGACGGCCAGCGCAGCGCGTCCTGCGGCAGCGCGACGTGGAACGGGAACACCTGCAGGTCCTGCGCCGCGACGGCGGCGGCCACGAAGAGCGCGGCGTGCCAGGTCCTGAGCCGTCGTCGCGCCCACAGCCAGATCGCGACGCCGACGGCGAAGACGTGCAGGCGGTGCAGCCCCAAGCCGTAGTAGAACGTCTCGACGACCGGGCTCGCGGTCCCCGGCGGGAAGACCGGGAACCGGAGGGTGAGCGGGACGAGGATCAGCGCCCACAGCAGGCCGACGGTCAGCCGGTGGGTGCGCCACGACCGCGGCCACAGCACGGCCGCGCCGGTGAAGGCCATCAGCTGCACCGGCAGCGTCCAGTAAGAGCCGTCGAGGTAGTAGAAGGCGCCCGAGCGGATGCCCCACTCCTGCACCATGCCGAGGTTGGTGACCAGGTCCAGCCCGGTCGGGATGTACCACGGCGACGGGTTCGCCGGCGGCCCCTGCGGCACGCCGAACAGGAACCCGGTGACGCCCGGCGGGTAGGGCAGGCCACTGAAGGAGATGGCGGCCCACCGCGTCACGACGTACGTCACCAGGACGGCGACCAGGTACGCGGGCACCAGGCGCGCGACGCGGTTCCACAGCCACCGGCCGGGATTGCCCTTGCGGAGGCTGGCGCAAACGAAGAAGGCGGAGATCACCAGCAGGATCGCGGCGCCGAACTGCGCTGTCACCCGCACGGGGTACCCCGTGAGTTCGGGGTGCAGGAGGGCACCCTGGTGGGTGACGTGCCCGAGGACGACCGCCAGGACGGCGACGACCCGGAGGAGGTCCCAGCTGATCCGGCGCGGCGTCGGGGAGGTGGGCACGGTCGTCCTGAGGTCGGGGCTGGCGGGGTTCGCGGTGAGCCTACGTGGCGGGGTGGCCGCGCGCTTGTGCGGGTGGAACCGCTTGGAACGAAACGACTACCGTGTGCACGGTGAACATCGTGGACACCTACACCGGGCACGTCGAGCCGGGCGGCGACGCCACCCGGCGCACCCTGGACGCGCTCACCATCACCAAGCTGTCCGTCGGCCCGATGGACAACAACGCGTACCTGCTGGTGTGCCGGGAGTCGAACGAGGCGCTGCTGATCGACGCGGCGAGCGACCCCGAGCGCATCTCCGACCTGATCGGCCACGGCCCGGACCGGCCCGCGTTGCGGACGGTCGTCACCACCCACCAGCACCAGGACCACTGGCAGGCCCTGGGCGCGGTGGCCGGAGCGAACGGGGCCAACACGGCGGCCCACCCGCTGGACGCGGAGCCGTTGCCGGTCCCGCCGGACTTCCTGGTCGAGCACGGGGACACGCTGACGGTGGGGCAGGTCACCCTGTCGGTGATCCACCTGCGCGGCCACACCCCGGGGTCGATCGCGCTGCTGTACCGCGACCCGGCGGGCCACCCGCACCTGTTCACCGGGGACTCGCTGTTCCCGGGCGGGGTGGGGAAGACGGCGTCCCCGGAGGACTTCACGTCCTTGCTCGACGACGTGGAGACGCGGCTCTTCGGGGAGCTGCCGGACGAGACGTGGTTCTACCCGGGCCACGGGGATGATTCGACGCTGGGCGCGGAGCGGCCGAAGCTGACGGAGTGGCGCGAACGCGGCTGGTGATCAAGGTGTGGGCTGCCCGCCTGGTGCAGCCCACACCCGTTCGGAACTTCGTCCGAGGGTGGGGGCATGGATTTCCGGCAAGCGATCGTGGACTTCGACACAGAAGTCCACCTGGACGGGCAGAGCGACGACGCCCTGGTGAGGCGCATCCGGAAGCAGAAGGGTTTCCGCACGCCTCGCAAGAGCGTGTCACCCGCGACCGGACTCGGGACCGGCATTCGCCTGCGCCCGGTCGAAGCGCTCCATCAGCTCTCCTTCGTGACGCGACCGCGGTACCAAGATGACCTGCTCGACGCGTACCTGTACTGGGGGCTGCTGCGCTACCTGGGCTTCTTCACCCTGGATCACTCGGAGCCCCACATGCCCCGGCTCAGATTGAGCGAAGCCGGTCGCCGGGTCACGGGGAACCTGCGCCGGGTCGCGTCCGAGGAAATGGGTATCGCCTTCGGAGTCGCTTTGGCCCGCCGCTGGTTCATGCACACCGGCGCCGGCGCACCGTCCGTCGCGGTCGACGTCGATGTCGCACTCGATGACGGCCGCATCTTCGGTGCGGGTGCACCGGTGCGGCGCGTTGCCGGCCGGCGTCCCGACTACGTCCTGGTCGCCCCCGCGCCCGGATCCCGGAACAGATACCGGTTCCGGGTCCTCGAGTGCAAAGGCACGAAGAGCCCCGGCTACGCCGAGCCCCAGCTCGCGAGCGCGGTGGAGCAACTCGACGGGGTCGCGATCGGCAAGTGGGTTCCCCACGGCCTGGCGACCTCGATCATCACTTCCGAAGCCGAAACCTGTTATCGCGCCGTGGACACCATCGAGGGCACGGAACCGTCCTACGAGGTCACCCCCGAGATGATCGAGCAGCCCCGGGACTTCCGGCTCGAGGCCGAGCGGCCCGAGGTGTTGGCAGCCGAGATCGCCGGCGCCTCGGTACGGGCATCCTGGGCGATGCTCGCCGATTTCGGCAGCAACCTCGAAGCGCTCCGGAACTGGGCACCCGAAACCATGCTCGGCCGGACGAACCGTCGTCCGCGTGTGCGCACAACCTTCGACACGCCACTCGGCACGGCAAATGGCACGAGCATCACCTTCGGTTTCGACCGGGAGCGGCTCACCGTCAGGTACGGCGTCGACGCATCGGTCGACGACCGGCTCGCGGGAGAATCCGCCAAGGCGGTCCTGGAGGCGCAGCGAACGTTCGCCGGCCGCCTCGGCGAGTCCGAGGTCCAAGGCTGGGCACCCGAATCACAGACGGTCTACTCCGCGACGGCCGACGGATCGATATTCTCGCTCACTCTCGAACGAGGCCGCTGACACGGACGGAGCAGCCGGGTAACGCTTGGGCCGTCAAAGGCGGGCTCAGGGCAACTCACCGGACGAACCGGGCGTCCCCCACAGACCCCAGCGCTGGGGCTTCCACCGGTTCTTTCCGTCAGGAGGCCCCACCATGTCCAAGACCCTCAGACGCGCGCTCGTCGCCGTCATTCTGCTGCTCGCCGGGACGCTCGCCGCCGCGGGACCGGCTCAGGCCGATTCCACCACGCCCGCCCTGAACAACATCCGGACCGGGCTCAACCCCGGGTTCGACCGGATCGTGCTCGACCTGTCGGCCGGGACCCTGCCCACCGTGATCAACTACCGGCTCACCGACGAACTCACCTCCGACCCGAGCGGTGAGATCGTGTGGCTCACCGGGGAGTACTTCATCGAAGTCTCCGCCTTTCCCCTCGTCGCGCACGACGCGAACGGGAACCCCACCTTCACCGTGCCGCCGAAGTTCCGGACCCGGAACCTCGCCAACGTCATGGCCGTCGCCATCACCGGGGACTTCGAGGCACAGACCTCGATCGGAATCGGGGTGCGGTCGCGGACCGCGGTGAACGTCTTCACGCTCACCTCGCCCAACCGCATCGTCATCGACATCGCCCACTGAAAAGAGCCGCGGGTGGCCCGCCGGTCACCCGCGCTCGTACGGGATCTTCTCCCCCGCCTCGACCGCGAACGGCAGGTGGTTGCCCGCCGGCGGCAGCGGGCACGTCGCGAAGTCCGTGAACGCGCAGGGCAGGTTCACCGCGCGGTTGAAGTCCAGCTCGACCGACCCGTCCGCTGCCGGTGCCCCGACCGGCAGCGACCGGTTGGCCGCGTAGGTCGTCACGCCACTCGTCCCGTCGGTGAACAGGATGCTCAGGCCGCCGTCCTTGCCGTTGAACGCCGTCAGCGTGTGCGACACCCCATCGCGGGAGAAGCGGACGACACCCGGCGCCGTGTACACGTGGCTCAGGCCCTCCACGACCGCGCCGACCGTGGTCGGGCGCGGCTCGGCGAACGCTTCGAACCGCCCGGGCAGCACCCAGGACGGCGACGGCTCGTACGCCGGGACGCCGCGGAACTCGCGCAGCACCTCGGCCTTGGGGTCGTGGACGCGGATCAGGTACCCCGAACGGCGGGCCACCTCGATCTCGACGTCACCGGCCAGCACGCGGGTGCCCGCGCCGCTGTTGACCAGCTCGAACCGCCGGACGCCGGTGATCGGTTCCCCTTCGTGGGCCAGCGAGGCGCCGGCCGGGTCGACGTAGGCCGCGTCGGCGTCCTGCCACCAGCGGCCCGGGATGCCGGGGTACTCCCGGGGAGAGTCCGTCAGCCAGTCCAGCGAAACCAGCGCCAGCCAGCCGTGCGGCTCGGCCAGGTCGGTCTCGCGCTGGGCCTTCCAGTCCTGCCACTCCTGGGTGAACGTGCTCATCGCGGGCCCCTTCCGGTCGGCTTACGACCATGCCAACCCGGTGCTCGCACCGCTATTCCGCGTCCCAGCATCCGGACACCAGCTCAGTCGAAGGACCACTGCAGGCCGTAGCTCAGACCCTGGTGCAGGTCGTGGAACTCGAGGCCGACCTCGCCGACCCGGTTGACGGTCAGCGCGTCGCCGGAGTCGATGCCGTCGTCGACCACCCGGCCCGGTACGCCGTTGAGGCGCCACACCCGCGTCGGCGGGGCCGCCCGGTCGAACCGGACCCGCACCGAGAACTGCTCGCAGCGGCGCAACGGCGTCATGGCGTAGTACGGCCGCAGCCGCGTGCGCCGCGGTGTGAACCGGATGCCGTACTCGTGGCGCTGGCCGAGCCGCAGCGGGCTCGGCAGCCGCATGATGAACTGCGCGTGGCTCGCCGACACCTGGCGCGCTTCGACGATTTCGCCGCCGAACAGCGCGTCCGCGGTGATGTCCGGCACCGGGTCGCTGCCCGGCTCGGCCGGCACGCTGAACGGCAGGACCAGCTCGTCGAGCTCGTCGACCTCCGCGACGATCCGGCGCTCCTCCGCCAGTTCCGGCGGGTCGCGGTCGAGCCGGAGCATCGCCTTCATCGACTCGACGTACCAGCCGGCCAGCGGGTGCAGGTCACTGCGGGGCGCGGGCGCGCCCAGCAGCTCGTCGAGCCGGCGGAACGCCAGGTCGATGCGGCGGCGGGCGGTGCGCGGGTCGCGGTCGAGGACGCTGGCCAGCCACGAGATCCGCCGGTCGAGGAACTCCCCCGCGGCCTCCTCGTGCAGGCCGAGCGCCGTCAGCGCGGCCAGCTTCAGGTCCGGTGGCAGCCGTCCGCACAGCTCGGTCAGGCGCAGCACGAGCTTCTGGCGCGCGGCGGCGGGCTGGTCGGTTTCGGTGATCGCGCACGCCGCCCGCAGGCAGGGGCCGATCCGCTGGTGCAGGTCGGCCGCGTCGAGACCGCGGCCGCGGCGCAGTTCGCTCAGCTCGCGCACGAACGGGGAGGTGTGCTCTTCCGTCGTCCCACCCCCTCGTCCGCCCGCGGAAGATTTGCCCACGTTACCAGTTTCCGTTCCACGAAAGCAGGACAGATGACGGACATCGGTATTCCGGGAATACCCGGCCGGCCGGCCCCCCACGAGCCGGCCGGCCGGGTCTCACCCGCGGGTCAGTTCACCCCGAAGATCAGGGCCCAGATCGAGTGACTCTCCATCAGACACACCTCCTCATCGCTGTACCCAGGCCGAGGCGGAAAGCGGCGCGGAGCCGTGGAACGTCGGCGCGGCCGGCTCCTCCGCGTTTCCGGCAGCCACCGCGAAACCCGCGACGGCACCGACCACGAACGCGGCGAAGACCGATTTCACCAGGGTCAAAATCCTGCAGTAGACGTTCACGACACGGGCTCCCCGACCTCGCTCGAAATGAAATCCGGCCGGTTGGCATCGCATTCTTTCCGGCCGGGTTCCAGCATCGCCGGGCCGCGGCGAGGCTCAGATGTCCGCTGTCACGGGTGTTGTGTGCCGTTTGGCTCAGAGTGGGCGAAGGCACGCAGGACGCGGGGCTCGCGGATGAGGAACCGGCGACGGCCGGTCTCGACGATCCCGCGCTCCCGCAGCACGCGCAGCGCTCGCGCGACGGTACGCCGGGCCGCGCCGATCTGCGCGGCGATGTCCTCCTGCGACAGCGCGTCGACGACGACGCCCTCCGGCACGGTCCGGCCGCGCTCCTCGGCCAGCCGGACCAGGACCGCCGCCACGCGCCGGCTGACGTCGAAGGCGGCGGCGTCGATCCGCGCGGATTCGGCGTTGCGGAGCCGGGCCGCGACCGTCTTGATGGTCGCGATGGCGATCGCGGGCCGGGAGAGCAGGACGTCGATGAACTCGGCACCGGTGAGCTGGAAGACGGTGCACGGTTCGATCGCGCGCACCGACGCCGACCGGG
This sequence comes from Amycolatopsis sp. DG1A-15b, assembly GCF_030285645.1. GTDB lineage: Bacteria > Actinomycetota > Actinomycetes > Mycobacteriales > Pseudonocardiaceae > Amycolatopsis. Next base: position 4,746,249 of record NZ_CP127296.1, read on the forward strand.
GCCGCCCGGTGACCGCGGCGAGGTCGCCCAGCACCTCGCCGGGGCCGCGCAGCCCGAAGAGCACCTCGCGGCCGTCCTCGACGATCGTGGAGACGCGCACCCAGCCGGAAACGAGCACGTGGACGTGGTCGGACGGGTCGCCTTCCATGAGCACGACGTCGTTCGCGCGGAACCGGCGGCGGGTGCCCCGGGCAAGCAGGTATTCGCGATCGGTGTCGGCGAGGTGGGCCAGGAGCGCCCCGTCCGCCGTGTCGTCTTGCCCGCTCATGGCTCCCCTCCGGATCACCACCGTAACCCGGCGTGGCAGCCTTCGGCGACCACCACGACCGGTAGGGTCGCCGCGTGGACGTGGAGATCTACACCGACGGAGCGTGCAGCGGGAACCCCGGACCGGGCGGCTGGGGCGCGGTCCTGCGTTACGGCAGGCACGAGCGCGAGCTGTACGGCGGCGAAGCCACGCCGACGACGAACAACCGCATGGAGCTGACGGCACCGATCCGCGCGCTGGAGAGCCTGACCCGGCCGTCGCAGGTGCGGGTGTACACGGACAGCACGTACGTGCGCAACGGAATCACGCAGTGGCTCCCACGCTGGAAGAGCAACGGCTGGCAGACGGCGGCGCGCGCCCCGGTGAAGAACGCGGACCTCTGGCAACGCCTCGACGCGGCGATCGGCGGCCACACGGTCGAGTGGCTGTGGGTCAAGGGTCACGCGGGACACCCGGAGAACGAGCGAGCGGACCGGCTCGCGGTGCGCGGCGCCCAGGAGGCACGGGAGCGCGGGAAGCCGGTCAACGCCGACTAGTCCGGAGTGGACGGTCGTGGGAGAATTCCCCGATGCCTCCCGCTGCGTGCCCGTGCGGCCTCGCCGAGTCCTACGCCGACTGCTGTGGCCGGTTCCACGACGGCAGCCTCACCGCTCCCACCGCCGAGTTGCTGATGCGCTCGCGGTTCAGCGCCTTCGCCGTCGGGGACACCGCGTACCTGCTGCGCACCTGGCACCCGGACACCCGGCCGCGGCAGCTCCGGCTCGATCCGGGCCAGGAGTGGACGCGGCTGGAGATCCTCGGCCGCAGCGGGGGCGGGCTGCTGCACGCCGAAGGCACCGTCGAGTTCCGGGCGCACTACCGCCACCGGGGCCGGGACGGCTTCCTCGAGGAGAACAGCCGCTTCCGCCGTGAGGACGGCCACTGGGTCTACCTCGACGCGGCGGCGTAAACCCGCCCCGCGCACCGCGACGGTCGTGCTAAACAAGGCGGCGATGGGAAAACTGACGCGCCGCGCCCGGGCCAAGGCGGACTACCTCGGCTTCATCGGTGCCCGGGAGTGGCCGCTCGCCGCGTCCGGGCTGGGCGTTGCGCTCGGCGTGGTCACCATCCTCCCCAGCGCCGTCGGCGTCGTGCTCTCCGTCGTCGCGCTCGCGCTGGGCGTCGCCACCTTCACCCGGGACGTCCGGTTGCTGCGCCGCCGCTGGGCCGGGTTCGAGTTCACCACCATCGCCGCCCCCTTCCCGACCGCGGAGCTGCCCCCGCCGCCCGCCTACCCGGACGCGGCCTACCTCGCCGTGCCCGCCCGCGGGACGGCGCTGGTCAGCGCCGCGATCGACCGCGACCTGTGGGCGGAGCGGCACACGATCGACATCGCCGAGGAGCCCTACCGGCTGCCGCCGTCCCTCAAGGCCACCGCACCGCACGTGCTGCCGCTGCGGGCGCGCGGGCGACTGCTGTTCAACGGCCCGATCGTCGGCATGCGCGGTGATCCGCTGCCGGCCGCCGGGGCGCGGCCCGCGCCGATCCGGCTGCACCGGGCGCGGTTCTTCGACGCCGTCTGCTCGAACGAACTCGCCGCGCTCCGGATCACCCGCACCGACACCGGCGAAGAGTACGACCTGCGCAAGGCCGAACTCACCGACACCGCGGGCACCCTCCGGGAGCTGAGCAGCAGCGCGCTCGCCGACCTCGTCGGTGTCTCGACGGTCGCCTTCACCACCGACGGCAAGCTGGTCACCGTCCGGCAGTCGCCGCTCAACTCCGTCAGCGGGCTGCTGCTCGCCCCCTCGGGCAGCGGCTCGCTCGAGCCCCGCGACCTGCGCACCCCCGACGGCGGCCCGCGCCGGTTCCTCCACACCGCGGTCCGCGCCGGGATGGAGCGCGAGCTGTGCGAGGAGAGCGGCCTCACCCCCGAAGACGTCCGCGAGACGAAGCTGGCCGGCTTCGCGCGCTGGATGGAGCGCGGCGCCAAACCCGAGTTCTTCGGGCTGACCCGGCTGTCGGTCGACAGCGCCGAGGTCGCCCGGCGCCGCCCGGTCAGCGGCGAGCGGCTCTACAGCGCGGGCCTGACGCTCTTCGACGTCGACCTCCCCGCGATCGGCGCCGCGCTCGCCGCCGGTGTCCCGCTCAGCGAGGCACTCCCCCCGCGGCTTTGGGAGGACGGATCCCTGCCGCTCCTGCTGGCCCTGCGCGCCGCCGCGGCGTGGCAGGCCGCCCGCGTCTGACGAAACGCCCCTGTTCTCGGCGTGACCGGGCCGCTACGATCGTCCGCAATTGTTAGGAAAGTTCCCTAACGATGGTCCGCTGTCCCCCGCCGCCGTGGGTGCCTAGGAGGCGCGCAAGTGAGCTATCGGCAGAGAAGAACCCGGACTCTCCTCGCGGCGGCCGTGCTGGCCGTCGCGGTGACCGGGGCGACCGTCCCGGCCGCGACCGGGCAGGAACCGGTGCGAGCGGTGGTCGCGGCCGCGGCCCCGGCGACCGCGGTCCCCGGTTTCCTGATCCAGACGTCGGCGCAGGTAGGCGACGACTCCGCGGTCTCCAAGCCCGGCTACAACACCTCCGGCTGGTACCCGGTCGGCCCGCGCTCGACCGTCTACGCCGGGCTGCTGGCCAACGGCAAGTACGCCGACCCGTTCTACTCGACCAACATGAAGAACGTGCCGGCCGCGGACTTCCAGGTCCCGTGGTGGTACCGCACCGACCTGACGGTCACCGACACCACCCAGCGCACGTACCTGGACTTCAGCGGCGTGCTGTCGAAGGCCGACGTCTGGGTCAACGGAACGCGCGTCGCCGACAAGACCCAGGTCAACGGCGCCTACACCCGCCACGACCTCGACATCACCGCGCAGGTGAAGGCCGGTACGAACAGCATCGCGTTCAAGGTCTACCCGAACGACCCGAACAAGGACCTCTCGATGGGCTGGATCGACTGGGCGCAGACCCCGCCGGACCAGAACATGGGCATCGTGCGAGACGTCCTCGTGCGCCGCAGTGGCCCGGTGGCGCTGCGCGGCGGCCACGTCGTCACGAAGCTGACCGGCCTGACCCACGCCGATCTGACGGTGAAGGCCGACGTCCGCAACGACTCGGCGAGCGCGGTGAGCACGACGGTCTCCGGCACGGTCGCCGGGCGAGCGATCAGCCAGACGGTGAGCCTGGCGGCCAAGGAGAAGAAGACCGTGACGTTCCCGGCGATCGGGATCGACAACCCGCAGGTCTGGTGGCCGGCCGGGATGGGCGGGCAGCCGCTCTACGACCTCGATCTGACGGCGAACGTCGGCGGCACCGCGTCGGACACCTCCCACTCGAGCTTCGGCGTGCGCACGGTGACGGCGAACAAGAACGCGAGCGGCGGCCGGGCGTACACGATCAACGGTCGCCCGCTGCTGATCAAGGGCGGCGGCTACTCGCCGGACCTGTTCCTGCGCTGGAACGCGCAGTACGCGGCGGACAAGCTGGCCTACGTCAAGGACCTCGGGCTCAACACCGTGCGCCTGGAGGGGCACATCGAGCCGGACGAGTTCTTCGACCTCGCCGACCGGATGGGCGTGCTGACCCTGCCCGGCTGGGAGTGCTGCGACAAGTGGGAGGGCCAGGTCAACGGCGACGAGAAGGGTGACCCCTGGACCGCCGCCGACTACCCGGTCGCGAAGGCGTCGATGACCGCGGAGGCCGAGCGGCTGCGCGACCACCCGAGCGTCATCTCGTTCCTCATCGGCAGCGACTTCGCCCCCGACGCGACGATCGAGAAGAACTACCTCGACGCGCTGAGCGCCGCGGACTGGGCCACGCCGGTGGTCCCGGCCGCGTCGGCGAAGTCGTCGCCGCAGCTCGGGTCGTCCGGCATGAAGATGAACGGGCCGTACGACTACGTGCCGCCGAACTACTGGTACGACAAGGCGCACAGCGACCTCGGCGGCGCGTGGAGCTTCAACTCCGAGACCAGCGCCGGGCCGGACATCCCGACGATGGACACGCTCAAGCGGATGATGTCGTCGAGCGAGCTGGACACGATGTGGAAGAGCCCGTCGACCGCGCAGTACCACCGGTCGTCGTCTTCGACGTTCGCGAACCTGAAGCTCTTCGGCGACGCGCTGACCGGCCGCTACGGCAAGCCGGCGAGCCTCGACGACTTCGTCCGGAAGGCGCAGCTGGCGCAGTACGAGAACGTCCGCGCCGAGTTCGAGTCGCACTCGCGCAACTTCAGCGACGGCTCGAACCCGGCCACCGGGATCATCTACTGGATGCTCAACAGCGGCTGGACGTCGCTGCACTGGCAGCTGTTCGACGCCTACCTCGACCAGAACGGCTCGTACTTCGGGGCCAAGAAGGCGAACGAACCGCTGCACATCCAGTACTCGTACGACACCAAGTCGGTCGTGGTCGTGAACCACAACCACGACGCGGCGTCCGGCCTGACCGCCCGCGTGCAGTTGTTCAACCTGGACGGCACGCCGAAGTTCGACCAGACGAAGAGCGTTTCGGTCGGCGGTGACGGCGCCAAGACGACGGCGCTGACCATCGGCTCGGTGAGCGGGCTGTCGACGACGTACCTGGCGAAGCTGGTCCTGACCGATTCGTCGGGCAAGGAGGTCAGCCGCAACGTGTACTGGCTGTCCACCAAGGCCGACACCCTCGACTGGGGCAACAGCGACTGGTACTACACGCCGACGACGTCGTACGCGGACCTGTCCGGGCTGAACGGCCTGGCGCAGGTCTCCCTCGGGTCGGCGGCCACGTCGACGGCCAACGCCGACGGCACCACGACGACCAAGGTGACGCTGAAGAACGACGCGGGCGGCAAGGTGCCGGCCTTCTTCGTCGACGCGCACGTGGTCGGCGCGGCGGGCGCGCCGGTGCTGCCGGTGCGCTGGACCGACAACCAGGTCAGCCTCTGGCCCGGTGAGTCGGCGACGCTGACGGCGACGTACCGGACCGCGGACCTCAAGGGCGCCAAGCCGTCCGTGCGGGTCGCGGGCTGGAACACCGGGACGAAGACGATCCCGGCGGACGGCTCGGTCGATCCGGGCCCGGGCAACCCGGTGGACTACCAGGCCGAAGACGCGACGATCACGAACGGCGTCGCGGAATCCAACCACGCGGGCTACACCGGAACCGGGTTCGTCAACTACGACAACGCGACCGGCAGCGCGGTGGAGTTCGCCGTCAACGCGGCCGCGGCGGGCCCGGCGAACGTCGTCCTGCGGTTCGCCAACGGCACCACGGCGAACCGCCCGATGGACATCACGGTCAACGGCGCGAAAGTGGCGTCCGGGGTGGCCTTCGGCGGGACGGGGAACTGGGACACCTGGCAGACGGTCACGATCCCGGTGACGCTGACCGCCGGGACGAACAAGATCAAGGCGACCGCGACGACCGCCGGCGGCGGTCCGAACGTCGACAAGATCACCGTCTAGCTCCGGGTCCGAGGGCGGCACCTTCCCGGGAAGGTGCCGCCCTCGGTCATTCCCAGAGCAGGCGCTGCTCGCGGTCCGGGTCGGACACCGTCGTCGAGACGTCGTCGAAGAGGCGCGTGACGCGGTCCACCGTCGTGTAGCGCGGCCAGCCCGGGTCGCCGGTGGCCACGAACCGGACCCACGCGTCGAACATCTCCGTCGCCACCGCCTGCATGCGCTCCGCCGGGAACGGGCGGCCGGCGAAGAGGAAGCGCCAATTGCGGTTGCGGATGTCGTCGAACATCAGCGGCAGATCGAGCCCGTGCGCCGCGCCCAAGCCGCGGCCGCGCGGGGCGATGCGCCAGTCCAGGCGGTACATCCAGGCGTCCGGCTGCGCTTCGGCGAACCGGATCGCCGGGATCCACCAGTCCCCCGCCGTCAGCACGCGGTTGCGGATCTGGTCCATCGGCCAGCTGAATAGGTCGTTATACGCCGCGACGGCCTTATCGATCGCGGGGGCGTCCAGCATCGTCGAGCCGACGCCCAGCAGTTTCGCGCCGCCGGACTGCAGCCAGCTGAACAGGTCCTCCTCGTCGGCCGTCGTCCCGATCAGCAGCGGGACCTCGCGCACGCCGTCCAGCGGGCGGCGTGGCAGCAGCTCGTCGCCGACGACCACGCGGTAGGTCACCTTGGTGCCCGACGCCGCCGAAACCCGTTGCTGCGCCTCGAGGATCCGCGTCACCGGCAACGTCGCCAGGTCCTCCGGCGAAGCGTCCAGCTCCGCGAGGACCGCCGAAGCGACCGCCGCACCTTCGTCCGGTGTGTGCACGACCGAGCCGACGCCGGTGCCGCTCTGCACGATCGCCCGGTGGACCAAGCCGCGGGTGGCGGGCACGGCCAGCAGCGTCCCGACCGTGCGGCCGCCGTTGGACTGCCCGGCCAGCGTCACCCGGCCCGGGTCGCCCCCGAAGGCGGCGACGTTGTACCGCACCCATTCGAGCGCAGCGACCTGGTCGCGCAGGGACAGGTTGGTGTCGGCGACGCCGGGCAGGTGCAGCATCCCGAGCACGCCGAGCCGGTAGGCGACGGTCACGACGACGACACCTCGCCGCGCGTACGCGGAGGCGTCGAACTGGTGCGGCGCACCCATCACGCCGCCTCCGCCGTGGATCCACACCAGCACCGGGTACGAGCCGGGCGAGGCGGGCGCGTAGACGTTCAGGAAGAGGCAGTCCTCGTCGCCGGTGAAGCCGCGCCCGGTCAGCGCGGGCTGCGGCGCGCGCGGCGCCCACGCGGTGGCGTCCCGGACACCCGTCCACGGCGGCACCGGACGCGGTGCGCGGAACCGCAGCTGCCCCACCGGCGGCTCGGCGTACGGCACCCCGAGGAACGTCCGCACTCCGTCCCGCCCGGACCCGCGCAGGGCGCCGGCCGCGATCTCCACCGTCGTCACGAACCCAGCCTATGAGCTTGCGCTGGAGTGCGCTCCAGCGTGTTGACTGGGCCACACGTACCGGGAGGGAACCATGGGCGCGTCCGAAAACAAGCAGCTCCTGAAGACGGCGTTCGGCGCCTGGGCGACCGGCGACATCCGGCCGCTCATCGCCGCGATGGCCGACGACGTCACCTGGACGGTCAGCGGGCACAACAGCTGGTCCGGCCGCTTCAGCGGCAAGGACTCGGTCCGCCGCGACCTGCTCGGCCCGCTGGGCGCCCAGTTCGACGGCACCTACACCAGCACGGCGAGCCGGTTCGTCGCCGAAGACGACGTCGTCGTGGTCGAGACGCGGGGCAGCGTCGCGACCAAAGCCGGGGCGCGCTACGACAACGAGTACTGCTTCGTCTTCCGCGTCGAGGACGGCCGGATCCGCGAGATCACCGAATACATGGACACCCAGCTGGTCGCGGAGGTGCTCCCGGAGCTGGCCCGGTGACGCCCACGACGGCGTCCGGGTGATGATTACCCCGTGCACATAGCGGCAGAGATAGTGGCGCTGGTCGTGACCGTCCTCGTCGTCAGCGCGGTGGCGCGGCGGCTGGACTGGTCCGCCCCGCTGTGCCTGATCGTCGTCGGCGTCGCCGGCTCGTACGTCCCCGGCGTGCCCGAGGTCCACCTCGACCCCGAGGTCGTGCTGCTCGGCCTGCTGCCCCCGCTGCTGTACTCGGCGGCCATCCAGACGTCCCTGGTCGACTTCCGGAAGAACCGCGGCGCGATCGGGCTGATGTCGGTCGGGCTCGTCGTGTTCACCGCGCTCGGCGTCGGCTTGGTCGCCTGGGCGGTGATCCCCGGGCTCCCGCTGGCCGGCGGCATCGCCCTCGGCGCGGTCGTGGCGCCCCCGGACGCGGTCGCCGCCAGCGTCGTCGCCCGCCGGGTCGGCATGCCGCGCAAGCTGATCCGGCTCCTGGAGGGCGAGAGCCTCTTCAACGACGCGGCCGCGCTGGTCGCCCTCCGCACGGCCATCGCCGCGCTGGCCGGCTCGGTCAGCCTCTGGCAGGTCGGCGCGGACTTCTTCCGCGCGGCCATCGGCGGGGCCGTGGTCGGCCTGGTCGTCGGCTTCGTCGCCGCGTTCATCCGCGCCCGGATGACCGAGCCGGTGCTCGACACCGCGCTGTCGTTCGCCGTGCCGTTCATCGCCTACATCCCGGCCGAGGCGATCCACGGCTCCGGCGTGCTCGCGGTGGTGATCGCCGGGCTCATCCTCGGGCACAAGGCGCCGCAGATCCTGTCCGGCTCCGCCCGGCTGGCGTCCCGGCTGAACTGGCAGACCATCCAGTTCCTCCTGGAGAACCTGGTCTTCCTGCTGATCGGCCTGCAGCTGCGGCGGATCCTCGCCGAGGTCGGCGAGAGCGGGCTCTCGCTGCTCACGCTCACCTGGATCTGCGTCGCCGTGCTCGGCGCGACCATCCTCACCCGCGTGCTGTACCTGATCGGCATCGGCACGGTGAAACGCGTCAAACGGCGCTTCCTGCCGGGCAAGGTCAAGGTGAAGATCTGGCCGTGGCGCTATTCGGCCGTCATCGCGTGGGCGGGCATGCGCGGGGTGGTGACGCTCGCGGCCGCGTTCGTGCTGCCCGCGGACACCCCGCAGCGGGCCGTGCTCGTGCTCGCGGCGTTCGTCGTCGTGGCCGGCACCCTGGCCGTGCAGGGCATGACGCTGCCGCCCCTGATCCGGCGGCTGCGCCTGCCGCGGCCGGACCCCGCGGAGGACGCGCTGCAGGAGGCGGCCGTCCTCCACGACATGACCCGGGCCGCGCTGGCCAAGCTGGAGGAGATCCGGCAGCCCGACGACCCGCCGGAGATCATCCAGCGCCTGCGTGACCGGCTGCAGCACCGCGCCGACTCGGCGTGGGAGCAGCTCGGCCGGCAGAGCGCGCTGGCCGAGACGCCGAGCGACGCCTACCGCCGGCTGCGGCTGGAGCTCCTGGACGTGGAGCGCAACCAGTTCCTCAAGGCCCGCGCCAGCGGCAGCGCCGACGACGACGTCCTGCGCCGGGTCCTGGAGCGGCTGGACATCGAGGAGTCCATGCTCGACCGCGACGAGGCCGAGCCGGACGTGGAGGGCCGCGAACTGCGCACCCCGGCCGCGACGGCGGGGTCGTGCAAGCACCTGGCCCACGAATGGGTCGACAAGGAACCCAGCTCGGCCGACAGCTGCGCGGCCTGCCTCGCCGAGGGCACGACGTGGGTGCACCTGCGGATGTGCCTGAAGTGCGGCAACGTCGCCTGCTGCGACTCTTCGCCGCGCCGCCACGCGACCCGGCACTTCCACGAGAGCCGCCACCCGGTGATGCGCAGCTTCGAGCCGGGCGAGACGTGGCGGTGGTGTTTCGTGGACAAGCAGCTCGGTTAAGGTCGGGGATATGAGCACCCCGGAGCAGGAGATCGAGTACCGCCAGCACCGTTTCAGCCCGCCCCCGGGCTCGACGGAGATCTTCCTGGTCCGGCACGGCGAGTCCGCTCCGGCCCGCGGCGACGACCCCTTCGAGCTCGTCGACGGCCAGGCCGACCCGGACCTCGCCCCGGAGGGCCGCGACCACGCCCAGCGCGTCGGCGTCCGGCTCGCCGGCGAGCGGATCGACGCGATCTACGTGACGACGCTGCGCCGCACGGTGCAGACCGCCGCGCCGCTGGCGGACAAGCTGGGCCTGACCCCGGTCGTCGAACCGGACCTGCGCGAGATCCACCTGGGCGAGTGGGAGAACGGCCTGTTCCGGAAGTACACCACCGAAGGCCACCCGATCGTCGAACGGCTGTGGGCCGAGCAGCGCTGGGACGTGATCCCGGGCGCGGAGTCCGACGAGCGGTTCGGGGCCCGGCTGCGCGGCGCGCTCACCCGCATCGCGGCCGCGCACCCCGGCCGGCGCGTCGCGGTGTTCACCCACGGCGGCGTGATCGGCGAGGTGTTCGCCCAGGCCAGCCGCTCGGTCGAGCGGTTCGCGTTCCTCGGCGCCGACAACGGGTCGATTTCGCACCTGGTGCTGCACGGCGACCACTGGATCGTGCGGCGCTTCAACGACACCGCCCACCTGGCTACGCCGCTCGGCTGAGCTTCCCGGCCGCGACGAGCTGGACGGTCACCAGGATCGACACGGCTTCCGCGGCCAGCAGCCCGATCAGCACGAGCACCTGCGTCAGCCCGGCCTGGATCGGGCCAGCACCGCCGAGCAGGACGCCGACGTAGGCACCGGGGAGCGTCACCAGGCCGACCGTGCGGGTCTGGTCGAGCGCCGGGATGAGCGCGTGCCCGGCCGACGGGCGGCAGATCTCCAGCGCGGCCGGGCGCGGCAGGAACCCCAGCGCCAGCGCGGCTTCGTACTCGCCGTGCCGGGCCTCGAGCTCGTCGAGGGCGCGGCGGGCGGCCTGCGACGTCGCGGTCATGGCGCCGCCGATTACGATGCCGGCGATCGGCACGACGGCGATCGGCTTCGGCGGGACGACGCCGGCGCCGAGGACCAGCGCGAGCACGGGCGCGACGCCGGCGGCGATGGCCAGGGCCGTCCACGGGAGGTTCTTCAGGGTGCCGGCGCGGCGCGCCGACGTCACCGCGGCGATCCCGAACATCAGCAGCACGAAGAGGCCGGTGAGCGGCGCCGAGCGCAGGACGGCGGTGATCACCAGCGACACGGCGGCGAGCTGGACGACCGCGCGGGCGGCGGCGATCAGCACCGCACGCCCTTCGCCGAGGCCGCCGGCCCGGACGACGGCCGCACCCGCGACGGCGAGCAGGACGAGGACCGCCACCAGGGCGGGGCCGAAGGTGATCGCGGCGTTCACGCCGCCGATCCTGCCGCTCAGACGGCGCAGCTGAAGAGGCGGTCCGGCTCGGTCTCGGTCTTCTCGGCGACGATGACGCCGTCGACGACGATCCGGCACCGCAGCGCGCCGGGCCCGGGGTTGCGGGCGGCGATGCTGTAGAACTCGGTGCGGCCGGCGGGGCCGACCCGGGTGAACTGCGTGGACCACGGCGTCGCGACCTCGGCGTGCTGGGTCAGCACCGAGCCCGCGGCGGCGTAGGTGACGTTGCGGGCGCCGTGCGCGCCGAGCAGTTCGTAGACGACGCTGTGGTTGACCGTGCGGACCGCGGCCGGAGCGACCGGCGCGGCGGCGGGCTCTTCGCTGCCGGGGCCGCGCGCGGACCGGGGCACGACGTAGACGGTCACCGCGAAGGCCGCGGCGAGCACCCCGAGGACGACGACGAAGCTGCCGGCCGGCCGAGCCCGCCCGGCGCAGTCGCGCTGGGCCCGGGTCGCGGTGGGAACGCCCATGGAGAGGTCTTCTCTCGTCGCGCGCACTTCCGTCGAGTGCGTCGACCTATATCTCGCCGTGACCTGACGGGGCGTTAGCAGCTCTTCGCGGGAAGTTCGATGTTCACCCGGACGGGGGTCTCCCGAGGCGCCGGATTTTGTCGGACCTGCGGGGGATGATCGGGGTGTGTACGAAGAGGCGGCAGCGCCGTTGGTGCTGCGAGGCGTGGCGAAATGCGTGTGGCGATCGGCTTCGGAGGGCCCGAAGAGGATCGTCCCGGACGGCTGCGTGGACCTGGTCGTCGGCGACGGAGCGGCGTTCGTGGCGGGCCCGGACACGACGGCGTGGTCATCGGAGTCGCGGCCGCAAGCGGTGCTGAGCGGGATCCGGTTCCGGCCGGGCCGCGCGGCGGCGGCCCTGGGCGTGGCGGCGGACGAGTTGCGTGATCGGCGGGTGCCGATCGGTGAGTTGTGGGGAAGGTCGCTGGCGGAGAGGTTGGCGGCCGGGGAGGTATCGCCGGCCGAGGCGGTGGCCGGCCGGCTCGGGGAGTTGCCGCCGGAGGATCTGGCGGTGGCGGAGCTGATCGCCCGGCTGGACGCGGGAGTGGCCCGGGTCGGTGAAGCGGCGGCGGGGTTGGTTCGGTCCGGTGTGGCGGGGCGGAGCGGAGCGGGCTTCGGTGACGTGCGGCGGCAGTGGCCCGGCGAGGAGGTGGCGCGAGGCGGTGCCGGCGGCGAGGACCGCATCGCCGGAGGCCCCCTCGGGCAAACTGGCGCAGCGGCAGCGCGAGCCGGAGCCGACGGCAAACGCCGCACGAGCATCGCCGGCCCACACGGGCACGGTGGCGAGCAAGTAGGGCGAGCTGGGGCCGGCGGGGAAGGCCGCACGAGCATCGCCGGGAATCCGCTCGGGCACGCCGGCGAAGAAGCAGCATGGGCCCGCGCCATGCTCGACGACACCACGGCGAGCGCCACCCCATTCGCCGGCGGCCAAGCGGCACCAGCCCTCCTTACCCCACCTCCAGCCGCAACCAGCGCCGCCGGGTTCGCCGGAGCCGGCGTGGGGCGGGCGGCGGTCCTCGTCGCCCGGGTCGAAGATCCCGTCTTGTCCGCCGCGGTGAGCGAGCGGCGGCTGCGGCGGCGGTTCGTCCAAGCCGTCGGGTACGGGCCGGCCACCTACCTCCGGGTCAGCCGGTTCCAGCGGGCCGTCGCGCTGGCTCCGCACGTCCCGGGCCTGGCCGCGCTGGCGGCCGCCGCGGGGTACGCCGATCAAGCGCACCTCGGCCGGGAGTGCCGGGCGCTGACCGGCCTCACGCCGCGCCGCTACTTCCGCGGACCCTCCACTGTGGACGCTGCGGTGCGTGATCGACTCCGTTCGGCGTAACTCTTGCGGTCAACCGGAAGTGGCTGTTCACCCAAAAAGGTAAGCGGACGGTAAACGACTACCAAGAGCGCTATCCTCCCCCTCGACGAGTGATCAGGGAGGGCGTGTGGCCACCATCAGCGACGTCGCGGCGAGAGCCGGCGTCTCCACGGCGACCGTGTCGCGCGCGCTCAACGGAAAGTCCACTGTGGACCCCACGCTCGCCGCCCGGGTCCAGGAAGCGGCCGCCGAGCTCGGGTATCACCCGAACGGGTTGGCCCGGAACCTCCGCCGGCAGGAGACCGCGGTGCTCGCGCTGATCATCTCCGACGTCGAGAACCCGTTCTTCACCGCCATCGCGCGGGGCGTCGAGGACCTCGCGCAGCGGTCCGGGTATTCGGTGGTGCTGTGTAATTCGGATGAAAACGAGGACAAGGAGCGGCGCTACATCGAGGTCGCCCTGCAGGAGCGCGTCGCCGGCGTGGTGCTGTCGCCGACCGGCCGGTCGACGAACGTCGAGGGCCTCCGCCGCCAGGGCACACCGCTGGTGGCGGTGGACCGGCCGTTGCAGGCCGTGGAGGGCGACCAAGTGCTGGTCGACACCCGCCACGCGGCCGCCGAAGCCACCCGGCACCTGCTCGCCGGCGGCTACCGGCGCGTCGGCTGCCTGACCGGGCCGCCGGGCGTCCGCACGGCCGAAGACCGCCTGGCGGGGTACGCCGACGTCGTGGGTGCGGAGAACGTCCTGTTCCGCCGGGGGGAATACCGCGCGGAGGGCGCCCGCCTGGCGGCGCTGGAACTGCTCGACGAGCCATCGCCGCCGGACGCGCTGCTGGTCGCGAACAGCACGATGGCGATCGGAGTGCTGGAGGCCCTCGCGGCTCGCGGGCTGCGCCCGGGCCGAGACGTGGGCATCGTTTCGTTCGACGACGCACCCTGGACAACGCTCGTCGACCCACCCCTGACGGTGGTCGCCCAGCCGGCGTACGAAGTCGGCCGGGTGGCGGCCCAGCTCCTGCTGGCCCGCATCACGGACAGCAGCCGCGACACAACGACGACGACGCTCGAAGCCCGGCTGATCGTCCGGAAGAGCTCCCGCCGCTGACGCCCCGGGGCGCGGCCGCCGGGCCGGTTCGCTCTGGGCAGGTCGGCCGGCGCACCCAATGGGGCGGGCCGCATGCCTGGAGGGTCGGCCGGGGTACCCAGAAGCTCGGCCGGCGCGCCTACGCGCCTAAAGGGTCGGCTGGCGTGCCTGGAGGGTCGGCCCACACACCCAAAGGGGCGGGCCGCATGCCTGGAGAGTCGGCCCACACACCCAAAGGGGCGGGCCGCATGCCTGGAGAGTCGGCCGGCGGACCCGAAGGGGTCGGCCACGCATCCAGAGGTCGGCCGGCGTACCCGGAGGATCGGCCCACGCACCCAGAAGATCGCCCGCACGCCCAGCAGGGTCGGCCGGCGCACCGAGAAAGGCGCCCCGCCCCCAGAGAGCCGGGCCGCGCGCCCGGAAGTCGACCAGCGCGGCCGGAGGTGGGCCGCATGCCCAGAAGGTCGACTGGCGTACCCGGAAGTCGGCTGGCGTGCCCGGAGGGGCGGGCCGCGCACTCAGAAGGTCGGCTGGCAAGCCCGAAGAGTCGTCCCGCGTGCCTGAAGAGTGGGCTGAGAGCGACGTGCCTGGGGGCCGGCTCGTGCCGGGCCCCAGGCACGCCCCACCCCCTGTGTCCCCCACCACCGGCGCCGGAGCGCCGGAGGCCTGTGAGCACGGAGCGGAAATCGTTTACTCATCCGGAACGTAGGTCCGCGGGCACGCAGTGTCAAGCCCGGGCGGGGCTGGACAAGTGCCGCCCATCCGGGGAAACTGACCGGAAGTTGCCTACTCAACGTGTTGGATAATGTGCCCTGAGTGTCGATCTCTGGTGAATTCACCCACAGACAGGGCACGAAACCGCACGAACCCGCACACCCGCGCTGTTTCGGGTTAATCTGAGCCACATGTCTGTAGCGCTGGAGAACATCCTCGCCAAGGCGGGCCTGAAGGTCGACGCGAATGAGTTCCTCACTCTCGTCGAAGACGCAGCGCGCAGACTGTCCCCACCGAATCCGGATCCGTCGCACTACTTCTCGGCCGATCAGCGCGCCGCGCTCACCGACGTCGGGCTGGACCTCTCGCCGCGGCGGGAGGACGAACCCGACTTCAGGGCACGCACCGTCGCCGCCCACGCCGTGCTCGCCGAAGGGGCCCTCAGCGTCAACGAGGCGGCCAAGACCCTCGGGGTCGACGACAGCCGGATCCGGCACCGCCTCAAGGAAGGGCGGCTGACCGGCTGGAAGGACGGCGGGTGGCGGCTCCCCGCCTGGCAATTCGCCGGCTCGGGCGTGCTGCCCGGCCTGGAAGTCGTCCTCAAAGCCCTGCCCGGCGACCAGCCCGCTCTCGTCGTCGCCGCCTTCATGAGCACTCCGCAGGCCGATCTGGTGATCAACGAGCAGCCCGCGACCCCGCGCCAATGGCTCCTCTCCGGTGGTGACCCGGACCACGTCGCCCGCCTCATCGCCACGCTCGGCACGCCGCTCTAGGCTGGACCCTCCCGAGCAAGATCACCGACAAGGACGGACCACCACCGACCCATGGCCCGGCTCCCGCTGCCGCCCGCCCGATCCGTCCTGGTCCGGCAGCTGAACCGCGCCGACGACGTGGTGACGGTCCAGCCCGCGACCAGGCTCGTACGGATCTTCACCGCGCACGGCAACCACCCCCAGCAGTGGAACTCGTTCCGCTACACCGGCCCGCTCCCGCACGGCCGCTTCGACCAGCAGTCGCCCGGCCGCGGCGGCGCGCCGGTCACCGATCCCGCCAACGGCGTCCTCTACTTCGGCCTCACCGTGCGCACGTCGGTCGCCGAGGTCTTCCAGACCAGCTCGACGGTCGACCGCCGCACCCGCGGTCCCCGGCTGGTCGTCGTCCGCCCGACGCGCACCCTGCGCCTGCTCGACCTGACCGGCCTCTGGCCGACGCGGGTCGGCGCCTCGCAGGAGATTTCCAGCGGCCCGAAGAAGCTGACGCAGGCGTGGGCCCGCGCGATCCGCGGCGCGTTCAGCGATCTCGACGGCCTCTGGTACCGCTCGTCGATGGACTCCGGCGACCCCGCGATCTGCCTGTGGGACCCGCCTGCGGGCGCCGCGCTCCCGATCGCGCCGGACGTGCTGCTGCCGCTGGACCACCCGGGCCTGGACGTCCCGCTGGGCCGGGTCTGCGAAGAGCTGAACTACACGCTGCTGAACTGAGCCGCCAGCACCGGGATGATCGCCCGCAGGTCCGGGCCGTCGACGACGTGGGTCGCGACGGCGCGGGCGGCCGGAGCCGCGTTGAAGCCGATGCTCGTCCCGACGGCCGCGAACAGCGGCAGATCGGACCGGCTGTCCCCGACCGCGGCACACCGCTGCGGCGCGAAGCCCTGCGAGAGCGCGAAGTCGCGCTTGCCGTACTCGTCGAGGTGCTCGGCGACCCGGCCGGTGTAGCGCCCGTCCTCGGCCTCCGGCACCGGCCCGCAGTACGCGGCGAACCCGAACCGCCCGGCGAGCATGCGCCCCACCGGCGTCCACGCGAGCGTCGTCAGGATCGGGCGCAGGCCGTGGTCGTGGCACCACGCCACCGTTTCGGCGATCCCGTCGACCAGCGGCAACGTCTCGAGCCGCGCCGAAATCTCGGCTTCGGTGTGCCCAGCCCAGCCCCGGGCGTCGATCACCGACGCCTCCTGGTTGGTCATCCGGCCCGCGACGTAGGCCGCTTCGGCCGCGACGAGCTCGGCCTCGTGGCCCAGCGCGGCGGCCACCCACGCGCACGAACTCGTGCCAGGCACGAGGGTCCCGTCGACGTCGAAGCAGACCAGACCGCGCATCACAGGTGCCGCGACCACCACTCGAGGATCGCTTCGAAGCGCTGGACGCGGTGCCGCGGGCGGCCGGACCGGCTCAGCTCGTGGCCTTCGCCGGGGAACACGAGCATCTCGGCGGGCGCGCCGGCCCGGCGCAGGGCCACGAACATCCGCTCCGCCTGCTCCAGCGGGCAGCGCCAGTCCTGCTCCGAATGCACCACGGCGAACGGGATCTTGATCTGCGCCGCGTACGAAAGCGGTGAACGGTCGCGCTGGACTTCCGGCGAGGAGCCGATGTAGGCGTCGACGAAGAAGTAGCCGATGTCGGAGCTGCCGACCATCGAGTCCCACGCGTTGACCGCGCGCTCGCTCCACGCCGCCTTGAAGCGCTCGCCGTGGTGAGCGGCCAGCCAGCTCGTCATGAACCCGCCGTACGAGCCGCCCATGATGCCGACGCGGGAGGCGTCCAGGTCCGGGCGTTCGAGCGCCTTGTCGAGCAGCGCCAGGACGTCGTCGACGTCGACCGTGCCGAAGCCGTGCGTGATCGCGTGGCCGTGCGTCTGCCCGTACCCCGCCGACCCGCGCGGGTTGCCGACCACGACCGCGTAGCCCGCCGACGCGTACACCTGCGCCTCGTCGAACACCGCCCACTCCTGCTGGGTGAACGGGCCGCCGTGCACCACGCGCAGCACCGGGTGCGGGCCCTCGCCCTCGGGCAGCACCAGCCAGCCGTGCACCGGGTAGCCGTCCGGAGCGGTGGTCTCCAGCTCGATCATCGGGCGGATGCCCTTGTCGCGCAACGGCTTCGAGTAGCCGGTCAGCACCCGCGGGTCGCCGTCGCCGAGCAGCACGACCTCCCCGGCGGTCGACGGCGTGGCGATCACCGCCGCCAGCACCGAGCCGTCCAGCGTGAACGACCGGACCGCGGCCTGGTCCGCGTAGACCACCGCGAGGTCGGCCAGCGGGGCCTCGGTCGCGTCGACGCCGACCGCGCGCAGTTCCACCGCGCCGCGGTGGCGGACGGCCACCAGCACGTCGTCCCCGCGAGGAGCCGGCGGACCCGCCGCGGTTTCGCAGTCCACCGTCTCGGCGTCGGTGAGCCGCCGGGCCTTCACCGGGCCCGTGCCGAATTCGGGCGTCGCCGCGTAGAGCCCGGTGGGCGCGGCTTCGTGGTGCTCTTCGAAGGACTGTCCGAAGTAGAACAACGTGCCGTCGGTGCCGAACGCCGGCCGCTCCGAGTAGCCTTCGCAGCGCACGACGACCTCGGGCTCGCCGCCCTCGGCGGAGATCGCGCAGATGTCACGCGAGTCGCTCTCGGCCGCGCCCCAGTCCGGCGGCGCCGTGAACACCACGTGCGCGCCGTCCGGCGTCCAGGCCGGGTGGGCCGCGTCGAACCCGTCTCCGGTCAGCGGCTCGAGGTCCCCGGGCTCGAGCGTCGCGACGGCGTCGAGGACGAACAGCCGCTGCATGCGGTCGCGCAGGAACCCGACGTCGTCGATCCGGTAGTCCATCCGCGTGATCCGGCGCGGGGCCTCGGCGGCCGGCTCCGGCGTCTCGCCGTCGGCGTCCGGCGTGCCGTAGCGGCCCGCCTCGGGCACGCGGGCGGTGAACGCGATCCGCCGCGAGTCCGGCGCCCACACCGGTTCCCCGGCCCCGAGGTGCAGCGACGTCAGCCGGCGGGCTTCCCCGCCGTCCGACGGCATCACGTGCAGCTGCGGGCTGCCGTCGGCGCCCTGGCCCTCCCCCGCGCGGAGGAACGCCACCCAGCGTCCGTCGGGCGAGATGGCCGGGGCGGAGTCGCGCGGACCGTGGGTCCACGCGGCCTCACCACCGTCGAGCGACACGCGCCGCACCGCACTGTGCGTGGCGTTCGCCTGGAGATCCGGTCTCTTCAACGCCGTGAGCAGCAGGTTCCCGCGCAGGGCGGGACGGCCGGGGACGACGAGGGCTTCGATGTCGGCAGGACGCACGTCCCGACCGTACCCGAATTCCTTAGCGGTGCGAACGAGTTCGGCCAGGTCTTACGCGGCGACCTGCTTGCGCTCGTCGCGCCGGGCCTTGGCCAGGCTGGCCACCGTGGTCACCGACAGCACGACGATGATCACGCCGAGGGAGACCCAGTTGTTGATGTCCAGCCAGTCCGGCACGACGTGGTACTCGTGCAGGGCGTGCAGGAACAGCTTCGCCCCGATGAAGGCGAGGATGACCGCGAGGCCGTAGCTGAGGTAGACGAGCTTCGTCACCAGGCCGCCGAGCAGGAAGTACAGCTGCCGCAGGCCCATCAGCGCGAACGCGTTGGCGGTGAAGACGAGGAACGCCTCCTGGGTGATGCCGAAGATCGCCGGAATCGAGTCGACGGCGAAGAGCAGGTCGGCCGAGCCGATGGCCACGATCACCAGCAGCATCGGGGTGATCATCCGCTTGCCGTCGATCTTCACCGTGTACTTGTGGCCGTGGTAGTCGTCGGTCACCGGGGCGAACCGGCGGACCTGCCGGGTGACGGCGTTCTCGTGGTACTCCTCGTCCTCGCCCTTGCCGCGCACCATGCTGATCGCGGTCCAGATCAGGATCGCGCCGAAGAGGAAGAACACCCAGACGAACTGCGCGATCAGCGCGGCGCCGATGGCGATGAACACGCTCCGCATGGCGAGCGCGAGCAGGATCCCGACCAGCAGCACGCGGTGCTGGTGGATGGCGGGCACCTTGAACGAGCCCATGATGATCATGAAGATGAACAGGTTGTCGACGCTCAGCGAGTACTCGGTGATGTACCCGGTGAAGAACTCGACACCCGGGTCGTGCCCGGCGAAGACCCACACGCCGATGCCGAAGACGATCGCGCACGAGACGTAGAAGATGACCCAGCGAGCCGCTTCCCCCGTGGTCACTTCGTGCGGCTTGCGATCGACGATGACCAGGTCCAGCGCGATCAGCGCGAGCAGGCCACCGATCGTGGCGATCCACAGCCACAGGGGGACAGTCATGGAACTCGAACCTCCGGATAGTGCGCAGCAGCAACTAACCGGAGGTCTCTCCCGCCGGTGGAACCACCGGCCGACGGTGCCGGGGGACGCAAGGCCACCGTGCTGACGACACCGCCGCGAAGGAATACTCCCCTCACAGCGGCTCCAGTGTGCAGGTTCCCCCCGCCGGAACGCCAGCCGAGATCGCCCACGTCACCGTGTTGGTCGTGTAATTCCGGTCACTTCGGTCCACCAGGTGGTCCCGGGCGTGTGATCACTGTGAGCCGCGGAGGACACTCTCAGGAAACTTCACCTACGGTCACGTCGTGCCCCGACTCCCGCTCCCGCGCACCCGCCGAGCCCGTCTCACGGCGCTCGGCGCCGTCGTGGTGGTGCTCGCCGCCGCGACCGTCCTCTGGGCGACGCGCGACACGGCCCCGCCCGCCGTGCCCACCCAGGACGCGCTGCTCGACCTGCCCGCCGCCCCCGGCTCGGCCGAGCAGGTCAAGATCGACACGACCACCTACCTCCCCGCGACCGTGCCCGCACCCGCGGTGCTGCTCGCGCACGGCTTCGGCGGGGACAAGAACAGCGTCGCCGACGACGCCCGCGAGCTCGCCCGGAAGGGCTTCGTCGTGATGACGTGGTCCGCGCGCGGCTTCGGCAAGAGCACCGGCAAGATCGGGCTCAACGACCCGGACGGCGAGGTCGCCGACGCGAGCCGCCTGATCGACCGGCTCGTGGCGCAGCACCAGGTGACGCTCGACGCGGGCGGCGACCCGAAGATCGCCGTCACCGGGGGCTCCTACGGCGGCGCGCTGTCGCTGCTGCTGGCCGGCACGGACAAGCGCGTCGACGCGATCGCGCCCATGATCACCTACAACGACCTCGCCCAGGGCCTGGTCCCGAACGCGGCGACCCCCGCGTCCACGACCGCGGGCACTCCGTCCGCCGGCGCCTTTTCGCCCGACGGCGTCTTCAAGAAGAGCTGGGCCGGCATCTTCTTCTCGGCCGGTTCGGGCGCCGCGGCGAGCGGCTCGCCGTCGGCCGAAGCACCGGAAGCCGGCCAGGAGACCGACACCGGATCGACCGGCGCCGCCGGGACCGCCGCCGCGGGGGCCGCGCTGCCCGCCGGGCCGCCGGGCGCGGGCGGGCCGCGGAGTGCGCCGGCCGACCCGTGCGGCCGGTTCACCGCGGCGGTCTGCCGCGCTTACACCGAACTCGGCACCACCGGGCAGGCGAGCCAGGCGAGCGTCGACCTGCTGCGCCGCGTCTCCCCCGCGTCCGTGACGAGCAAGATCACCGTGCCGACGCTGCTGGTGCAGGGCGAGAGCGACACGCTGTTCGGGCTCGACCAGTCCGACGCGACCGCCCGGCAGATCACCGCGGCGGGCGGCAAGGTCAAGACCATCTGGTACACCGGCGGCCACGACGGCGGCAAGCCCGGCCCGCAGCTGCGCGCCAAGATCGGCGACTTCCTGAAGACGGCGCTGGACGGCGGCGACCCGGGCACCGGGTTCAGCTACGACGTCCAGGGCACGTTGCGCGCCAACGGGACGCCGTCGGTCCGCACGGTCAACGCGGCCGCCTACCCCGGGCTGACCGGGCCGGCGACCGAGCGGCGGCTGCTGGCGCTCGCCGGGCCCGCGCAGCCGGTGGTGCGCCCGGCCGGGGCGAACCCGTCGGCGGTCAGCGGGATCCCCGGGCTCAACGGCGTCGCGAGCAGCACGTCGCGGCTCGGCGCGCTGTTCAGCAACGACCCGCCCGGCCAGGCCGCGCAGTTCACCACCGCCGCGTTCGACGGCCAGGTCGTCATCAGCGGCGCCTCCACCGTGCGGCTGCAGGTCGCCGCGGACCCGGCGCACCCCCAGCCGGACGCGGTGCTGTTCGCGAAGCTCTACGACGTCGGGCCGGACGGCTCGCGCGTGCTGCCGGCCAACGCGATCGCGCCGTTCCGGGTGAGCGGGCTGCCCGCCGACGGCACCCCGGTCGACGTCACCGTGACGTTGCCCGGCATCGTCCGGCCGATCGAGGGCGGCCACTCGCTGCGGCTCGTCGTCGGCACCACCGACCAGGCGTTCGCCGCGCCGGCCGCGCCCGCGGTGTTCCGGATCGGGCTCGCCGGCGGCGCCGCGCTGGCCGTGCCCGTCGTGCCCGGGACGTCGGTCGGTTCCCCGGCCCCGGTCGGGCAGCTGGTGGGCATCGGCGTGACGCTGGCGATCGGCCTCGCCGCGGTGCTCTTCGCGGCCTTGCGCCGCCGTCGCGCCACCGACGCGGATCCGGAGCTCGCCACCACGCCGCTGGTCATCGAGGGGCTGCGCAAGGAGTACCCGGGCGGGTTCGTCGCGGTGAAGGACCTGTCCTTCCGCGTCGAGCCGGGCCAGGTGCTCGGCCTGCTCGGGCCGAACGGCGCGGGCAAGACGACGACCCTGCGGATGCTGATGGGCCTGATCACGCCGACGCGGGGCCACATCCGGGTGTTCGGGCACAAGATCACCGCGGGTGCCCCGGTGCTCTCGCGGATCGGCTCGTTCGTCGAAGGGTCCGGCTTCCTGCCGCACCTGTCCGGGCGGGCGAACCTCGAGCTGTACTGGGCTTCGACCGGACGGCCTGCGGAAAAAGCGCACTTCGCGGAGGCGCTGGAGATCGCCGGGCTCGGCAACGCGGTCGAGCGCCGCGTGCGGACCTACAGCCAGGGCATGCGGCAGCGGCTGGCGATCGCCCAGGCGATGCTCGGCCTGCCGGAGCTGATGGTGCTCGACGAACCGACCAACGGGCTCGACCCGCCCCAGATCCACCAGATGCGCGAGGTGCTGCAGCGGTACGCCGCGACCGGCCGGACCGTGGTGGTGTCCAGCCACCTGCTGGCCGAGGTCGAGCAGACCTGCACGCACGTCGTGGTCATGCACCGCGGCTCACTGGTCGCCTCGGGCGAGGTCGGCGAGCTGGCCGCGGCCGGCGGCGAGGCGACGTTCCGGGTCGACGACCCGGCCGCGGCCGCGGCGGCGCTGAAGGCGCTCAGCGGGGTCACCGACGTCGACGTCGAAGGCGAACTCGTGCACGCCAACCTCGGCGAACTGCCGCGTGCCGAAGGCGTGGCCGCGCTGGTGCGCGCCGGCGTCGCGGTGGAGCAGGCCGGGCCTCGGCGCCGGCTGGAAGACGCGTTCCTGCAACTGGTCGGAGATGAGTCGTCGTGAGTGAAGGTGTCCACACCGACCCGCATGCGCTCGACGAGCTGAGCGACCTCGCGTCGCAGGAGCACGCGGGTGTCGGGCCGGACGGCGCGGTCGAGGGCTACAGCGCCCGGCGGACGCTGCGGCTCGGCGTCGAGCTGCGGCGCCAGCTCAAGCGGCGGCGCACGCAGTTCCTGCTCGGGTTCGTCGCGCTCCTGCCGTTCATCCTGGTGATCGCGTTCCAGCTCGGGCAGTCCAGCCCGAACCGGCGCAGCGGCGGCTTCGTCGACCTGGCCACGGCGTCCGCGCCGAACTTCGTCGTGCTGGCGCTGTTCGTGTCGGGGACGTTCCTGCTGCCGATGATCGTCGCGCTGTTCTTCGGCGACACCATCGCTAGCGAGGCGTCGTGGTCGAGCCTGAAGTACCTGCTGGCCGTGCCGGTGCCGCGGCAGCGGGTGCTGCGGCAGAAGGCGATCGTGTCCGGGCTGCTGTCGGCTTTCGCGCTCGTCCTGCTGCCCTTGGTGTCACTCGGCGTCGGGGTGCTCTGGTACGGCGCGGGCGACGCGATCAGCCCGACCGGCGACGCGGTGTCCTTCGGCGACAGCCTGCTCGCCATCGGGCTGTCCACTGTGTACATCATCCTGCAGCTGGCCTGGGTGGCCGGGCTCGCGCTGGCGCTGAGCGTGTCGACCGACGCCCCGCTCGGCGCGGTCGGCGGCGCGGTGCTGGTGGCGATCCTGTCGCAGATCCTCGACCAGATCACCGCGCTGGAGGGTCTCCGCAACTACCTGCCGACGCACTACGCGTTCTCCTGGATGGACCTCATCTCGACCGACGTCGACTGGACCAACCTGGCGAGCGGCATGCTGTCGGCGGCGATCTACGGGACGGTGTTCTTCCTCTACGCGGGGCGCCGGTTCGCTCAAAAAGACATCACCAGCTGACGTCTTCAACCGGCGTACGCTGCGGAAATGACCGCCGTGGAATGGCACCAGCCGCCCGCACCGCTGGTGAAGACGCTCAACGTCGTGCTGCGGGCGGTGCTGCCCAGCCCGCTCGGCCGCGGCGTCGGCGAGTTCATGCTGCTCGCCTTCGCCGGCCGCCGGACCGGGCGGCACTACCGCGTGCCGGTCACCGCGCACCGCGACGCCGAGGGGCTGTGCGCGCTGACACCGGCGGGCTGGCGGCTCAACTTCCGCGGCGGCGCGGACGCCGACGTGACGTTCGCCGGCCGGACGACGCCGATGCGCGGCGTGCTCGTCGAGGACGTCACCGAGGTCGCGAAGATCTACTCCGACCGCATCACCGAGCTGGGGATGCGCCGGGCCGCCCGCACGATCGGCCTGAAGTTCCCCCTCGGCCGGCTGCCGACCCTCGACGAGGTCGCCGAGCTGGCGCGCCGGGAGCACTTCGGCGTCGTCCGGTTGAGCGTCCGGGCCTGACCGGCCCGCCCTGGCCGCGGTACGGTCGGGCCGTGCCGATCACCCTGGACAGCCACCGCGACGTCGCCGTGCTCCGGATCGACCACGGCGGGGGCAACACCCTCGACACGGACTCGTGCCGGGCGCTGGTGCGGGGGCTCGAAGAGGCCGAACAGGCCCGCGCCGTGGTGCTCACCGGGACCGGCGGCATCTTCTGCGCGGGCGTCGACCTCAAGCGGCTCGACGAAGGCGGCGCGCCGTACGTGGCGGAGTTCCTGCCACTGCTGTCCGACGCGCTGCTGGCGGTGTTCGGCTGCCCGCGTCCGGTGGTCGCCGCGCTGAACGGCCACGCCGTCGCCGGGGGCGCGGTGCTCGCCGCGGCCTGCGACCACCGGGTGCTGGGCGCCGGCAAGATCGGCGTGACCGAACTGCTCGTCGGGCTGCCGTTCCCGTTGGCCGCGCTGGAGATCCTGCGGTGCGCCTACGGGACGGCACAGTTGCCGTCGCTCACCTACTCGGGTGAAACCTGGGGCGGTGCGGAGGCCTTGGCCCGCGGGCTGGCCGACGAGCCGGCGCCGCCGGAGGAGGTGCTCGAGCGCGCCGTCGCCGTCGCGGCCCGCCTCGGCGACCTGCCCGCCGAACCGTTCGCCCACACCAAGGCCCAGATCCGGCAGCCGTTCCACGAGCGGATCGCCGAATACCGCCACTCGGACGACCCGCGGGTGGAGCGGCTGTGGCAGTCCGCCGAAGCGCTCGCCGCCGTCAAGTCCTATGTGGACCGGGTGCTCCGCTAGACGGCGTGCACACCGCTTTCGGCGAGTGCCTTGATGCCGTCGACGGTCTTCTGCATGTTGGCCTGCAGCTCGCCGAGCCGCATCGCGACGATTTCCTCTTCGTGCTCGGGCATGGAGCCGATGATCGTGGTGAGGTTGGACGGGCCGGGGCCGATCTGCGCCCACTGGCGCAGGATCGTGCCGTCGCCGTCCGGGACCAGCTCGAAGCGCCACGACGCGGCCGGGTTCGTCACGTCCATCACGGCCCACGCGAACAGCCGCTCGGGCTCGTAGCCGGTGACGGTCGAGACGGTCTCCCACTCGCCGGCGACCGGGTGGGAGTTGCGGCCGCGGAACCGCGCGCCGAGGCCGGGCTCGGCGCCCTCGACCCAGCCGCCGCCCTGGAACTCGGTGGAGAACCGGGCCGGCAGGTCGACGTCCAGCAGCCAGGACCAGACCTCGGCCGGCCGCGCGGCGATGCGGACCTCGACCTGGGTCGTCGGGCAGTCGGAAACCTTCATGGCGGACCCCTCGCTCGATGACGGTGCCTACGGATTCGGACCGTAACGCGGCCCGGATCACGCGGACAACTCGCATGATGCCCGCGACTGCGCACGCCTGAGGACGCGGCGCCACCCCTCGAAAGTCGGATCCTGACCGATTCTGCGCCCGGACAGCCGATTGCCGACCGGCGCCGGTTCTGTGAGGGTCCCACCGAGGGTTCGGTGAGCCGGGAGGGTGCTCGATGCGCAGGCTTTTCACCACGGGTGCGGTCCTGCTCGCGCTGGCCGGCCTGGCGCCGGCGGCCGCGGCGGCCCCCGACATCAAGGCACAGCTGCAGCGGATCCCGGGGCTGACGATCGTTTCCGAGGACGCGGCGCCGGCCGGGTTCCGGTTCTTCAAGCTGACCTACACCCAGCCCGCCGACCACCGGCACCCCGGCGCGGGCACGTTCCAGCAGCGGTTCACCCTGCTGCACCGCGACTTCGCCGCCCCCACGGTCGCCTTCACGAGCGGCTACAACGTCAGCGGCTCGCCGAACCGTTCGGAACCGACGCAGATCGTCGACGGCAACCAGCTGTCGATGGAGTACCGCTACTTCACGCCGTCGCGGCCGGAGCCGGAGAACTGGGCGAAGCAGCTGACGATCTGGCAGGCGGCGGCGGACGAGCACCGCGCGGTGCAGGCGTTCAAGGCGATCTACCCGGGCAAGTGGCTGGCCACCGGCGGCAGCAAGGGCGGCATGACCGCCACGTACTTCCGGCGTTTCTTCCCCGACGACGTCGACGCGACCATCCCGTACGTCGCGCCCAACGACGTCATCGACCCGATCGACGTCTACAACCGGTTCCTCTCGCGCGTGGGCAACGACCCGGCGTGCCGCGACGCCCTGAAGGCGATCCAGCGCGACGCGCTGAAGCGGCGTGACGAACTGGGGGCGATCGCCGCGGCCGACGCGGCGCAGCGCGGGCTGACGTTCTCGATCGTCGGATCGGCCGACAAGTCCCTCGAGATCTCGGTGATCGACTCGTACTTCGCGTTCTGGCAGTACCAGAAGCAGTCGGACTGCGCGACGGTGCCGCCGCCGGGCGCGCCCGCGGCGGACGTCTACGCCTGGTACGAGAAGGTCGAGAGCCTCAACACCTACTCGGACCAGGACCTGGCGCCCTACATCCCGTACTACTACCAGGCGGCGGTGCAGCTGGGCTCGCCCGAGGCGTACGACGGCTACCTCCGCGACCTGCTGCGCTACCCCGGCGCCGACCAGCCGAAGACGTTCGTACCGGCGTCGATCCGCCTGCCGCGCTTCGACTACCCGGCGATGCCCGACATCGACTTCTGGGTGAAGTCCCGCGGCACCCGCCTGCTGTTCGTGTACGGCTCGAACGACCCGTGGGGCGCCGAGCCGTTCGAGCTGGGCTTCGGCAGCCGCGATTCGTACCGGTACTACGTGCAGGGCGGCAACCACGGGTCGAAGATCGCCCAGCTGGCCCCGGCCGACGCGGCGGCGGCCACGGCGACGGTCCGCCGCTGGGCCGGGCTGCCACCGGTTTCGTCGTTGGCTCTTCGCTCGGCTCCGGCGGGCTTCCCGGACTTCGACGCGGACCTGACGCCTCGGGCGCGGCTGTAACTTTTCTCAGGCCGGGCGTACTCTCACCACACCTGACGGCCCGGCCTGAGGAGGCGCGCATGCCTCGTCCCGTCCACTTCGAAATCCACGCGGGCGACCCCGAACGCGCGGTGGCGTTCTACACGGCGGTGTTCGGCTGGAAGTTCGAGCGCTGGGGCGACGTCCCCTACTGGATGATCTCGACCGGCGAAGGCGACGGAATCGACGGCGGTCTCCTCCCCCGCCAGGGTCCGGCACCCGAGGCATCGGCCCCGGTCCACGGGTTCGTCAACACGATCGACGTGGCGAACCTGGACGAGGCACTGGGCGACGTCAACCGGGCGGGCGGAACGCTGGCCCTGCCCAAGAACCCGGTTCCCGGCGTGGGCTGGCTGGCGTACTGCAAGGACACCGAGGGCAACGTCTTCGGCATGCTGCAGCCGGACGAGAGTGCGCCCGCGCCGGAGTGACTCAGGGCCGCTGGGCCTTGGGCAACCGCCGGACGACCCGGTCGTAGGAAGCATCGACGAGTTCTTCGAGCTCGGCGTCCGGAACCCCGGCGCCGAGCTCGACGCGGTTCCAGCCGTAGCGGCCGAGGTAGTCCATGACGCTGACGGCACCCGGGTAGCGAGCCCGCAGCCCGGCGGCCTCTTCCCGGGTGGCCCCGCACTTGACGGCGACGCTGCCGGGCGGGTCCTGGCCGATGAAGGCGAAGCCCTTGCCGCCGACTTTCGCGACGAGGACGTGGTCGCCGAAGGGGTAGGTCTCTTCGGCGCCGGGCTTGGCGAGGCAGTAGGCGACGACGGCTTCGAGGTTCACGGCTGGAGCTCCACCAGTTCGAGGTCGGTCTGCGGGAAGTCCTCGCCGGTGCACAGCAGTCTTCCCACTCATCCTTCGGGATCGGGTTTCCCGAGTTCCTCCTGCGGTATCAACGGCCAGATCTCCTCTTCCAGCACCCGCCGCATCCGCTTCAGCCGCTCTACGGCGTTCTCTCGCTTCCTGAGCTGGTCACGACGCAACCGGAGCGGCTCGCAGCGCTACTTGATGCCGGCCGCGTCCATGCCCCTCAGCTCCTTCTTCAAGTCCGAGATCTCGTCGCGCAACCGCGCCGCCAGCTCGAACTGGAGGTCTCGCGCGGCCTGCATCATCTGGTCGGTCATCTGCTGGATCAGATCCGCCAGTTGGGCGCGCGGCATCGCCGAAACGTTCTTGTCGACCAGCATCCCCGAGCTGCGCACCCGGTCGCCCTGCTCGGGCTTCTTGCCGCGCGAGGAATTGCGGCCCGAGCCGCCCACCGAGACCTGCTCGGTGTCCTCGGCCTCGCTGTACACCCGGTCGAGGATGTCCGCGATCTTCTTCCGCAGCGGCTGCGGGTCGACGCCACGCTCCTTGTTGTAGGCGACCTGCTTCTCGCGGCGGCGGTCCGTCTCGTCGATCGCGTGCTTCATCGAGTCGGTGATCTTGTCCGCGTACATGTGGACCTCGCCCGACACGTTCCGCGCCGCGCGGCCGATCGTCTGGATCAGCGACGTCCCGCTCCGGAGGAAGCCCTCCTTGTCCGCGTCGAGGATCGCCACCAGCGACACCTCCGGCAGGTCGAGACCCTCGCGCAGCAGGTTGATGCCGACCAGCACGTCGAAATCGCCCGCCCGCAGCTGCCGCAGCAACTCGACGCGCCGCAGCGTGTCGACCTCCGAGTGCAGGTAGCGCACCCGGATGCCGAGCTCCAGCAGGTAGTCGGTCAGATCCTCGGACATCTTCTTGGTCAGCGTGGTGACCAAGACGCGCTCGTCCTTGTCCGCCCGCTCCCGGATCTCGTGCACCAGGTCGTCGATCTGGCCCTCGGTCGGCTTCACGACGACCTTCGGGTCGACCAGGCCGGTCGGCCGGATCACCTGCTCGACGAACTCGCCGCCCGCCTGGCCCATCTCGTAGGGCCCCGGCGTCGCCGACAGGTACACCGTCTGGCCGATCCGGTCGGAGAACTCCTCCCAGGTCAGCGGCCGGTTGTCGACCGCGCTCGGCAGCCGGAAGCCGTACTCGACCAGGTTCCGCTTCCGGGACATGTCGCCTTCGTACATGCCGCCGATCTGCGGGACGGTCTGGTGCGACTCGTCGATCACCAGCAGGAAGTCGTCCGGGAAGTAGTCGATGAGCGTCGCCGGCGCCGTGCCCGGGCCGCGGCCGTCGATGTGGCGCGAGTAGTTCTCGATGCCGGAGCAGAACCCGACCTGGCGCATCATCTCGATGTCGTAGGCCGTGCGCATCCGCAGCCGCTGCGCCTCCAGGAGCTTGCCTTGCCGCTCCAGCTCGGCGAGCCGCTCCTCGAGCTCCTTCTCGATCCCCTGGATCGCCTTTTCCATCCGCTCCGGGCCGGCGACGTAGTGCGTCGCCGGGAAGATGCGGACCTCGTCGACCTCCTTGACGATGTCGCCGGTCAGCGGGTGCAGGTAGTACAGCTTCTCGACCTCGTCGCCGAAGAACTCGACGCGGATCGCGAGCTCCTCGTAGGCCGGGATGATCTCGACGGTGTCACCGCGCGCGCGGAACGTGCCGCGCGCGAAGGCGATGTCGTTGCGCGTGTACTGGACGTCGACCAGCGCCCGCAGGAAGACGTCCCGGTCGAGCTGCATGCCGACCGCGAGCTTCGAGGACCGGTCCAGGTACGACTGCGGCGTGCCCAGGCCGTAGATGCAGGAGACACTGGCGACCACGATGACGTCCCGGCGCGACAGCAGGTTCATCGTCGCCGAGTGGCGCAACCGCTCGACGTCGTCGTTGATCGACGAGTCCTTCTCGATGTAGGTGTCCGTCTGCGCGATGTACGCCTCGGGCTGGTAGTAGTCGTAGTAGCTGACGAAGTACTCGACCGCGTTGTTCGGGAACAGCTCGCGCAGCTCGTTCGCCAGCTGCGCGGCCAGGGTCTTGTTGGGCGCCATCACCAGCGTCGGCCGCTGGACGCGCTCGATCAGCCACGCCGTCGTCGCCGACTTGCCGGTGCCGGTGGCGCCGAGGAGCACGACGTCCTTCTCGCCCGCCTTGATCCGGCGTTCGAGCTCGTCGATGGCCGCCGGCTGGTCACCGGCGGGCTGGTAGTCACTGACCACCTCGAACCGGCCGCCGGTCCGCGGGATCTCCGAGACGGGCCGGAAGTCGGACTGGGCGAGCACGGGGTGTTCGGTTGCGAAAGCCACGGGGACCAGAGTAGGCCGACCCACCGACAATTTCCGTCGGGCCTGGTCAGCGCACTCGGAACACCGTGACCGACGCGACATCGCCGCCGGTGCGGAGGAGCGTCCTCAGCAGCTGCAGTCGCAACAGCCGCAACATTCGCAACAACCGTCACAGCCGCAGTCGCACCCGTCGCACGTGCTCACCGGTTTTCCGCTCCACGGGCCGGGGTAGGGATCGCGGCAGCAGAACTGGCAGGTGCAGCACATGTAGGGGGTGAGGGCGCAGCCGAGGAAGAGGTTGCGCTTCTTGGGCGGGACGGCGAACTTCGGGTACCAGAGGCCGCCGCCCTTGCCGTCGTAAGGCTCGGATTTGCCGGAGTCTCCGGGGTCTCCAGGGTTTCCGGGGTCCTTGGGGCCGCCGGGACCACCCGGGCCACCGGGACCGCCTGGGCCACCCGGGCCGCGGCCGCCGGGGCCGTTCGGACCGGGAGCGCCCGGCGGCGGGACCGGACCTGGCGGCGGGAAACCGTGCGGCCGCGGGGAACCACCCCAGCCGGGCGGCACCTGGTGCGGATGCTGCTGCGGCGACGGCCCGGGCCCGATCCAGCCCGGCGGCGCCTGGTGCGGGTGTTGCGGCGGCGTCGGCCCCGGCCCGATCCACCCGGGCGGCGGCTGTTGCCCCACCGGCTCGCCCGGCCAGGAGCCGGGAGACGAGCCGTGGCCAAGGGCCGATCCACGGCTGGAGGGCGCGCCCTCCAGCGAGCCCAAACTCTGGCCTTGGCCTTGGCCAAGGGCCGAGCCGTTGCCAAGGGCCGAGGCGTGCCCAGGAGCCGATCCGTGGCCAGAAGGCGCGCCCTTCCCCGAGCCCGGGCTGTGGCCAGGAGCCGAGGCGTGGCCGGAAGGCGCGCCCTCCCCCGAGCCGTGGCCGTGGCCGTGGGACCAGCCGTGGCTGTGGCCAGAGGCAAAGCCGCCGGCGTGGTCAGGGGCCGAGCCGTGGGCGTGGGCGTGGGCGTGGGACGAGCCGTGGCCGAAGGCCCGCCGCACAGCTTGGCGCAGCTCGTGGACCAGCAGCGCGTGCACCAGGGCCGGCTCGGCGAACTCCGCCTCGCGCAACGCCAGCTCCACCCCCAGCACCGCATCGTCGCAGAGCCGCCTGGCCTCCTCCGGGCCCGTTCCCGTGGCCAGCAACGGGTTCCACGCCCCCGCCGCCGCGTCGGCCGCGTAGTCCTCCACCGCGTCCAGCAAGTGCGCCACCCGGCCGAACAACCGGCCCGCCTCGGCCAGCGCGGCCGCGTTGCCCGGCTTGCCCGCCAGCTCAGCCGTTCGCGCGAACGCCGCCGCCGTTGCCCGCTCGGCCGGTTCCGTCGCCAGCAGCGGCGAGTCACCGAGCCGGACCGACGACTCCAGCGAACCCTGGCCCTCGACCGCCTCCGTCAGCACCGTCGTGTCGAACCCCACCTGCCCGCCCGTACGGCGCCCCTGCGCGGTCCAGCGGGCCGCGACCCGGCGCGCGGCCGCCGCCACCGGGCGCCTTCCGTACGCTCCGTCGCCGTCCTCGACGTGGTCGCCGACCTTGGCCGCCGCCAGGACCAGGGACACCGCCGCCGCCAGCTGGGCGCCCTCGCCGCGGGCCACCGAGGCCGTCCGCATGCCGCGCAGCGGGCACGGGCCCGCTTCGCGCCGGCCGTCCGCGCGCGGCGTCTGCGCCTCGACCAGCACCGAGATGATCAGCCCGTCGTAGTTGGTGACCACGCGGGCGAACTGGCCGTGTTCGTCGCGCAGCGTGAGGCACAGACCGCACAGGTGGGCCAGCCAATCCGCGTGCAGGCCTTCGGCCAAGCGGTGCCGGCACGGCCTGATGATCCCGAACATCCCCAGTTCCCCCTCGTTCCCGGACGCTCGGCGCACTTTAGCCCGAACGCGTGATGCCCGGGGCGGCAGTTCGCGTTTCGTGACCGGCCCGGCAGGATGACCCACATGGCCGCACTGCACCCCCCGAAGGTCGAGGTCTTCGACCCCGCCGCGCGCGCGAACATCGACCCGAAGGGCATCCTGCGGGAGGTCGAGGAGTTCCGCGTGGAGCCGTTCGGCTTGTACCTCGCCCGGCCGACCCCGGGCCGCGCCCAGTTCCACTACCTCGAGTCGTGGCTGGTGCCCGGGCTCGGCCTCCGCTTCACCGACTTCTGGTTCTCGCCCGGCCACGAACGCGATCAGGACTTCTACCTGGACGTCGTCCGCGTCCACCGGGACGGCCCGCGCTGGGTCGCCACCGACCTCTACGTCGACATCGTGCTGAAGGACAAGCTCTCCCTCCGGGTGATCGACACCGACGAGCTCCTCGAGGCCCTCGAAGCGGGCCTGGTCACCGCCGAAGAGGCCGAGTTCGCGCTGAAGACGACCTATACCGCCGTCGAGGGACTGGCCGCGCACGGCTACGACCTCGCCGCCTGGCTGGCCACCCTCGACATCGCGCTGACCTGGCGGCGCCACCCCTGACCTCGGGGACGCCGTGGCCACGGCCCCCGGCCAGGCCGGCGCTCGGCGTCCTCTCCGGCCTGGCCTTCCTCGTCGCGAACGGACGGTACTGCTGCACCGCCGGGATGTTCGGCGTGCTGTGAGCTGGGCCGAGAGCTGGCCGCAGCTCAAGGACATGCGGGCCTAAGGCGCCCAGCCGGTGGCGGCCGCCCACTTCTCCGCGCGGGCGAACGCTCCGTTGACCCACTCCTGCTTCTCGTCGGCGTAAGCCTCGACCGTGCCGTCGGCGGCGTGCGCCTCGGCGAGCCGCAGCTTCACGTCGCGATAGTCGTCGCGCTCCTCCGGGTTCGCCCGCAGGAAGTCGCGGAAGAGCAGCGCGAGCCGCCACGCGGGCGTCTCCACCGACCGGACGTGCAGGTTCACCGGGCGCCGCGGGTCGGCGCCCACGTGCAGGCGCTTGGGCCACGTCCCGGTTCCGTCTTGGGCGTCGTCGCCCCAGTCGCCCTCCAGCCGCGGGAACCCGGCGTCGGCCAGCAGCCCGCCCAGCGTGTCGGCGTCATCCAAAGTGGACACCGTCAGCTGCAGGTCGAGGACGTCCTTGGCGGGCAGGCCGGGCACGGCCGTCGACCCGATGTGGTCCGCGCGGCGGGCCAGTTCCCCCGCCGCGGCGCGGACGCGGGCCAGGACCCGCTCGGCCTGGGCCGGCCAGCCGAGGTCGTATTCGGCGATCTTCGGCGACATCGGCGGCCGCGGCCGGCGCAGCCGCACGTTGGCCTCGAACGGCACCAGCCGGTCCGCCCAGAGCGCGTCGACCTCGGCGAGCACGGCGTCTTCGGCGCCGCCGTTGTCCAGCCAGACGTCCGCGACGGCCCGGCGCTGCTCGGTGCTCGCCTGCGCCCGGATCCGCGCCCGGGCGTCCTCCTCGGCCATCCCGCGGGCCGACACCAGCCGCCGCACCCGCACCTCGACCGGCGCGTCGACGACCACGACCAGGTGGTAGGCCGTCGCGAGCCCGTTCTCGACCAGCAGCGGGATGTCGTGGACGACGATCGCGTCCGGCTTCGCGGCCGCCATCAGCTCCCCGGTCCGGACGCCGACCAGGGGATGCACGATCGCGTTCAGCCGGCGACGCGACTCGTCGTCGGCGAAGGCCTTCGCGGCCAGCACGGGCCGGTCGAGCGAGCCGTCCGCGGCCAGGATCTCCGGACCGAACTCCGCGACCAGCCGGGCGAGCCCTTCGGTCCCGGGTTCGACCACCTCACGGGCGATCCGGTCGGAGTCCACCAGCACCGCGCCGTGTTCGGCGAGCCGGTTCGCCACGGTCGACTTCCCGGCCCCGATCCCACCCGTCAACCCCACACGCAACATGCCGATCACCCTAGTCACGCGGCGGTCGCACCCTCCCTGGACACGTCCGGTCGGATCTGCGCCATCTGTGTGACAAGTGGGAAAATGTCGTAACACTCAGCTGGTTCGGCCGACATCACCGGCGAGGGTGCGTCATCGAGGGGGACTCGTGAGGATGACGAAGATCAGCAGGCAGGCCGCGGCCGTGCTCTGCGCGGGCTGGCTCGCCGTGGCCGTGCCGGAGGCCGCGGCAGCGGCGCCCGCACCGGCGGCGAGCGCGGCCGCGCCGCCGGGACCGTGCCTGTCCGGCGTCCGCCGGGCGCAAGTGGCGTACCAGCCCGCCCCGGGGCAGCGGCTGTACGTCGTGCAGTACACGTGGGTCCCGTTCACCACCTCGGCGCCATGCCTGAAAAACTGACGATCCGCAAGCCGATCGTGACGCGTGACTCAACCGATATCCGGACACGCCGTGTTGCTTACCCACCTCGAACCGCGCCAGTGCGTACGGTGCGCGCGACAGCGTCGCCCACGCGGAGGAACGATGGCGCACAGCAAGCACGTCGGGAGCCACCGGCTCGGCACGCCGGGGCTGGTGCACTGCGTGGTTCATCGCCCGGTGGCCGAGGCACTGGCGGACTACCGGCGAACCTGGCTGAGCACGCTGCTGATCCCGGCCAAGCACAGCTTCGCCGGCCTCCGCCGCAAGGCCCGCGCCGCGGCGCTCGAGCGCATCTGGGTGCCGTCCGTCAGCCCGGCCCGCTCGGTCGCGGTGACCGTGCGCGCCGCCTGAGCTGGGACCCCCCAAGAGCGGGTTAGCGGCCGGTTTCGCGTGTCTCGATCGCGATCTCCGACGACAGCGTGCGGTGCACCGGGCACTTGTCGGCGATCAGCATGAGCCTGGCGCGCTGATCGTCGTCGAGGTCGCCTTCGAGTTCGATCTCGCGGGTGATCCGGCTGAGCAAGCCGCGCTCGGTTTCGCACCGCGCGCAGTCTTCGGCGTGGATGCGGTCGTGCCGCAGCCGGACGGTCGCCCGGGTCAGCGGGATGCCCTTGCGGTCGGCGTACATCCGCAGCGTGATCGCCGTGCACGAACCCAGCGACGCGAGCAGCAGCTCGTACGGGTTCGGGCCCGCGTCGGCGCCGCCGACGGCGACCGGTTCGTCGACGAGCAGCGTGTGGGTGGCCGTGGCGACCTGCTGTGTGTAGGTGCCGTCGCCGCTGGCGGTGACGACGACGGTGCCGGGCTCGGGGTGGTCCATCCGCCTGCAGTCCTCTCGGGTGGCGCCCACGGGGCGGGACGCCGCCGATCCGGACATCCGGCGCATTCCCAAGACGCGGCGGATATCGTATCTTCTGCAGCGGATGGGTCACCCGGACGCCGCCTGCGCCCGGCTGCCGCGAAGGGGGTGCGCCGTGGCTACCAGGCACTTGCCGATGCGCCCGGCCGACCAGGGCGGCCGCGAGCGCTACCTCGACGCGGCACTGTCCGTGCTCGTGGACCGCGGAGTCCCCGGCCTGACCGTCCGCGGCGTGGCCGAGGCGGCCGGCGCGTCGACGCTCTCGGTCTACGCCCGCTTCGGCGGCCGCGCCGGCCTGCTCGACGCCCTGTACGAGCGCACTTTCGACTCGCTGCGGGAGCTGCTGGAAGGACTGCCGCCGTCGAGCCAGGACGGCGTCGCGGACCTGCTGCACCTGGCGCTGCAGTACCGGAACTTCGCCCGCGAGAGCCCGACCCGCTACGCGTTGATGTTCGAGCGCCCGGTGCCCGGGTTCGACCCGGATCCGGCGCTGCGGTCGGCGGTCCTGCGGACGACGTTCACCCTGTTCATCGGCCGGGTCCAGCGGGTCTGCCCGCCGGGCGTGGACGCCCGCTCGGTGGCCTACCAGCTGTGGACGGCCATCCACGGCCTGGTCGGCGCGGAACTGCTGATGGCCTCGCGGCGGCCGCTGCCGGACTGGTTCATCCCGCCGACCGAAGAGGCGAACGAACAGATGTACCGCAACGGCGTCACCGCCATGATGACCGGCCTCGGCCTGCGCAACCACTGACCCGGACCACGACAGAGCCCCCGGTCCGCGAAGGACCGGGGGCTCTGTCGTTCAGCTCGGAGAGCTAGTGCTCACGCACCGCCGGAGAGCTTCTCGCGGAGCGCCGCGAGCTGCTCGTCGGAGGCGAGGGTGCCACCGCTGCTCTTCGTGTCGGTCGCGGTCGAGCCCGAGGTGTAGCTTTCCGCGCCACCTTCGATGCCCGTCGCCGCGTCGGCCGCCGCTTCCGCGTCGGCCTCGACGGCCTTCTGGACCTGCTTCATGTGGGCCTCGTAACGAGTGTGCGCCTCGGCGTACTGGCGCTCCCACTCCTCACGCTGCTTGTCGAAGCCTTCCTGCCACTCCTGGGTGTCCGGGTCGAAGCCTTCGGGGTAGATGTAGTTGCCCTCGGCGTCGTACTCGGCGGCCATGCCGTACTGGGTCGGGTCGAACTCGGTGTCCGGCGTGACACCCTCGTTCGCCTGCTTCAGCGACAGCGAGATGCGACGGCGCTCGAGGTCGATGTCGATGACCTTGACCATGACGTCGCCGTTGACCTGGACGACCTGCTCCGGGATCTCCACGTGGCGCTCGGCCAGCTCGGAGATGTGGACCAGACCCTCGATGCCCTCTTCGACGCGCACGAACGCACCGAACGGAACCAGCTTGGTGACCTTGCCCGGCACGATCTGGCCGATCGCGTGGGTGCGGGCGAACTGGCGCCACGGGTCTTCCTGGGTCGCCTTCAGCGACAGCGAGACGCGCTCGCGGTCCATGTCGACGTCCAGGACCTCGACCGTGACCTCCTGGCCGACCTCGACGACCTCGGACGGGTGGTCGATGTGCTTCCAGGACAGCTCGGAGACGTGCACCAGGCCGTCGACGCCACCCAGGTCCACGAAGGCACCGAAGTTGACGATGGACGACACGACGCCCTTGCGGACCTGGCCCTTGGCGAGCGCGTTGAGGAACTCGCTGCGCACCTCGGACTGGGTCTGCTCGAGGTAGGCGCGGCGGGACAGGACCACGTTGTTGCGGTTCTTGTCCAGCTCGATGATCTTCGCCTCGAGCTCGCGGCCGACGTACGGCTGCAGGTCGCGCACGCGGCGCATCTCGACCAGGGACGCGGGGAGGAAGCCGCGCAGGCCGATGTCCAGGATGAGGCCGCCCTTGACGACCTCGATGACGGTGCCCTTGACGGGCTCGTCCTTCTCCTTGAGCTCCTCGATCGTGCCCCAGGCGCGCTCGTACTGCGCGCGCTTCTTGGACAGGATCAGACGGCCTTCCTTGTCCTCCTTCTGGAGAACCAGGGCTTCGACCTCATCGCCGACGGTGACAACCTCAGCCGGGTCGACATCGTGCTTGATGGAGAGCTCACGCGAGGGGATGACACCCTCGGTCTTGTAGCCGATGTCGAGCAGGACCTCGTCGCGGTCGACCTTGACGATCGTGCCTTCGACGATGTCGCCATCGTTGAAGTACTTGATCGTCTTGTCGATAGCCGCGAGGAAATCTTCCTCCGACCCGATGTCGTTGATGGCGACCTGCGGGGCCCCGGTGGGGGCGGTCGGGGCGGTGGCGGTGTCGGTGGTCATTAGGCGGGTTGCTCCGGTGGATGGAATCGAGGGTTGGCAGTTGTCGGCGCGAATGGGTGCATGCGTCGACCCTGCGAGCAAACGTCCACCAGTGAACGACCGCGGCATGACCCCGCATACGGTGCGCGACCCGAGTCCCAACCAGAAGCTGAGCGGAAGGCAGCGCGAACCCACTGCGCTAACACTTATCCTACGCGGCAGCCGCTAGGCGGCACAATCAGGGTCCCCCTGGCTCGCTAAGGTCCTCGCGGAAGCAAACCGCACGCACGAGGACGCCGGTGGCGCGAGCAGGCCACCGGGGACCGGAGACACCATCATGCCACCGGAGCAGGCGCCCGCGGCGGGGCGCCACGACGCCGCCGAGCACCGGCTGGGCACCACGGAGGTCGGCTACCGCGAGGTCGGCGGGGCGGAGGCCGCCGCCGCCAACCTCGCCTGGTGGGACGCCGACGCCGACGACTACCAGGCCGAGCACGGCGAGTTCCTCGGCGACGCCGACTTCGTCTGGTGCCCGGAGGGCGTCCGGGAAGCCGAGGCGAGGCTGCTCG
Source organism: Amycolatopsis sp. DG1A-15b (assembly GCF_030285645.1). Classification (GTDB taxonomy): domain Bacteria; phylum Actinomycetota; class Actinomycetes; order Mycobacteriales; family Pseudonocardiaceae; genus Amycolatopsis. The sequence goes on from NZ_CP127296.1 coordinate 4,784,493, forward strand.
GCGACGTCCGGGGCAAGCGCGTGCTGGAAGTGGGCTGCGGGCAGGCCGCCTGCGCGCGCTGGCTGGCCGCGGAGGGCGCCGACGCCGTGGCGACCGACCTGTCGGCCGGCATGCTGCGCCACGCCCGCGACGGCAACGCGCGCACCGGCCTGGCCGTCCCGCTCGTGCAGGCCAACGCCGAGCACCTGCCGCTGGCGTCCGGCAGCTTCGACGCCGCCTGTTCGGCCTTCGGCGCGATCCCGTTCGTGGCGTCGGTGGACGCGGTCTTCGCCGAGGTGCACCGGGTGCTGCGGCCGGGTGCCCCGTGGGTGTTCTCGGTGACGCACCCGATGCGGTGGATCTTCCCCGACGACCCCGGCCCGCAGGGGCTCACCGTCACCCAGCCGTACTTCGACCGCACGCCGTACGTCGAGGTCGACGACGAGGGCACCGCCACCTACGTCGAGTACCACCACACCCTCGGCGACTACGTGCGCGCGCTGGCCGGGGCCGGGTTCACCCTCACCGACCTGGTGGAGCCCGAGTGGCCCGCCGGGCACACGCGGGTGTGGGGCCAGTGGAGCCCGCTGCGCGGCAAGCTCTTCCCGGGCACCGCGATCTTCCGCACGCACCGCTCGTGAGCACCCTCGAAGCCCAGCAGAACGCGCGGTTCGCCGCGCTCGACCCGCTGCTCCCGCCGATCGCGGCCCCGCCGTCGCCGTCGAGCGAGCCGCTGATGGTGACGGTCGGCGGGCGCAAGGCCGGCGGGCTGCTGACGAACGTCGTGCACGCGCCGGGCTCCTGGCCCACGCTCTGGGGGCCGTCGGACATCCGGGACCTGACCGCGGTGCCGGGCGACAGCGGCGCCGCGGGCCTCGCCGCGCTGCTCGGCGCGTGGCGCGACCGGCTGCGCGGGACGCCGGCCGGCCCGGACTCGGCCTGCACGCTGACCTGGCCGAGCCGCGATGCCGAGGCGTCCGCGGTGCTCCTGGCGCACGGGTTCGCGCCGATGACGTGCCTGGCCGTGCGGGCCCCGGACGCGCCCGCCGAGCCCGGGACGGCGCCGGTGACCGTCCGCCGGGCCGGGGAGGGCGACCTCGACGCGCTGACCGAGCTGCGGCTGGCCGAGTGGCGCTACACCTCGCTGGTCGGCACCGCGGTGCCGCGCCCGGGCGCGCCGGAACTGCTGCGCGCGGAAGCCGCGCGGGCCCTGCGCTTCAGCGGGCTGGTCTGGCTCGCGGAGGAGGACGGCGGCGTGCCGGCCGGCATGGCTTCCTGCGCGCTGGCTTCGGCCACGCCGGGCAACTCCGTCCACGGCCGGCTGCTCCCGGGCCGCTGGGGCTACGTCGACACGCTTTCGGTGGGTCCCGCCGCCCGCGGCGGCGGGGTCGGCCGGGCACTGATGGCGGTGGCGCACCGGGAGCTGCTGCGGCACGACGTGCGCGGGACGTTCCTGTTCTACCACCCGCCGAACCCGCTTTCGCCGGTGTTCTGGCACCGGCAGGGCTATCGTCCACTGTGGACCATGTGGCTCCGGCGTCCCGCCTGGTCCTGACCGCACGATCCGAGGGGGCACCATGGACATCGCCGAGCCGCTGCTCGCGGCGCACCGGGCGCGCTTCGCCGCCGTCGACGCGCTGCTGCCGCCCGCCGCGCCACCGGCCGACGGCGAGCGCCTGGACGCGGCGACGGCGGACGGCACGCAGGTCACCGGGGTGCTGCAGCGCCGGCGGTTCGCGCGCGGAGACGTCCCGATGCTGTGGTCGGCCGCCGACACCTGGCAGCTCTTCCCGTACTTCGGCGACACCGGCACCGAAGGCGCCGACCTCCTGCTGCGCGCGCTGAAGGGCCGGCTCGAGGCGGAGGACACCGGCGACGACTCGGCGTGCGTGGTCGTCTGGCCCAGCCGGGACGCCGAGGCGATCCGCGCCTTCCTCGACCACGGTCTCGTGCCGCTCTCCGCGGTCGGCGTGCGCACCGCTCCCCCGCCGGAGGCCGCCGCGGGATTTTCGGTCCGGCGCGCCGGACCCGGCGACTTCGACGCGGCACTGGAGCTGGCGACGGCGACGTTCGACTACACCGGGCTCGTCGCCTCGCCGCGCCGGGACAACACGGCCGAGCTGCTGGCGCCGGCCCTGCGGGACGTCCTCGCCGCGGCGGAGCCGGCCGCCTGGCTGGCCGAGGCGGACGGCGAGCTGCGCGCGTTCGCGCACTGCGCCTGGCTCGACGCGGTCCCGGGCACCGAAGCGGGCGAGCTCCTCCCGCCGGGACGCTGGGGGTACGTGAACAACGTCGTGACCGCCCCGGGCGAGCGCGGCGGCGGGTTCGGCCGGGCCCTGATGGCCCACGTGCACCGGGAGCTGCACCGCGGTGGCGCGACCCGCACGTACCTCTACTACAACCCGACCAACCCGCTGTCCTCGGTGTTCTGGCACCGACAGGGTTATCGTCCACTGTGGACGACGTGGGAGGTGCGCCCGGCGGCGGCGCTCCGGTGACGCGTGGCCCTGTCGGTGAGCCACCCACAAGTGTGACGTGCGTCCGGTGATCTTGCCGCCACCTCTCGCCCGGACTAGTTTTTGAACTGACCGGTCAGTTCAAAAGTTCGCGAAGCGGGAGAAACCGTGCAGGTCCGAGCCGATCGGGTGTCCCTCGAAGGGCACCACGGCACCTTGTTGCCGCCCACCTCCCTCACCTTCGGCGAGGGCGACCTGGCGATCGTGCACGGCGAACCCGGGGTCGGCGTCACGGCGTTCGGCCTCGCGCTGGCCGGCCGGCTCAAGCCGACCACCGGCACGGTGCACGCCGAGGGCGTCGACGCCCCGCTGACCGAGCTCGTCGCCGTCGTCGACGCCCCGGGCGTCAGCGAACCCGACGACGCACTGCCCCTGCGCGTGGTCGCCGGCGAAGAGCTGGCGCTGGCCCACCGCCCGGCGGGCAAGGAGGACGTCGCCCGCTGGCTCGCCGACCACGACGCCGCGCCGTTCGCCGGCACGCGCTTCGAGAACCTCACCCCGGCGCTGCGCACGCGGCTGCTCACCGAGCTGGCCGCCGAGCGCAAGGGCGTGCGCGTGCTCGTGCTCGACACCCCCGACCGGCACACCAGCGACGTCGGCAGCTGGGCCGGGCTGGCCCGCGAACTGGCCGAACGCGGCCTGGCCGTCGTCGTCCTGACCGCCACCACGCCGTTGTCCGCGCTGCCCGTCACCCCCGCGCTCCTCGGCGCGGCCGAGCAGCCCGCGCCGCAGCACTGCGCTCCCCCCGAGAGTGCTCCCCCCGCCGCCCCCGAACCCACCGAAGAGCTCACCGAGAGCACTGACGGAGTCCCCGAATGAACGCCTTCCGGATCGCGCGCAACGAGCTGCGCCGCCTCTCCACCGGCACCTTGCCGAAGCTCGCGCTGGTCGCGCTGGTGCTGGTGCCGCTGCTCTACGCGTCCTTCTACCTCTACGCGAACTACGACCCGTACGGCCGGCTCGACAAGCTGCCCGCCGCGGTCTTCACCAGCGACGCCGGCGCGAAGGACGCCGGCGGCCAGCAGCGCAACGTCGGCCGCGAGGTGACCGACGAGCTGGTCAAGTCCGGCACGTTCCAGTGGCACGAGGTGTCCGAGCAGGAGGCCCGCGACGGCGTCCGCGACGACAAGTACTCGTTCGCCATCGGCATCCCGGGCGGCTTCTCCGCCGCCCTGCTGGGCGTCGGCACGTTCCAGCCGCAGCAGGCGACGATCACGCTGACCACCAACGACGCCAACAACTACCTGTCCGGCACGATCGCGAAGCAGGTCGCCGAGCAGGTCCGCAAGACGATCGCGGAGAAGGTCGGCAGCGAGGCGGCGGACCGGTTCCTGGTCGGCTTCTCCACGATCTACGCCAAGATCCAGGAGGCCTCGACCGGCGCGTCGCAGCTCGCCGACGGCGCCACGCAGCTCAAGTCGGGCCAGCAGCAGCTGGCCGACGGCGCGGCGAAGCTCGCGGACGGCTCGTCGACGCTGGCGACCGGCCTGGGCACGCTCAAGAGCGCCACCGCGTCCCTGCCGTCGCAGACGCAGCAGCTCGCCAGCGGCGCTTCGCAGGTGGCCACCGGCGACCAGAAGGTCGCCGACGCGGCTTCGGTCGCCGCGACGGCGTCGTCGGACATCCAGGGCAAGCTCGACTCCTACCGCACCCAGCTGCAGACGGACCTGCGCGAGGCGGGTGTGCCGGACGCCCAGGTGCAGGCGATCCTGGCCAAGGCCGACCAGCTGCGCTCCCCGGTCGACCAGGCGAACGGCAAGATCCAGCAGGCCAACGGCGACCTGGCGAAGCTGGCCGACGGCGCCCGCCAGGTGTCCGACGGCGCGGCCAAGCTCGCGGCGGCGTCCCCGCAGCTGGCGAGCGGCATCGCCCAGGCGTCCGACGGCGCGAACCAGCTGCGCGACGGCGCGTCCCAGCTCAGCGACGGCGAGAAGACGGCCGTGACCGGCACGAACCAGCTCGCGGACGGCGCGGTGAAGCTGCGTGACGGGCTCGCGGCCGGGCTCCAGCAGATCCCGAACCCGGACGACCCGACCCGCAACGCGACGGCCAACACGATCGCGGACCCGGTGGCGGTGAACGCCAACGGCGAGGCGTCGGCGGGGACGTACGGCGCGGGACTGGCCCCGTTCTTCATCTCGCTGGCCACCTGGATCGGCGCGTTCGTGCTGTTCCTGATCCTGCGCCCGCTCTCGACGCGCGCGCTGACCGCGGGCGCGGCCCCGTTCCGGGTCGCGGTCGGCGGCTGGCTGTCCTCGGCGCTGCTGGGCATCGCGCAGGTGGTCGTCCTGTTCGGCGCGGTGACGTGGCTGGTCGGCATCCACATCGCGCACCCGGTGGCGGCGATCGGGTTCGCCGTGCTGGTGTCGCTGACGTTCACCTCGGTGGTGCACGCGCTCAACGCCTTCTTCGGCGCGGTCGGCAAGTTCCTCGGCCTGGTGCTGCTGGTGCTGCAGCTGGTGAGCGCGGGCGGCACGTTCCCGTGGCAGACGATCCCGGACGCGCTGTACCCGCTGCACGTGGTGCTGCCGATGGGGTACGCGATCGACGGCTTCCGCCACCTGTTCTACAGCGGGGCGACGACGACGCAGCTGCTCGGCGACGTCGGCGTGCTGCTGGCGTACCTGGTGGGCGGGATCCTGGTGTCCACTTTGGCCGCCCGCAAGCGTCGCGTTTGGACGGTGTCCGCGCTCAAGCCCGAGCTGAGCCTGTGAGCGGCGCGACGAAGCAGAAGCTCTTCGAGGCGACGTTGGAGCTCGCGAAGAGCCGGGGCCTGGTGGGCCTGACGGTCGACGACATCGCGGCGGCGGCGGGCGTCGCGAAGGGCACGGTGTACTACAACTTCGGGTCGAAGGACGGCCTGGTCGACGCGTTGCTGCGGTACGGCGTGGACATGCTCGCTCTTCGGCTGCGCGCGGCGGTTTCGGACGCGGATCCGCTGGACGTGATCGAGGCACAGGTCGACACGACGCTGGAGTTCATCGCGCAGTACCCCGGGTTTTCGCAGATCCTGGTGAGCGAGCTGTGGCGGACGCCGGGCCAGTGGCACGGGACGCTGTCGTTGCTGCGCGAGGAGATCATCTCGATCGTGAAGCAGCAGCTGTCGCGGCTGGAGGCGGCGGGCCGGTTGCCGGAGGGCGTCGAAATCCCGACGGCGGCGGCCGGGTTGTTCGGGACGATGCTGGTGGTCGCGCTGGACTGGCAGGTGTTCGGGCCGCAACGGACCCGGGCCGAGGTGCGCGACGCGGTGATGGTGCTGATCCGGGGCCTCGGTCGCCGCTAGCCGATTGATGCGTAACTCGGTTAGTGATCGTAGGCGGTCAGGGATCGGGTGATGGGTTGGCCGGTGGTGCGGTTGTGCCGGATGGCGGCGGTGAGGGCCAGGAGGCGTTGGGCGATGCGGACTCCGACGCCGTTGACGGTGCGTCCGCCGTGGTGTTCCAGGTCGACTTGGCCTTTGAGGGTGTTGTTGACGGACTCGATGAGCTGGCGGATGGACTTAAGCAGTGGCTCGCCGGGGTGGGGTTTGCGGTTGCGGTAGGAGGGCCGGATCAGCCGGACTCCGCGTTACTTGGCCCAGCCGGCCAGCTCCGAGCGCTTGACCGTGAACCGGGATCGGCCGCATTCGACCGGGCAGGTACCGGAACGCGCCAGGCATCCGGGCGGGCAGGAACCGCAGCCAGCGGGCTTCGGAGGTGAACTCGAGCAGAACCTGGGCGACGGCCAGGGTGACCAGCTCGGCGTCGGTGAGCTTCGGTGGCCGGCCCATCCGGCGCCGACCCGCGCGATGATCGTCGATCTTGACGTGGAGTGGGGCGAGAAGGGTATTCAGGTCTGTCGTCACAAACGGATCTTGAGCACCCTTCGCCCGTCTCCGGTCACCACCCGGACTTACGCATTACTCGTCTAGCCGGCGGCGCGCGCCTTCGCGCGGTACCGGCCGGGCGTCTGGCCGACGAGATCGCTGAAGGCGTCGATGAAACTGCCCGGGTTCGCCCAGCCGAGGCGCGTCGCCGTGTCGGTGACCGAAGTGCCTTCGCCGAGTTCGAGCACGGCCCGCTGGATGCGCAACAGCGTGCGCCACTGGTGGAAGCTCATCGACAGCTCGCTGCCGAACAGCCGGCTGAGCGTTCGCTCGCTCGAGCCGGTCCGGTGCCCCAGCTCGGCCAGGGTCGCCGGGCTCGCCGGATCGGCGTGCAGCAGGTCGGTGACGGCCTTGAGGCGGGGGTCGCCCGGTTCGGGGAGGCGCAGGGGTTCCCGCGGGGCGCGGTCGAGCTCCGTGAGGACGACCTCGAGCAGCAGCCGGGCCCGGGGGCTGCCGGCCGGGTCGTGGTCGCCGGTCGCCGCCAGGTAGGCCTCGCGCAGCAGCGCACCGGCGGTGAACACCGAGGGCTGCGCCGGCAGCCGCCGGGCCGCCGCCGCCGGCACCTCGAGCAGCCGGACGACGGTCGCGCCGTGCGCGCGGCTGCTGTGCACGTGGAACGGGGGCACCCAGGTGATGCGGTTCGCCGGCGCCACCCAGGTGCCGGCCCGGGTCGTGGTGACCAGCGCCCCGGAGGCGGCGTACCTGAGCTGGCCGAAGTCGTGGGAGTGCGGGGGCACCTCCTCGCCGTGGGCCAAGGGCGGGCAGCCGGCCGGTGACTCGATCATGACACCACGATACGACGGCGGGTTTCCGGAATTTCCCGGCGGGACACCGGTGGTACGCCGTCGCCGCGACGATCATCGTTGAGGCATGCGAGCCATCACCCAGCACACGTTCGGCGGTCCCGAGGTCCTCACCATCGTGGACGCGCCCGAGCCCCGGCCCTTGCCGGGCGAAGTCCTCGTCCGCGTCGAGGCGATCGGGCTGAACCCCCTGGAACCGCGCCTGCGCGCCGGCGAGTTCCCGCTGCTCGGCCCGCCGCCGTTCGTCCTCGGCTGGGACATCAGCGGCGTGGTCGAGGCGGCGCAGACGTGGCGGTTCCGGCCCGGCGACGAGGTGTTCGGGATGCCACTGTTCCCGCGGGCGGCCGGCGCGTACGCCGAGTTCGTGGCCGCACCGGCACTGCACTTGGCCCGCAAACCCGCGTCGCTTTCCCACGTCGAGGCGGCGGCGTTGCCGATCGTCGGGCTGACGGCGTGGCAGGGTCTGGTCGACCTCGGCGGCGTGACCGAGGGCGACCGCGTGCTGATCCACGGCGGTGGCGGCGGGGTCGGCCACGTCGCGATCCAGATCGCGAAGGCGCTCGGCGCGCACGTGATCACCACCGCCGGCGGGAGCAAGCGGGAATTCGTCGAGGGGCTCGGCGCCGACGAGGTCGTCGACTACACGGCGGCGGACTTCACTGAGGTGGTCGGCGACATCGATCTGGTGCTCGACACGCTCGGCGGCGACACGGCCTGGCGCTCGCTCGACGTGCTCCGCCCCGGAGGACACCTGGTGACGGCGGTCGCCGACGAGGACACGGAGCTGATCGCGAAGGTCGAGGCGGCCGGCCGGCGCTTCAGCGGCGTGGGGGTCGACCCCGATCCGGTTGCCCTGCGCCGCCTCGTGGACCTGGTCGAGGAGGGCAGGCTGCGGGTCCACGTGCAGGAGACGTTCCCATTCGAGCGCATCGCCGACGCCCACCGGCTGATGGAGCGCGGTCACCTTCGGGGCAAGGTGGTCCTGACCGTCTGATCCCCGGCGACGGCCCGCGGTCCGCCGACCGACCCGCTGAGTACGCCCACCGGCCATCCGGGGCCGCGAGCCCCGGATGGCTGCTCAGCCGCGGTCCTCGATGCGGGCCCGCACCGCCGCCGCGTAGGTGTCGACCGCGGTGGCCGCGGCCGTCAGCTCGCAGGGGCCGTCGATCAGCAGCCTCTTGGCCGGGGTGTACGCCTGTTCGATCTCCGGGTCACCGACCAGCCCGTGCTCGCGGGCCAGCTCCAGATCACCCGCCAGGCGGGTGCGCAGCTCCTCGCGGCGGGCGACCAGCCCGTCGAGGACCGCGCGCTGGCGGCGGCCGTCCTCCACGGCCGGGGCCACCGCGTGCTCGTGGCCGTCGATGTGGCGCTCGACCCACTCCGCGTCGCCGTCCACCTCCGCCGACCGCAGCTGCTTGAGCGCGCCGCGCAGTCGCTGCGCGCGGGCCGGCAACATCGCGACACCCGTGAAGCGCGTCGCCACGCGTAGCTGGTACGCCTCGATCTCCGCCAGCTCCGCCACCGCCTGGGTGAGCACCTCCAGGCGACCGGCGAGGTCGTCCGGGGCCGGGCGGGCCTGGCCCGTGCTCGCCCGCACCGCCGCCACCCCCGGCGAGGACTCCTCCCGGAAGCCGAGCAGCAGGCGGAGACCCAGCTCGGCCGCGCGGCCGGCGAGCGGGGCGAGCACCTCGCCGACGAGCCGTTCGGGCTCCGCCGAGTCGTCGATCCCGTCGACGACCAGGGTCCGGCCCGCGACGCCGGTGGTGAGCCGGTCGGCGATGCGGTGGCGCACGGCGTCCGCGGTGCGGCCGGTCGCGTCGACCGCGAGGTCCACGCTGCCCGGCGGCGGCATCTCGCCGAGCGCCGGCGGCAGGCCGGGCACGCCGAGGGAACGTTCCCGGTCGGCGAGCACGATCCCGAACCGCAACGCCGCGGCGACGGGCGAGCCGGCCTCGCCGGTGTCGACGACCCAGACCGTGCCCGGCTCGGCCTTGGCGAACCAGTCGGCGACGCGCTGCACGAAGGAGACGTCGACGGCCTCGCCCACCGGCCGCGAGAAGCTCGCGTCGACGGCGGGGCTGCCGGAAGTCCAGATGCTCAGCTGGGGCAAGTGCCCGAGCATGGTTTCGACCGGCACCATCCAGGTGCCGGAGTCCTTGCCGACGACCATGCCGACGACGTGGCCGGTCGCCTCGTCGATCACCGCCGTGCCGCCGAAACCGGGGCCGAGCGGTTCGGCTTCGGCGGTGCGGAAGAGGCGGACCCATTCGCCGCCGGTCTGCTCGGGGCCGCCGAGCCGGGCGAGCGTCCAGCGGCCGACCGAACCCGGCGGGAACCCGAACGCGCGGACGAGCTGGTGCTCGCCGAGGGGCATGCGGTGCAGCGGGGCGCGGAACACGCGGGATTCGGGGCGTTCCAGGCGCAGCAGGGCGAGATCGCCGTGGCCACCGCCGTCGGAGGGCACCCAGCAGCCTTCGACGACGGTCGCCGTGGCGGGCATGGCCTCGGCCAAGCCGACGAAGTCGACGCTCAGCGCGGATCGGGGGCCACCGGCGGTCTCGACGACGTGCGCGCTCGTGAGCACGTGGTACTCGTCCAGTACCGTGCCCGCACCGCACACCCGGCCGAGTTCGTCGTGCAACCGGACCCGCCAGCGTCGTCGCTCACGCTCGAACCCCATTCGGCGGACCCTACGCCGTGATCGCCGGGCGTCGGCAGCGACTCCCTTACCGATCAGTAATCGCTCACCCGAACGGAGTCCTCCGTTCGGCACAACGCGCGTTCAGAAGCGGCCGAACACGCGGCTGCCGGGCGCGGCCGGGTCGTCGCCGGCCCAGAACTCGAACCAGTGCCGGGTGAACTCCTCGCGGGACAGGCGCCCGTCGCCGTCGGAGTCGAGGAGCGCGAAGACATCGCCGGACGGCGTGCCGACGCCGTTCCAGGCCGCGATGAGGCGTTCGTACTCGGCGGCGGAGATGACGCCGTCGCCGTTTTCGTCGACGGCCTCGAACATCGCCTCGGCCGTCCCGGTGACGGCGCCCGGCGCCGCCGGGAGTTCGTCGACGACCTGGAGCACCTGGTCGAGGCTGACCCGGCCGCCACCGCCCGCGGCGTCGTCGAGGGTGCCCCACCAGCCCATCATGACGGCGGCGAGCTTCTGCCCGGCCGGCGTGCTCGCGTCGGTGCCGCGGAGGTCGAGCCACCTCGCGGTGAGGGCCCGGAAGTCGGTCTCCGTCAGGAAACCGTCGCCGTCGGTGTCCATGGCGCCGAAGACGCCGGAGATCTTGCGCCGCTGGAAGTCACTGGCCATGGCGCCCAGCATCGTCGCGGCGCGGCACGCCCGACGACGTCCGCCCGAGTGCTCCCGCGTCACGACCCGGTGATCCGGGCCGTGACGCGGAGTGAGCAAACTCTAGTGCGCGGCTTCGTTCCAGGACCGGCCGTAGCCGACCGAAACCTCGAGCGGCACCGCCAAGGCGTACGCCGAGCCCATGCCCTCGCGCACCAGCTTCTCCAGCTGTTCCTTCTCGCCGTCGGCGACTTCCAGGACCAGTTCGTCGTGGACCTGCAGCAGGATCCGGCTCTTCAGCTTCGCCTCGACCAGCGCGCGGTGGACGTTGAGCATCGCGACCTTGATGATGTCGGCCGCGCTGCCCTGGATCGGGGCGTTCAGCGCCATCCGCTCGGCCATCTCGCGGCGCTGGCGATTGTCGCTGTTGAGGTCCGGCAGGTAGCGGCGGCGGCCGAAGACCGTCTCGGTGTACCCGTTCTTCGCCGCGATGCCGACGACCGAGTGGAGGTAGTCGCGCACCCCGCCGAAGCGGTCGAAGTACGCCTCCATCTGGGCCTTGGCGTCTTCGGTGGAAATCCGCAGCTGCTGCGAGAGCCCGTACGCCGACAACCCGTACGCGAGCCCGTAGGACATCGCCTTGACGCGGTAGCGCAGCTCCGGCGTGATCTCCTCCGGCGGCATCGAGAACGCCCGCGACGCGACGAACGTGTGCAGGTCCTCGCCGCTGTTGAACGCCTCGATGAGACCTTCGTCCTGCGAAAGGTGCGCCATGATCCGCATTTCGATCTGGCTGTAGTCCGCGGTCATCAGCTCGCTGAAGCCCTCGCCGACGACGAAGGCGTCGCGGATGCGGCGGCCTTCCTCGGTGCGGACCGGGATGTTCTGCAGGTTCGGCTCAGTCGAGGACAACCGCCCGGTGGCCGCGATCGTCTGCAGCAGCGTGGTGTGGATGCGCCCGTCGTCGGCGACCGACTTGATCAGGCCTTCGACCGTCGTGCGCAGCTTCGTCGCGTCCCGGTGCTCCAGCATGTGCTGCAGGAACGGGTGCTCGGTCTTCTCGAACAGGCCCTGCAGCGCCTCGGCGTCGGTGGTGTAGCCGGTCTTGGTGCGCTTGGTCTTCGGCATGCCGAGCTCGTCGAACAGCACGACCTGCAGCTGCTTCGGCGAGCCGAGGTTGATCTGCTTGCCGATCACCGCGTACGCCTCTTCGGCGGCCTGGGTGACGCGCGAAAGGTAGTGCGCTTCGAGCGTGGTCAGCTGTTCGAGGTCGACGGCGACACCGGCGATCTCCAGCTCGGTGATCACCTCCAGCAGCGGCAGCTCCAGCTCGGCGAGCAGCTTCGCGCCGCCGATCTGCTCGAGCTCCTTGTCGAGCGCGCCGGCCAGCTCGAAGATCGCGCGGGCCTTGACCAGCTCGTCCTGGATCTCCTTCTGCTCCAAGCCTTCCGCGCCGCCGTCGAGCAGCGACAGCTGCCCGTCGCCGCCGTCGGTCTCCGAGCGCAGCTCGCGGTGCAGGTAGCGCAGCGCGAGGTCGTCCAGCTCGAAGGTGCGCTGCCCGGGCCGCACGAGGTACGCGGCCAGCGCGGTGTCCATGGCGAGCCCGGCGACGGCCCAGCCGCGGGCGCGGATCGCGTGCAGCGGAACCTTCAGGTCGTGGCCGGTCTTGCGGACGGCCGGGTCGGCCAGCCAGGCGGCCAGCGCCGCGTCGTCGGCTTGGTCCATCGCCGTGACGTCGACATACGCGCCTTCGCCATCGGCCGTCGCGAAGGCGATCGCACGCAGATCGGACCGGACCGACGTGCCCACGGCGCGGAAGGACAGGGCCACCGGCTCGCCGGCGCTCGCGTGCGCGGTCAGCCACGCGCCCAGCGCGCCCGGCGCGAGCGCGGAACCCGAGACCTCGAAGCCCTCGTCGGCCTCCGGCTCGGCGCTCTGCAGCGTCGCGAACAGCCTGTCGCGCAGCACGCGGAACTCCAGCTCGTCGAACAGCGCGTGCACCGCCTCGCGGTCCCACGGGCGCAGCTCCAGCCCGGACGGCGCGATCTCCAGCTCGACGTCCCGGATCAGCTCGGTCAGCTGGCGGTTGAGCTGGACCGCGGACAGGTGTGCCCGCAGCGCGTCCCCGACCTTGCCCTTGACCTCGTCGACCCGGTCGATGAGGTCGTCGAGCGAGCCGAACTGCTTGATCCACTTGGCCGCGGTCTTCTCGCCGACGCCCGGGATGCTCGGCAGGTTGTCCGAGGGGTCGCCGCGCAGCGCGGCGAAGTCCGGGTACTGCCGCGGGGTGAGCCCGTACTTCTCCTCGACGGCGTCCGGGGTGAACCGGGTCATCTCCGAAACGCCGCGCTTCGGGTACAGCACGGTGACGTGCTCGGTGACCAGCTGCAGCGCGTCGCGGTCGCCGGTGCAGATGAGGACGTCGAAGCCGTCGGCCGTCGCCTGCGTCGTGAGCGTGGCGATGATGTCGTCGGCCTCGAAGTTCTCCTTGACCAGCGACGGGATCCCGAGCACTTGGAGGACCTCCTTGACCAGGTCCACCTGGCCGCGGAACTCGTCCGGCGTCGTGCTGCGGTTCGCCTTGTAGTCGGCGTAGGTCTCCGAGCGGAACGTCTTGCGCGAGAGGTCGAACGCCACCGCGAGGTGGCTGGGTGCTTCGTCGCGCAGGAGGTTGATGAGCATCGAGGTGAAGCCGAAGACCGCGTTCGTGACCTGACCGGTCTTCGTCTTGAAGTTCTCCGCGGGCAGGGCGAAGAACGCGCGGTAGGCCATGGAATGACCGTCGATCAGCAGCAGCTTCGGCCGCTCGGCGGTGGCGGTGGTTCCTGTGGCGTTGGCAACGGTCGTCTTCTCACTCGGGCTCACGCGGCCGAGTCTAGGCTGAGGGTCCGACACTCTTACGTGTCGCATAGGAAGAGGAGCTTTGCGTGACCGAACGCGCCGCAGACGTCGCGGTCGACAGCTACGCCGGTATCGACCCGGCCGCCGCGGACCAGCAGCTGAACGACAAGGTCGGCATGAAGCTGCTGGAGGCGACGGCCGAACGCGTGGTCGGCACGATCCCGGTCGAAGGCAACCTCCAGCCGTACGGCCTGCTGCACGGCGGCGCCAACGCCGTGCTGGCCGAGGCGCTGGGTTCGACGGTCGCCGCGCTGAACGCCGGGCCGGACCGCGCGGCGATGGGGCTGGAGCTGTCCTGCACGCACCACCGGGCCGTCCGGTCGGGCACCGTCACCGGCGTGGCGACGCCCCTGCACGTCGGCCGCGGCACGATCACCACGGAGATCGTGCTGACCGACGACGAGGGCCGCCGCACCTGCACCGCCCGGCTCACCTGCGTGGTCCGGGACCGCCCGCCGGGCGCCTGAACCCCCGTGGACCTCGACGTCGCCCAGGTCCGCGCGTTCGTGGTGACCGCGGAGCAGCGGCACTTCGGGCGCGCCGCCCAGTCGTTGTTCCTCACCCAGCAGGCGTTGTCGAAGCGGATCCGGAAGCTCGAAGACGCGCTCGCGACACCGTTGTTCCTGCGCACGCCCCGCTCGGTCGAGCTGACCGCCGACGGCGAACGGTTCCTCCCGCACGCGCGCGAGCTGGTGCGGGTGGCCGACGCCGCCGTGGCCGCGATGGGCGCCGAGGACCGGCCGTTGCGCCTCGACCTCGTCGACCACCGGCTCTCCCCCATGTTCCTGCTCCGCCGGCTGGCCGCGCACGAACCGGGGCTGCGCATCGACCGGGTCGCCGGCCGCGGGTTCGCGAACGCGATCGACCCGCTGCTGTCCGGGGAACTCGACGCCGCCTTCGGCCGGGTGTCCGGCTGCGGGCGGCCGCTGCCGGACGAGCTGGAACACCGGCCGGTCCGGCTCGAGCCGCTGGTCGCGCTGCTCGCGCCGGAGCACCCGCTGGCCGTGCTGGACGTGCTGCGCCTCGACGAGCTGCGCGCCGACGGGATCTGGCTGCCCGGGCTCGGCGGCCCCGCCGAGTGGCTGTCCTACCTGAAGGAGCTGTGCGACGAGTTCGCCGTGCCGATCGACGACTCCGGCGTCAGCTACGACCTGCGGCACACGCTCGAGCAGACGCGGTACGGCAAGCGGCGCGTCACCCTGGCCGGGGCCGACATGGAGCTGGCACCGGACCTCAACCTGAAGGTGCTGCCGTTCGAGCCGTCTCCGTTGTTCCCGTGGTCGCTGGTCTGGCGGCGCGGCAAGGCGCACCCGGCGCTGCGGCGGCTGCTGGCCGTCGCCGGGCGCACCAGCCGCGAAGAGGACTGGTGCGCCTACGACCCCGAGCACGCCTGGCTGCCCGCCGGCGACGTCAGCCTCGCAGCCGCCGCGCGAACCACTCGCTGAACGCCGCGTCGACCCGCGCCGCGGCCGGCGTCCCCGGCGGGAATTCGTGCGCCATCCCGTCGACCGTCACCAGCTCGGTCCCCAGCTTCGCGTGCAGCGCCGCCGCGGGTTCGCGCACGGCGACGTCGTCGTCCGCGCCGGTGACCAGCAGCAGCGGCGCGGTCAGCTCGGCGGCCCGGTTCACGTAGTCGTAGCGGGCCGAGACCGCCCGGGACCGCTCGGTCCACGCGTAGGTCACCCCGAAGCGCCGCTCGTTGGCGGTGATCATCGGTGCGAGCTGCACGACCGGGCTGGCCACCGCCGCGGCGGTGATCTCGACGTCGCCGCGGGCGAGGACCTCCAGCGCCACGATCGCCCCGGCCGAGCCGCCGAACACCCCGAGCGGCCCGGTCGCGCCCGGCAGCCGGTCGCGCAGGTCGGCCAGCGCGGCCGGGAACTCGGCCGCCGCCTGCTCGGTCACCGGCTCGAAGACGTTCAGGACGGCGTCCTCGCTCGCCCGCCGGAAGACCTCCTCGGGGCCGCCCTCGGGCAGCCGCGCTCCGGAGAGCGGAAGCCCGAAGTACACGCGCCACGCCCGCAAGTCCGCCATCGGGACGGCTTCCGCCATCGCCCGCTCAGTCGCCGGCACGTCCATCAGGTGCCAGCCCGCCACCAGCGCCACCGGGCCGTCCGGGTCCGCCGGCGGTACCGCCACGAACGGCACCCCCGCGGCCACGCCCTCGACCATCTCGCCCATCTTCTCTCTCCCTGTCTTCCGGCTGCTTCCAGCGAACCGCCGGCGAGGGGTGCGGGTCCAACAGCCCTTCCGGCGGCCACGACAACCGTTGGTTGTGACAGCCGGCTCCGGCCGGACGGCCTTTCGGGCAGACCTGAGCAAGGGGGTGGTCCGTTCGGCCCGCAGAACCGGACGTAAGGTGCATCCCGACGGCGGTGCCCGCGCCGCCGCGGCCCCGTCAGGGTGAACAGCGGACCACCGGGAAACCGGCCACGGTCCGGTCGCCGAAATGGGCGATGACATACCGCTGAAACACTGCTGTCACCCATTCGCAGAACGAGCGCCGATACTTAGCATCGCTGCGTGACCAGCGGCGGGCCACAGGGAAACATCGTTCGGCTTTTCGTGCAATTCGTGTCGGTTGCGATCGTCACGATGTGGACACAGAGTAGTGAGGCCGCCTGTGCACAAGACGGGCGAGAGGGATATCTTCCTGCCCTAACCTAGCCCCTGTGTCGGGGGCAACGCCTACCGGCGGCTGGTTGGTCATGGGAGGTAGTCGGTGTCAGGAGTGCGTTTTGGACGGGTTCTCGCCCTCGCAGCGGCGACGTCGCTCGCGCTGGCGGGCTGCGCCGGTGGCGGCTCGTCCAGCAACAGTGGTGACGGCGGTACGCTGAAGATCGGGTTCATGGGCGACCTGACCGGGGAGAACTCCGGGATCGTGATCCCGCCCCGCAACGGTGCCCAGCTCGCGATCGACGAGTACAACGCCACGAACCCGAAGACCAAGCTCGAGCTGAAGCCCTACGACAGCCAGGGCAAGGCCGACCAGGCGACCTCGCTGATCACCACGGCGATCGGCTCGGACAAGATCACCGCGCTGATCGGCCCGGCCTTCTCCGGCGAGTCGAAGGCCATCGGCGGCCAGCTCGAGCAGAACAAGATCCCGAGCGTCTCGCCCTCGGCGACCAACCCGGGCCTGGCGAAGAACAACTGGAGCTACTGGCACCGCGTCGTGGCGAACGACGACGACCAGGGCCCCGCCATCGCCAACTTCCTGATCACGGCGAAGTCGCCGAAGTCGGCGTTCGTCATCTCGGACGACCAGGAGTACAGCGTCGGCCTCGCGGACGCGTTCGAGAAGACCTTCAAGGAGAAGGGCGTCACGGTTCAGCGCGACAAGTTCCCGAAGGACGCGCCGGACTACTCCTCGACCGTGCAGAAGGTCAAGGCGGCCAACCCGGACATCATCACCTTCGGTGGCTACTACGCGCAGGGCGGCCCGCTGCTCAAGCAGCTGCGTGACGGCGGCGTGAAGGCCATCTTCGCCACCGGTGACGGTTCGCTCGACCCGCAGCTGGTCTCGGGCGCGGGTGCCGCGGCCGCCGAAGGCGCGGTCATCGGCTGCCCGTGCAACATTCCGGACGCGGGCGCCACGAACGAGTTCGCCACCAAGTACAAGGCGAAGTTCAACGTCGCCCCGGCGATCTACGCGACCGAGGGCTACGACGCGGCGACCGCCCTCATCAACGCGATCAAGGCCGGCAACACCACCGGCGAGAAGATCAACGAGTTCCTGAAGACGGAAGACTTCAAGGGCGCGTCGAAGCAGATCAAGTTCAAGGCGAACGGTGAGCCCGAGACCGCCGCGATCAACGTGTACCAGGTCGTCGGCGGCGTCATCAAGAACCTCGGCGCGTCGACCGAAGCCAAGATCACCGGCTGACGAAACAGGAATAGCACTTGACGACGGGAGCGGGGGCGCTGTGGTGACCACAGCACCCCCGCTCCCGGCCCGTATCCCTGTCCTCGCCCTGTCTCGTAAGGCGCTCACGTCATGTTGCAGACCCTGCAAGACCAGTTCCTCGGCAGCACCATCGGCGGACTGGTTCTCGGCTCCATCTACGCCCTCGTCGCCCTCGGCTACACAATGGTCTACGGCGTCCTGCGGCTGATCAACTTCGCCCACTCCGAAATCTTCATGATCGGGACGATGACGTCCCTGTTCATCCTGGCCAGCATCGCCACCTCCGGCAACATGGCACTGGGCTTCGGTGCGATGATCCTCATGCTGCTGTTGATCATGGTCGTGTCGGGGCTCGTGTCCGGCGGCTCCGCCGTCGTGCTCGAACAGGTTGCCTACCGGCCGCTGCGCAAGCGCGGCTCGTCGAAGCTCGCGGCCCTGATCTCGGCGATCGGCGCGTCGGTGTTCCTCCAGGAACTCTTCGCCCTGATCATCATTCCCAAGGTGTTCGGAAAATCGGGCCGCGTCCCGCAGGCCGCACCGCGGTTCGTCGACCGCGACACGCTGTTCCCGGTCGGCAACGCCGTCGTCCGCACCGACCAGGTCCTGGTCATCATCGGCGCGGTGATCGTCATGGTGGTGCTGGACCAGCTGGTGCGGCGCACCCGCATCGGCCGCGGCATCCGGGCCACCGCCCAGGACCCCGAGGCCGCCGTGCTGATGGGCGTCTCGATCGACCGCATCGTGCGGATCACCTTCCTGCTGGGCGGCGCGATGGCCGGTGTGGCCTCCGCGCTCTACCTGATGGAACTCGAAAACACCGGTTACCGCGTCGGTTTCGTGCTCGGGATCAAGGCGTTCACCGCGGCCGTGCTCGGCGGTATCGGCAACCTGCGCGGCGCGCTCCTCGGCGGCATCGTGCTCGGCCTGGTCGAGAACTGGAGCGCGATCTTCCTCGGATCCGAGTGGAAGGACGTCACCGCGTTCGTGGTCCTCGTGCTCGTGCTCATGTTCCGCCCCACCGGCATTCTCGGTGAATCCCTCCAGCGAGCTCGCGCATGAAAGGCGACGGTGTGACTACCCAGGAAAACACGCGCCGCTCGTTCCACCCGGTGAACGGGGCACGCGAGTGGTGGGGGCACGCGCCGATGTGGCAGCGTTACCTCGTCTACATCGCGTTGATCGTGTTCGCGCTGATCCTCCCGGCCCCCTGGATCGGCTCGTTCATGTCGCCCGCCTCGGACTGGACGAGCGTCCTGATCTTCCCGATCGGGACCTACATCCTGCTGGCGATCGGCCTGAACATCGTGGTCGGCCTGGCCGGCATGCTGGACCTCGGGTTCGTGGCGTTCTTCGCGATCGGCGCCTACACGGTCGCCATCTTCGGCACGAAGTTCGGCTGGAACGTCTGGCCGACGATCCTGGTCGGGATCGTGCTCGCCGCGGTGTCCGGCGTCATCCTCGGCGCCCCGACCCTGCGGCTGCGCGGTGACTACCTGGCCATCGTCACCCTCGGGTTCGGGGAGATCGTCCGGATCACCGCGCAGAACACCGACGGCATCGGCGGCGCCCGTGGTATCACCAACATCCCGCACCCGTCGCCGGTCTTCGGCATGGAGTTCCTGCTCGACCCGGCGCCGTACTACTACCTGATCCTGGTCGCGATCGTGCTGGTGATCGTGTTCTCGGTGCGGCTGCAGAAGAGCCGGGTCGGGCGCGCGTGGGCCGCGATCCGCGAGGACGAGGACGCCGCCGAGCTGATGGGCGTGCCGACGTTCAAGTTCAAGCTGCTCGCCTTCGCGATCGGCGCGATGATCGGTGGCTTCGCGGGCGGCATCTACGCCAGCAAAGCCGTGTTCATCGCCCCGGACAACTTCCCGTTCATCCTGTCCGCGACGATCCTCGCCGCGGTCGTGCTGGGCGGCGCGGGCAACCTGCCGGGCGTCATCCTCGGCGCGTTCCTGGTGGCGTGGATCCCCGAACGGCTTCGCGCGATCGAATGGCTGGACCACCTGACGCGGAAGCTGATCGACAAGGGCCCGGAGGAGTTCCGGATCCTGCTGTTCGGCGCCGTCCTGGTGCTGATGATGGCACTACGGCCCGAAGGCATCCTGCCCTCACGACAACGAAAAGCCGAGCTACGGGAAGGCACCGGCGGCATGGGCTCGCTCGGTGGCGAAGTGGCCGGACCGGACACCGAAGCCGCGGCGGAGGTGGCCAAGTGACTCCCTTGCTCGAGCTCGACAACATCACGATGCGCTTCGGCGGTGTCACCGCCCTGCGCGAAGTGAACATCTCCATCAACGAAGGCGAGATCTTCGCGCTCATCGGCCCGAACGGCGCCGGCAAGACCACGGTGTTCAACGTGGTCACCGGCGTCTACCAGCCGACCGAGGGCCAGGTGCGCTTCGACGGCGACCGCATCGACGGCATGAAGCGGTTCCAGGTCACCAAGCGCGGCATCGCCCGGACGTTCCAGAACATCCGGCTGTTCCACAACATGTCGGCGCTCGAGAACGTCATGGTCGGTGCCGACGCGCACCACAAGACCGGCGCGATCGGCGCGGTGCTCGGCCTGCCGTGGCACCGCAAGGAGGAGAAGCGCGGCCGCGAGCGGGCGCGTGAGCTGCTCGACTTCGTCGGCATCGGCAAGGTGGAGCACGAGACCGCGAAGAACCTCTCCTACGGCGACCAGCGCCGGCTGGAGATCGCGCGGGCGCTGGCCACCGACCCGAAGCTCCTGCTGCTCGACGAGCCCGCGGCGGGCATGAACCCGGCGGAGAAGAACGCCCTGCAGGCGCTGATCCGCAAGATCCGGGACGACGGCCGGACCGTGCTGCTCATCGAACACGACATGGGCCTGGTCATGCACATCAGCGACCGGCTGGCCGTGCTGGACTTCGGGCAGAAGATCGCGGAAGGGCTCCCTCAGGAAGTGCAGACCAACCAGAAGGTCATCGAGGCGTACCTGGGGGTGGCCGAAGATGCTTCTTGACGTCCAGGACATCAACGTCCACTACGGCAAGATCGCCGCCCTCAAGGGCATGAGCATCCAGGTCGACGAGGGCGAGATCGTGTCCCTGATCGGCGCCAACGGCGCCGGCAAGACCACGACGCTCAAGACGATCTCGGGCCTGCGCCCGCTGACCAGCGGCAAGATCCTTTTCAACGGCCAGGACATCTCGAAGACCCCGGGGCACAAGCGCGTGCTGCTCGGGATCGGCCAGTCGCCGGAGGGCCGGGGCGTGTTCCCCGGCATGACGGTGCAGGAGAACCTCCTGATGGGTGCCTACACCCGCAAGGACGACCTCCAGGCCGACCTCGACGAGGTCTACGAGCTGTTCCCCCGGCTGAACGAGCGCCGGACGCAGTTCGGCGGCACGATGTCGGGCGGCGAGCAGCAGATGATCGCCATCGGCCGCGCGCTGATGACGAAGCCGAAGGTGCTGCTGCTCGACGAGCCGTCGATGGGCCTGGCGCCGATGCTGATCGCGCAGATCTTCGACATCATCCGGGAGATCAACAAGCGCGGCACGACGGTGCTGCTGGTGGAGCAGAACGCCCAGCAGGCGCTGAAGCTGTCGGACCGGGCGTACGTGCTCGAGACGGGCCGCGTGGTCAAGAGCGCCCGCGGGGCCGACCTGCTGGACGACCCGCAGGTCCGTGCCGCCTACCTCGGTGGCGACCTGGGCGTCTGAGGTGCTTTTCGGGGGCCCGGCACTGGCGTGCCGGGCCCCTTTTCACAGCTTGATGTCGGTGCCGGTGACGTTCTTCATGTCGGTGATGCTCGGCCCGCCGAAGGCCCGGAGCGTGATCGGCTTCCGGTCCTTGGGGATGTCCCAGTAGAGGTCGAACTCGACGCGCACGCCGTGCCCGAGGTCGAACTGGGCGGGCTGGCGCTTGATGGTCATGGCCTGCTCTTCGGGCGCGTGCGCGACGCCTTCGTCGTCGACGAGCAGCTGGCGCTTGGTGTCGAACAGGACGCTGGAGGTGCCGGTGTTGGTGACGACGAGCCGCAACCGCACGAACTGGCCCTTCGCGGGGAACTCCGTGTGGCTCCCGGTGATGCTGGGCAGCCCGGCGGCCAGGCCGATGAGGGTGAACTCGGTGTCACCGTTCTTGGCCGGCGGCAGCTCGAGGGCGGTCTCGTCGGGGCGGACCGGGCGCGGCGGCAGCTCGTAGGTCTTCTGTGCGGGCGTGCTGGGCTGTTCGGCCTGGCAGCCTGCTGCGCTGATGAGGACGACGACGGCCAGCAGGCGGAGTTTCACCTCGGTGATTCTGCCTGCCGGCCGTCGGTCCGGCTAGCTTCCGATGCTTTCGACGACGGCCTCGGCCACGGCTTTCATGGTGGTCCGGCGGTCCATGGCGGTGCGCTGGATCCACCGGAAGGCATCGGGCTCGGTGAGCCCCTGCCGGCTCATGAGCAGACCCTTGGCGCGGTCGATGACCTTCCGCGTCTCGAGCCGGTCGGTGAGCCCGGCAACCTCGGCCTCGAGGGCCTGCAGCTCGGAGAACCGGCTGACGGCGAGCTCGATGGCGGGCACGAGGTCCCGCTTGGCGAAGGGCTTGACGAGGTAGGCCATGGTCCCGGCATCCCGCGCGCGTTCGACGAGATCCCGCTGGCTGAAGGCGGTGAGAATGACCACGGGAGCAATCCGGTCCCCGGTGATCTTCGCGGCGGCTTCGATCCCGTCCAGCTTGGGCATCTTGACGTCGAGGATCACGAGATCGGGCTTCAGATCGGTGGCCAGCGAGATGGCCTGCTCGCCATCCCCCGCCTCCCCGACGACCTCATAGCCCTCCTCACGCAGCATTTCGACGAGGTCGAGCCGGATGAGAGCCTCATCCTCCGCAACGAGCACCCGACGCTGCGGCACGGTGGCGGCACCGTTGGCCTCGGTAGCCTGATCGGTCACCGGGGTCCTCCTGAAGACTCGGCTGGGCGGTGGCATCTCGCGGCGTTCCGCGAACCTGAAGCCTACCGGGAACGATCCAGAAGCAGAGATGGCGTTCACCACGTAGTGGCGGGCGTGACACTGGGGTCGCCTTGGGACGCCGACCCGGAGGCGGGTGGGGTGCGGTGATCCCGTAGAGTCACGACGTCACGCCCCCGTAGCCCAACTGGCAGAGGCAACGGATTCAAAACCCGTCCAGTGTGAGTTCGAATCTCACCGGGGGCACGGAGATTTCCCAGGTCAGCGTCATATTTCCAGTCGAAGCAGCGACTCGGCGGACGCGTTTGCCCAGGTCAAGCGTGTGAGTTCGAATCAGTCCGTCACAACGAACCCTTCGACGACGCGCACGTCCGGTCCCTCGCTTCAGCCGGCTCCAACTCACTCCTGCAGGAGCGTGCGAGGAGCACCGCGGCCTGATCGGCGGGCCGGCGATGCCAGCCCGTACCGCACGTCGTAAATGTGCTGTTACAAGGCGATGTAGGTACCTCGCCAGCGGATGCCCGCCCCAGCCTATTCCCCGTTCATCTCGGCTGCGAAGTCCAGCAACACCTTCGCGCCGAGCGTTCTGACGCTGTCGGCACCCGCACTGTGCGGGTTACGGAGCGCGGTAGCATTGCGCGGTGCGCTGATAGCGAGTGCGGAACGCCCGCTCCCGCTGCCACCGACCGACGACGACCACTTCGCAGAGGTCAGGCGCAAATTTCAGGATTGCCGCCTTGGTCGTGAGGCCCAGATGAGTTGCACGCCAAGGGGAAGGAAAGCGAGCAGTACCGTCATTCCGGCACCGGCAAGAAAACAGGTACAGCTGCGCTCGGGCCTCCGCGGACAGCTCACGAGATTGATTCCCGGCTGCAACCCGCCCGCGGCGCGACCACCAAGCCATGATCCAGCGCCAAGGCGCGGACGCTCGTTTCAGTCTTCGGCGGGCACACCACCGTGCGGCCACCCCGGTCCTGGACCTAGTGTGACACGTGCACGAGCGCAGCGTCGAGGTCGCACCAGCGCAGGCCGGACGCCTCGCCGCGCCGCAATCCGAGCAACGCGACTACCCAGATGCAACTCATACTTTGGATGGCGACGCGCGTGCGCCCCAGGAACTCGCCCGTCTGCTGGGTGGTCTACACCGCCACCGGCGGACGCTCACCGGTGGCTCGCCAGTGCGCGACCCGTGCCTCGGTCCACACCACCGCGCGTGGCCGCCGCCCCGGCGGCAGCTCCACCAGGTGCGCCGGGTTCCGCTCGATCATCCCAACCCGGATCGCGCCGTTCAACGCCGCATCCAGTGTCCCCGGATCCGCACGAACGTGGCCCGACGACAGCTGCCGTTCACGTGTCGCGTTCCCCCGGGCCAACGCCACGAACATCGCCTGCACCCGCGCCACGGTGCACGACCGCAGTGGCACACTCCCGAGGTACGGCTTCAGGTAGTCGTTCACTTGCTGGGTGTACAACCTGCGGGTGTTGAAGCTCAGGGTCTGGCGCATCTCGAGTCAGGTGTCCAACCACTGCCCCGCCGTCACCGCGGTCCGCCCGGACCGACATCGGCTTGGAGCAGATACGCCCGCGCCTGCTCCGCGGCCGCACGAGACCGGAAGCCGCCACGACGCACCCAATGCCGCCGGCCGTCCCGACCACATGACAGCTCCAGGGAAAAATACCAACTCCGTGACCCCGCTCAGCCAACCGAAGACACCGGTCGCCTGGCTCACCGCCGTCTTCGCCTCGCGCCTTACAGCCGCACGGTTTGTAGACCACCACTTGCCCCAACGCAACCTCCTCATCGATCGGCATCAGCGTGCGCCTGCGCTTCGTCGATCACCACACGCCGTCGGCGCGATAGCCTTGGACGAATGACCCGCGCTCAGGGCTCAAAGTCAAGGTGACCGTCGAGTCCGCGCGGCAGAAGGCCGAGATGCACCTTAGGTAAGCGTTCTCCGAGGCGTGCTCGTCGCGCTGACCCCGGAACACGGCGGCGTAGATACCCAGATCGCAGAGCGAATTTCTGCTAGTTTCGTCAGGTGGGCGACGGACAGCGCAAGGTCACCGACAGTCCTCCTGACGAACCAGAAACGACCTACCGCTACATCGGCATGGTGGACATTCGTCGGCTGGTTCGACATCGGCCGACCACCGTTGCCCGCTGGGGCACCGCTAGGGCGACCCCGCCTCTTCCCGGAACCCAACGTCATCATCGGCCGAACCCTTCGCCTGAATCGAGAACACAGGCCGGAAGCCCTTGGTGGTGGAGCACTGTCGGCTCTTCACCGCCAAGATTCGAGATGTGGCAGGCGTGGCACGATGATCCTAAATGTCAAAGAGCGCCCTGCCTCCAACGCGCGGTATCAATTACCCATCCGTCTTCAACCGCAAGAGAGAGGTCACCTCGACCATGCCGGGCGTTCTTGCTGGTGCACGGTGCTTGGCACAGCGGTCGATGCTGGGATCGAGTGGTACCGCTTCTCGAGTCCGCCGGCCATAGCGTGATTGCGCCGTCACTTACAGGCACCGGAGACCGGGCTCACCTGCTCACCCCGGAAGTGGGGCTCGACACGCACGTAGACGACGTGGCCAGGCTGATCGACAAAGGCGATCTCGAAGACATGGTACTCGTGGGACACAGCTACGGAGGCGGAGTCATCTCGGCCGCCGCCAACCTGGCGCCAGAAAGCATTGCGCACTTGGTGTACGTCGACTCCACTGCCCCGAAGGATGGCGAAACCGCGATCGACGCCCTACCGAGGTTGCAGAGGTTGATCGACCTCGCCGCAAAGTCCGCGAACCCGTGGCGCATTCCACCACCCTCAGAGCAGCCGCCGCCGGTTGGCCTACTCGGGGTCGTCGCGCCTGCCGATATCGCCTGGCTGCGCACATTACTCTCCGATCACCCCGCGCGGTCCTTCCAACAACCGATTCAGTTGGACAACCCAGCTGCAAAGTCGATTCCACGAACGCACATCCGTTGTACCGACGTGAACGCGAAAGTCACAATTCTGCCACCCGTCCCAGAACTACAGCCCAACGGGTCTCCGTCGCAGGTAGGGTCGTTGCCCACCGGCCATGAATGCATGATCACCATGCCCCGCAAACTCAGTGATTTGCTAATCAGGACAGCCTCTAGGATTCGCTGATGGCAGCGATCATGAGCGCACGCCCAAGTGGATTACCTCGCCACCATCCCCGTTTGCCGGTCAAATTTTACAGACCCTTTCGAAACGGATGAAAGTCCGCAGAAGCGCGCCAAAACGGTCCCATTCGGCAACATTGCCACACCTTCATTAGACCCACTATCGCCAGCTGAATAATACCGCAACGCGACGTCGCCACCGCATCGGTTGCTCCAGTCCCGGTCGTTTCCCGCGGCGTGAATTTCGATCATGGAAATAGCAGTCGGCACGACAGCCGTGATCGTTGTCGAATCTTGACCGTCAAGCACGGAGGTACGCAACAATGCGTCCAGAGCAACGCTCGGCACGGTGAAGTCGTCCAACCGCGTTGCGTGACGGGACATCCCGAATCGTGCCGAACCGCCGTCCTCATGCAACCTGGCGTCGCGCAGGCCACCGAAAACTCCCTGCAAGTGAAGGGAGCCACCGAGTTGATAGACATCCGGCACCGGGATGCCAAGTGGCCTCGCTACCGTAACCCGCGGGGCGGGTGTGTACTCCGCAGCAAGGTGCACGGTCATTCGCGCGTGTTCGCGAGCGGGCACGCGTCCTGGCGGCGCGCTGTTGAGGCACACGCGGATCACGTCGCCGTCCCGGGTGGCAGTGACCACGAGGTGACGTGGCCAGGATGCGCGAGGCGCGCGGATGAACGCCGACAGCACGACGTCGGCGAAGCGAACAGGCACCAACCCGGGACTGATTGCGGTCGCGGCTTCCGCGGCGATTTGCAGCATGACCGTGGCCGGAACGGTCGGACGCTCGTCAACAAGGTGGTCGAGTAACCAAGGGTGCTCGACCACGTCCAGCACGCACCGCCACGTGGCCGTGGCGCCGTCAGTGTCGGGCGGCGAGGTGAGGAACACCGGCGGTCGAGTGCTCGCCCGGTGACGCAAACCGGGAGCGCGGCGGTGCAGCGTCGACCATTCCGCCTCGCCGAGCCAGGTCGCGGCTAGCGCTCCACCGAGGTCGTGCCGCCCGGCCAGTTCGGCGCGGAACAACTCCGTGCCTTGCCCGTCGGTGAGGGGCGTGAGGCCGGTCAGGCCCGAAGTGAATGACGACCCGGTGGCGTAACTGGACGCAATACCCGATTCCACCCACAGCCCGGAGAGGATGGCCAGTTCGTCGCGCCCCGCTGCCCGACTGGTGGCGGCCGACAGCATCAGGTACTCGTTGCCCGCCTGATAGTCTCCTTCTCCCGGCATTCCAACGAACGCAACGACGGAGCTCAGTCCGCACCACAGCGCCGGTGGCCGCGTGGCCAGCGCTGTGCGCAAGTTGTGGTCACCACGCACCTTCACGTCACGAACGAGCCGGTAGTCATCGAGGGTCTTCCGGGTGAGGGCGGTGCTGTGGAGCAGTCCGGCGCCGTGCACGACGACATCGACACGACCCTCGGCGTCGACCACCTCGTCGATGACCGCCGCTACCTGGGCGCCGTCACGCACGTCGCACCGACGGTAGTGCACGCGGTCTTCACCGAACCGCACGCGCAGGTCCCGGATGGTGCGGGCGCGCTCGGCGGCGCGCACGGACTCGTTGAAGCGGCGGTCGAGTGAAGCCAGCTTCTCCCCGGGATAGCGGGCCATAAGCTCACGAAGGGCGGCGGGCTTGTCCGGCAGGTCCACCAGAGCGCTCGGGTCTGGCTCCGGCGCCGTACCCAACAGCCAGACCCCTCGCGGGGAGCGACCGGTGAGCAGCTCGCTCACCAGCCGAGCGGTAATTCCCCGCGCGCCGCCGGTGGCCAGTACCACCGGGTTCATGACCATCCCGGAGACAGTGTCTTCCGTATCGGCCTCGTTCACCGGGCGCGGTACCGGTACCAGTTCGTAGCGGGCGCCGGCACGCAAGTAGGTGACCGGAAGGTGCCGATGGTGCCCGCTTTCGGCGGCCAGTGCGGCCAGCCCGGCCGACAGGTTGTCGGAGTCGGTTATCACGGCGAAGGCCGCGCAGCCGGTCAGTTCCTGCTCAACGCTGCGCAGCAAACCGGTGCTGAGCCCGGTCTCCGGGCGCGGCACCTCGCCGTCGAAGCCGTCGAGCAGCAGCACGCCGAGGCTACCGCCCGCGTCCAGCGGCCCGGCCATCGCTCGAATCACGGCGAAGGCGAGGTCATTGGCGGTGAGCGCTTCCTCGAACGTCCCGCCCGCGCTCAGCACGATCCGGACGTGCTGTGCCTCGCTCGCGCGCACGAGTGCGTCGACGTGCGCAACATCGGTGTCGAGCCCGAGCACGGTGGCGGACTGCCGGTCGAACACGTCCGACGTGTCCGTGACAACGAGGCAGTTCGGCGGAATCGCCGGCATTTCCGGACGCTCCGGCCGAGCCGGGGCCGGCCACAACTCGAGGGCGTGCCGAGTGAGCTCTTCCCGCAGGCTGGTGCTTCGGCCGTCCTGTTTTGGCACGGTGACGACGACGGCCGCGGTGCGGTCGTCCTGCTGATTGGCGAGGACGCTCTGACCGGTGGTCGTGTGCAGTACCCGCAGCAGCTCGAATGCACCTTCCGCGCCGTGGTACACACGGTCCCGGCCGATCGCTGCGTGTCCGGCACCTGGCCGGCCGACATGGACTGTCGCCAGCTCGGGCAAATCATGACTCGTCGCGGTGCTGCGACGAGTCAGGACGACGCCGGCGGCGCCCTCTGCCGACTCGCGGCCTTCTCTCGGTTCCGCTTGCTCCGCTGCCGCGGAGACACCGACCACGAACGCGAGGTCGATATCGCCGTCGCGCAACGACCGGGTGGCCGTGACCAGTGCCGAGGTGAACGAGTCCAGGCCTGCGTCGAGCGACATGTTCGGTCCGTGCAGATCCAGCCGCTGGGCGATCCTGGCTGCGACGATGTTGGGCATCAGGCCGGGATAGGAGTCCTCCGTCGCGGCGGGCACCACGGTTCGGGCGGGCTCGGCGACTAGGTCATCGAACCGGTCGATGCCGCCGCGGGCCGCCAGGCCAGCGAGGTAGGCGCGGGTGTCACGGCGCACCGCGGCCGTTGTCGGCCCACTGTGGCCGACGAACACGGCGGTCCGCTCTGCCAATCCAGTACCACTGAACCAGCCGGCAGCCAGCGCGTCCGCGCACCGGACCGCGATCACCTGGCTGAGATCCATCGCGGCGATCGCCGACGGGGCGAGCCGCATGTCCACCGGAGACGGCAACCGGTAGTCCCCGGGAAACCTCGTGGGCCAGCTCGCAGGACCGCCGCGCAGCCACTCGCGTACTCGCTCGTCATCGGGATCACTCGGCAGGTGCGCGGCCCACCCGGCCACGACGACGGGGTCTTCGGCGGCGTCGGTTCGAGCGTCGGGCGGCGTGGCCGGGGCAGTGTCGCTGATCAGCAGGTGCCCGTTGGTCCCGCCGAAGCCCATGGCCGAGATGGCGACCGTGCGCGGGCGATCCCCGGCCGGCCACGGGACGTCCTGGGTGGGAACGGTGATGGGTACGTCGCGGCCAAGCCCGGCCGGCAGGCCGCTGAAGTGTCGTTGCGCGGGGATGCTCTCGTGGCGTAGTGCCAGCAGTGCGTGCACGGCGGAGACCGCGCCCGCCGCCCATCCGGGATGGCCGACCACCGACTTGTTGGACGACACCGTCCAACCGTCGCCTGCTCCGGCCAGCTCGCCGAGCACAGAAAGTTCCGTCCGATCGCCGGTGGGTGTGCCCGTGGCGTGCGCGATGACCCAGTCGATGTCGGCTGGAGCCACGCCCGCCGCAGCCCACGCCCGGCGCAGCGCAATCCGCTGGCCCACCGGGTTTGGCGCGTAGATAGCCTTCCCTTTGCCGTCAGACGAGCCACCGAAGCCGATCACATGGCCGAGTACGGTGTCTCCGTCGGTACGCGCACGCGACAGGGTTTTGAGCACGAGCACGGCCGCACTGTCGGTGAACAGCACCCCATCGGCGCGAGAGTCCAGCGGCCGAACCTCGCCCGAGTGCGACAGGCCGCGCAGTTTCGAGAACAGCACGAGGTTCTGCACGCCCAGTGCGAAGGCACCGCCACACACCGCGACGTCGGTCTCACCTGCCCGTAGTGCCCGTGCCCCGATGTCGATGGTGTAGAGCGACGACGAACACGCGGCGTCCAATACCACGACTTCGGTGTCGACAGGCAAGTTTGCTGCCGCCCGCCGGGCGATACGATAGGGCAGCATTCGCTCGGGAGAGTCGGTCGCCAGCGGGTACAGGCAGCGCAGCCGGCGCTCGGTCGCCGCGTCGAACCGGTCGCCGAGGAGCCTGCGCACTTCCCGGACAACTAGGCTCTGCTCCAGGTGGTGGCTGCCATCGGCAGTGAGGCCCACGGCAAACAGGTGCCGATCCGATGCCGACGTGTTCACCGTGGCCATGGCCTGGGTAATGCTGCGCCGCAACCAGCGTTCGGTGAAGTCCTCATCGGGATTGGCACCGCCGGAGGGCACCATGAAGCCCGACACCCGTGAGTAAGTGTGGTCATCCTCGTCGGGATCCGCCGACCAGACGTGGTCGAGGTCGATGCGCGTGCCTGGCTCGCCGAACACGGTGACGTCGCCGCGTAGCAGGTTCCAGAATTCATCCGGGGAGGCCACCCTGGGCAGCACGAGACCCATCCCGACTACTGCGACCACGTCCGGATCCGTGCCGCGCAGATGAACATCCGGTTGGGCCGACCTGGGGGTGGTGCCGGCGGACGAGCCGATCAGTGCGGCGTCCACCGTGAGGCACTGGCCGCTGAGCGGGGCCGCGAGAGGACCGGTCAAGTACACCAGCGCCGCGGCCACCTCGGCGCCGATCGCGCGGTCCTTCGGACCGACCACGGCGATCGCATTGACCCGGGTTTCCCCTGCCAGCTGCTCGACAGCGGCACGCACGGCGGCTGGGCCACCGCGGTCCCCCGGAGCGCCGGTCCGTATGTCGGCGACGATCACCGCAATCGGGCTTTTGGCCACCGCCGCCGCGCGGCAGACCTCGGACATCGGATAGTTGGCCAGGTCCGCGACGTGCACCGCCACCGCGTTGGCTGCGACGGGCGTCCCCGGTGTCACCGATGAGGCCTCGACCCCAGCCGCGGCGAGTGAACCGATTATCTCCCGCGCGAACGCTCCTGCCCCGACGATGACGTGCCCCCGCGTGGTCATCGCGTCACATCTTCAGCGGTCAGGATGGCCGTGACCGTGCCCGCGAGCTCGGCCAGCGTGGCATGAGCGATCAGCCGCCCGTCGCCAGCAGCGGCGGGCAGCCCGAACTCCGCCCTGACCCTGCCCAGCATCTCGGCCTGCTTGAGCGAGTCGATGCCCAGGTCAGCCTCCAAATCGGCCTCAGGCTCGACTGCTTCGAGGGGGTACTGCAGGACCGTCGCGTACAACAGGCGAAGCCGCTCGGCCACCTCCGCGACGCTCGAAGCCGTCGCGGCCAAGGGGACGGGGGCGGCAAGAGCGGCCGGAGTGTTCTTCGATTCGGGTGTCTCGGCCGAAGAGACGACCCTGACGGAGGGCACGCAGTCGCCCACCAGCTTGCCCAGGCCGCTGTGCCCGCACTCGACGACCGTCCTCACCCCTTCGGCGTGTAAAGCTCGGATCGCAGCGACGAAGTCCACCTGCGTGGTCAGGTGCTGGACCAGCAAGGCGCCCAGGTCGTCGGAGTCGTCGACGTATCCGCGCAACAGCGGGGAGTAGACCGGCAGCCGTAGCGGCCGTTGCCGGACACTCTTGACGTCCTCGGCGAACTGTTCGGCAGCCAACGCCATCCCAGGCGAGTGGTAGGCGTACGGCGCGGGCAGCCGAACCGCCCTCACCCCGAGCGCCCCGGCCACGCCGCGCACCACCTCGAGCACGCTGTCCGGCCCCGCTACGACGGTGCGTGCCGGCGCGTTGAGCACCGCGACTCGTGCCCTCCGATCCCCCACGGCGGCGACGACGAACCCGGTCCGGTCGGCGGGCAGGTCCATCGAGAGCATCCCGCCCGGCTCGGTCGCGCACTCGGCCAGAGCGACCGACCGGTGGCACACCAGCCGGAAACTGTCTATGAGGTCGAAGGCGCCCGCGACGGTGAGCGCGGCGAGTTCGCCCAGGCTGTGGCCGACCAGCACATCCGGGGTTCCCGCCCGGGCCGCCAGGTGGTACTCACCCACCGCAGCGGTGAACACCAGCAGCTGGAGAGTGAACGGGTCAGCTGTGACCAGCTCCGCCGCGGCCGGGGTAGCGGAATCGAGCAGGTGGTCCCGAACGCTGGGCCGACCGAATTCGGCGGCCGTCGCGTCGGCCGTGTCGAGGAGCCGGTCGAGCTCGGCAGAACTGCGCTCGCCAGCGAACATTCCGGGGCGGAAGGCCCCCTGGCCCGCTAGCAAGACCGCCGTCTTGGACATATCGGATCTCCCTTGTGGTCAGGTACGGGTCGCGGTACCGCGCGGCGCGGTCACTGTGCCGGAGAGGTCGTGGTCGCGGACGGCACCGGTGACCGCAGCCCGGTTCCGGCTCGCTCATTGCCGACCGGGAGCTCCAGCGACCTCAGCCGCGAGTTCCCGGGCGCAGCGAGGAAGACCGCCAGGAACTCGCCGAAGCGAGCTCGGTGCGCATCGAGGTCGGACCGACCGGTCACGGCACCGGAGCTGCTCACGCCCAGCCTCAGTGGCCCGTCCTGGGTACCGCCGTAGAAGTCCATCGACAGATCACGCACCGGTCCCGTCGACAGCTGGCACACCGAAGCAGCGCAGGCACCGAAGGTGAGCGCGCTGTCGAACGAGACGAGATTGGCCACCACTGCGGGGTATTCGACGTGTCCGTGCCGGGCACGCAATGCGCGGTGCACCTCCTCCGCGCGGTAGCGCTGGTGGCGCAGTGCTTGCACGATGGACTCATTCGCCTGAACCACCAGCTCGGCCGTCGTGACGGCCGCAGATACCGACAACCGAAGCGGCAGCTCGTTGGCGAGCATGGCGGGCGTGGTCAGTGCCAGCCGCGTGGTCCGCGCGCGCACCGGAAATCCGAGCACCATATCTTCCTGCCCGGTCAGCCGGTGCAGGTAGGTGGCGAGCGCGGCGATGCCCAGCACCGACCAGTGCACGTCGAGGACCGCGGCGGCCAGGTGCAGCTCGCGCATCGCGATCGCGACGTCTCCGGCGGTGCGCAGCACCCGTCGACGTGGCTCCGGCGTGCCGCCGAGGTTCATCCGTGCGGGCGGGTCGGCCATCCGGTCGAGCCAGTACCCCCGATCGCGGGCGAAGTCGGCCGAGGCGACGTAGCCGCGTTCCTCGCCGCTCAGATCGCGCAGCCGCCCGAACGAGCCTGGGGGCGGTTCGTTTCCGGTGACCAGCGCGGAGTACACCCGGGCGAGCCGGCGCCAATAGAGAGCCTGGCCGTAACCATCGAGCAGGACATGGTGGAACCGCAGATAGAAGAGGTGGTGCTCGGGCGCGAGCCGGAACAACGTCATCCGGACGAGTGAGTCGCTGCCGAGCCGCAGGGGCCTGTCCAAGTCCTCGGCCATTGCCGCCCGGGCCGCGTCCTTGCCGTCAGCCACCGACGCGGCCCCGGTGAGGTCGAGGAACTCCACGCCGAATCCGCCCGCCTCGGCGACGTCGGCGGCCGGCGCGCCGGAGACATCGGTGCGAGCCAGGTCCGGGCGTACGCGTAGCGCCTCACACTCGGAGTCCACTTGCTCGACCGCGCGGTCGAGCAAGTCCCGCTGCAACGGCCCGGACAGCTCGAGATATCCGGCGCAGTTGAACTGCGGGTTTTCCGGATCGACCTCGTGGGCCGCCCACACCTCCGACTGCGCGGTGAGCAGCCTGAGGCTGTCTGTCGCTGTCATGCTCGAACCCCTTGAAGTTGCGTTCTGCACGACATCAGTTCGGCTTAGCCAATACTGTGGTCGTCGCCCCCGCGGTCTCGCCTCCGTCGACAACCACCTCATGACCGGTGATGAACGCCGCATCAGGAGAAGCCAAGTAGAAGAAGGCGTTCGCGATCTCCTCGGGCGCGGCGTGCCTGCCCGCCGGGATACTGCCGTTGACCGCATCCAGCATGGAATCGGAGTATTCTGCCCGTTGCATCGGCGTGAGCACGGCTCCCGGCGCGACACACGCGACCCGGATCAACGGCGCGAGTTCGAGGGCGAACGTTCGGCACAAAGCCCCGATTCCTGCCTTGGACGCGTTATAGTCAGCGTACAAGGGATAGCCGCGCAGTCCGTTCACCGACGACGTGGCCAGCAGCACGCCCGGCCGCGCCGACGCGGACATCGCGCGAGCAGCATGGCGCCACAGAGCCAGGACCCCGAGAAGGTTGACTTCGAGCACTCTGCGAGCCTCTTCTTCACTGATTTCCAGTGCTGGGTGACGGATGCTGATCCCGGCGTTCGCGACCACCACATCGATGCCGCCGTGTTCGGACTCGACCTTGGCCACCGCTCCGGCCACCGCGGCCCAGTCCGAAACGTCGACTTCTTCCCAGCTGATCGAGGACCCGGCCGGGACAGCCGGTCTTACCATGTCGAAGTTGACCACGTGATCGCCTGCCGCTGCGAAACGCGCCGCAGTCGCCTCTCCGATGCCACTACTGGCACCCGACACAATCACCGTTCGCACGCACTTCTCCCGTTCAGTACAAAACGTATTCGCCGGCCGAACGCGATGACAGAACGGGCCGGCGGAGGTCCCGCCGGACCGTGAGCTTCTTCAGCCAGCGGTCGGTTCCGTCGTAGCGGCTGACGAACGAGCGGCGTCCGTGCACGGCGACGTAGTTGTCCACGACCAGAAGCGCTCCCGGAACGACGACCACGTCTTGTTGGACCCGTTCGAGCTCTTCCATCAGATGCCTCAGCGCACGCGCCGCGGCCGGATCGTCGCCCGCGCAGCGCATGAACGGACGGTCCACTTTCAGATAAGGGTGCGCGGGATCGCCGAAGAGGACCGCGACCGGCTCGGGAACATCACGCATCCGCTTCATCACCCGCAACGCCGGATGAGCCGGGTTCCGGATCTCAAGCTGCCGGATGTGCTCGTCATCAGGAAGAATGTGGAAACGCGGGGCCGCCAGCACCTTTCGATCACGGGCACTGAGCCGGACATCGCGAATCGAAGCGACGACCGTCGGCACGCGGTCGTGATTTCTGAGTCCGTAAAGCAGCAGGTAGTCGCAGCGGTCCGGATGGAAGCCGTCCTCCGTGTGGAACTCGAGCAACGATGTGCTGCCGTGGCCGTTCTGCCGGTGCTCGTCGCCGCGCACGGGAAGGATATCCTGCACCATCCGTCCCGACTGCAGCGTGGCCCAGGTGAACGGTTCTCCGAGCGACAGCCCGCACAGCGCCAGGATGATTTCGTGCTCGAGCGTCCGAGAATCCCCGGCCGGCGTACTCCAATGTGCCGGGGTCGGACCGATCGCATGATCGTCTACCGGCAGACCAGTCACGAGGAACGCCCCACCGGACTCCTTGCGACGGATGGACTCGAGAAACACACGAAGGCCCGGGGGCAGCGCCACCAGTTCTTTCCAGTGTTCGTCGTAGAAGGCCGATGAGGTCGGGTGCGCAACACTTTCACGCAGACTCCTGGCCAGCATCGAGATGGTGTGTGCCTCCGTCTCACTCAGCAGATACTCGGGGAGATCGCTGGTCGAAGGCGCGCCCATCACCGGTCCTGCCTTGCAAGGCCGGCGGGACGCAGGTCCGTCCAGTTCTGTTCGACGTAGTCGAGACAGGAACGCCGATCGGCTTCGCCGTATACTTGGCGCCAGCCCAGTGGTACCTCCGCGAAGGCGGGCCAGATCGAGTGCTGTCCTTCATCGTTGACCAGAACGAGAAACCGCCCCTGTTCATCATCGAACGGATTTTCCATGACTTTCTCCAAGTTCACGGTTGGCTAGCACTCGAAGTCTTCAGAAGACGGGCTCCTTCGGCCAGGAAATCGACCGGCAACTTCACAGTAATCGATCACCCCCGCCAGCGTGCTGCGCTCGAACAGCTGCCGCACCGGGATTTCCACATCGGCTCCGGCCCGAAACGCGCCCGCCAGGCGGCCCAGGACCAAGGAATCCGCACCCAACTCGAAGAAATCTTCGTCGTCCCCGATCGAAGGAAGCCCGAGCACTTCAGCGGCGATCGGGCGAAGCCGACGCATGAGTTCCACCCCCGCCTCCGACGGCACCGAGGGCTCGTGCCCGACCGCACCCGGCCGATCGGGCGTCGAGGCCGGCACCATCGGACATCCGGCGAGCTTTGCGCGCAGTACTCGGTGAATCAGCGTATTCGGATCACTTTCGAATGACTCGAACACGTGCACAAGCCACTCGATCCACGACCACAGCACAGATTCGTCGAACAACTCTTCCCGGTAATCTATCCGCAGGAAGATGCGATCATCACACGCTGCCATGAGGCGCAAGGGATAATGAAAGGCGTCATGAGCGGCCATTTCCACGAATCCCAGGTCCAGCCCGATCTCGCCGAGCGGGTTTCGTCCCGCCTGCCCGTAGTCGCCGAACTTGTCGATGGGGTAGTTTTCGAATACGACAGTTGTGTCGAACAGGGCCGTCCGGCCCACCGCGCGATGGATCTCCGTGAGCCCTAGATGGTGCTGGGCCACCAGCGCCGACTGTTCGTCCTGAACCCGGGTCAACAGGTCGATCAGCCGCTCGTCCGGCCGGATCCGCACCCGCACGGGTACGGTGTTGATCAACAGGCCGACGATCTCGGAGACGGCGGGCACTTCCGGCGAACGCCCGGATACCGTGGCGCCGAAAACCACGTCTTCGGTGTCCAGCAACCGAGCGAGCAGCAGCGACCAGGCCACCTGGGTCAAGGTGTTGACCGTGATCCCGCCGGCTCTCGCGGCCGCGGCGATCCGCCGAGAGGCTTCGACCGGCAACTGCGTCGAAATCCGAGCCGGCAGCACGGCGGTAGCCGCGGAACGGATGCCGGGAGCCACGAGCGCCGCGCGGTTCAGGCCGGCCAGCGCACTCGCCCAGACAGCGGCCGCCGACGACCGATCCTGTCTCGTCACCCACGCCAGGTAGTCGCCGTAGGAAGCGGGACCGGGCAGCTCGTCTCCCTTGTAGAGGGCGAAAAGATCGCGCAACAACGTCGGGATGGACCACCCGTCGACGACGATGTGGTGCAAGGTCAGGACGACCGTGGTTTTCCCGGAGCTTTCGCGGACGAGCATGAGCCTCGCTGGCGTCGGCGAGTTCAAGTCGAACGGCGTCAGCCGGTCACTCGCCAGCAGGGCCGGTAGATCGTCGACGAGTTCGACCTCGCTCCAGACCGGATCCACCCCGCTCGGCAGGACCTGCACCGGCCGCCCGGACGGGAGCCGGGGGAAGGCCGCACGCAGGGCCCCGTGCCTGCGCACCAAGGCTCGCCACGCCGCGCGCAGGTCGGCCGCACGGACCTCCCCCGTCAGCGTGAGCGCGATTTGCACGACGTGCACGTCGACTTCGCCGGCGCTGCAATCGGCGTGGAAGAGCAGGCCCTCCTGCAAAGGGGAGACCGGCCAGACGGCCTCTCGTTCCGGGTAGTGCCGGTCGAGGATCTCGGCTTCCGCCGGTGCGAGTGCCATTGCCGCCGGGACGGGCTCCCCATCCGGCGGACGGTCACCGGGACGAGCGTGGACGATCAATTCCCGGACGGTGCGATATCGGAAGATGTCGTGCGTGGTCACCACAAAACCCGCTTCGCGTGCCTTCACCGCCAGGTGGATCGACGAGATCGAGTCGCCGCCGAGTTCGAAGAAGTCTTCGCCCGTCCCGACCTCCGCAACGCCGAGCACCTCCGCGAAGGCTGCGCTCAGCGCTCGCTCACCGGCGTTCTGCGGGCGCCGCGGGGGCGGCCCGTCACGCTTCGCAGGCTCCGGCAGAGCGCGCCGGTCCACCTTCCCGTTGGCGGTCACCGGTATGGAGCCGAGACCGACGAAAGCCGTGGGGACCAGGTAGGAAGGCAGCCGTGCCTCGAGGTAACCCCGGAGATCGGCCGAAGCCGCCTCCGCCGGAACCACGTAGGCCACCAGCCGGTTCCCGCTCGTCGGCGCCTTACGCGCGACGACCAGTGCCCTGCGCACCGCCGGGTGGC
The DNA here is from genome assembly GCF_030285645.1 of Amycolatopsis sp. DG1A-15b. Lineage (GTDB taxonomy): Bacteria > Actinomycetota > Actinomycetes > Mycobacteriales > Pseudonocardiaceae > Amycolatopsis. Next base: position 4,821,890 of record NZ_CP127296.1, read on the forward strand.
CGGCCAGCACGGCGGAGACTTCGTCCGGTTCGACGCGGACGCCACGAATCTTCACCTGGTCGTCCACCCGCCCCTGGTATTCGAGTGCCCCGTCCGGACCACGGCGTCCCAGGTCGCCGGTGCGATACATCCGGCCACCGGAGGCGCCGAACGGGCAGGCCACAAACCGATCCGCGGTCAAGTCCGGCCGGCCCGTGTAGCCGTGCGCCAGCCCTGCGCCGGCCAGGTACAGCTCGCCGGTTTCCCCGGCCGGAACCGGGTGCAGGTTGTGGTCCAGCAGGTGAACCTGCGTGTTCCAGATCGGCAGTCCTATCGGGACACCGGCGCGCCGGTCTCCCGGATCGTACTGCCAGGCAGTCACGTCGACGGCGGCCTCGGTCGGGCCGTACAGGTTGTGCGGGGCGACTCCCAGCACGGCGTGGGCGCGGCCGGCCAGCTCCCGATCGAGCTGTTCACCGCTGCAAATGACACGGCGCAACCTGGTCCCTGTTGTTTCACGTGCGCGGATGAACGCATCCAGCATCGTCGGCACGAAGTGGGCGGTGGTCACCTTCTCCGTCTCGATCAACCGGGCCAGGTAAGCGGGATCGGTGTGCCCGCCCGGATCGGCCAGAACGACGGTGGCACCGGCCAGCAACGGCCAGAAGAGCTCCCACACGGACACGTCGAAGCCGACGGGTGTCTTGTGCAGCACCCGCTCGCCCGGCTCCAGCCCGAAGTGGTCCTGCATCCACAGCAGCCTGTTGACGATCGCGCTGTGGGGCACGACGACCCCCTTGGGCCGTCCGGTAGAACCCGACGTGTAGATGACGTAAGCAGGGTCCTCGGGCGCGGCGGCACCGAGCGTGAGCCGCCCGGGCACGGCTTTCACCAGCTCCTCGTAGGTTCGTTCGGTCACGGTGACGGTCGCCCGGGCGTCGGCGCACATGATCCCGGCCCGCTCCGCCGGGAGATCCGGATCGACGGGCAGGTACGCGGCGCCTGCCTTGTGCACGGCGTACAACGCGATCATCAGTTCCAGGGAGCGGGGCAGGGCAACCGCCACGACGTGTCCGCGCTCGACGCCGCGCAGCCGAAGGACCCGGGCGAGCCGGTTCGCGCGCCGGTCCAGCTCGCGGTAGGTCAACGTGTGCCCCTTGTGCACGACCGCGGTCGCTCCGGGCGTCCGGGCGGCCTGCTCCTGGAACAGTTCGGGCAGCGTCGTGCGGGGTACCGGACGAACGGTCGGGCTGTCGGCTCCGGCGAGCCGCGCGCCAGTACCGACGGGCGCCCGCTCGAGCCGGCCGGCGACGCGATCCGGATCGTCCACCACGGTTTCCATGACGCTCACCAGTCCCGCGGCGAGCCGGTCGACGGCGTCCCGGTCGATCAGGTCGGCCCGGAAGCTGAGGTGCAACGACATCTGTTCCCCGGGGTGAACGGCAAGACTGAGCGGGTAATGCATGACCCCGGACTTGCTGTCGTCAGGCAGCGCGGTGGCTCGGAGAGCACCGAAAACCTCCGGCTCTCCGGCCGGCTGACTCTCGAACACGATGACCGTGTCGAAAAGGTCCCCCAGTCCGACCGCCCGCTGGATGTTCGCCAGGCCGAGGTGGTGGTGCGCGATCAGGGCCGACTGCTGCCGCTGGATCCGGGTGAACATCCGCGTGAGCGGTTCTCCCGGGTCGACGGTGACCCGGACGGGGACGGTGGTGACCAGCAGGCCGACCATGTCCTCGACCCCGGGTACCTCCGCCGGCCGGACCGATACGGTCGCCCCGAACACGACGTCACGCCTGCCGAGCCGGTTCGACAGCAACAGGCCCCAGACACCTTGCACGATCGTGTTCAGCGTCAGCCGCCGTGCCCGTGCCTCCCGGTCGAGTGCGGCCGTCAGGCCGGCCGGCAATTCGGTGATGATCCTCGACGGCAATGCGGCGGTCCGCTCGCCCGTGTCGGGGACGACCAGCGCCGGCTCGTCCAGCCCCGCCAGCGCTGACCGCCATGCCTCGATGGCGTCGGTGCGGTTTTGCCGGCCGAGCCAGCCCAGATAGGCACTGTAGTTCGCCGGCGGCGCCGACTCGACCCCCGAGTACGCACGCATGAGATCGCGCCACAACACCGACATGGACCAGCCGTCCACCAGGATGTGGTGGATCGACAGCACCAGAGCCGCACGTCGTCGCCCCAGCCGGACCAGGAGGAATCGCAGGGCGGGAGCGTTCCCGAGGTCGAACCGCCGGAGGCGGTCGCGATCGAGCAGATCGGTCAGCTCGCTTCGCTGCCGGGCGGCCGGAACGTGGGAGAGATCTGTCACTTCGAACGGCACGGTGACGGCGGCGGGCACGACCTGGACGATCCGTCCCGAGGACAAGCCGAGGAAACCCGCCCGCAACGCGGAATGGCGCTGCACCACGCGGTCGCATGCGGCTCGGAGCTCCTGCTCCCGGATCGCTCCTTCCAGCACCAGTCCGGATTGGACGAGGTAGACATCGGGGCCCTGGGTGTCGTGCTGGGCGTGGAAGAAGAGTCCTTCTTGGAGGGACGACAAGGGCAGGACTTCTTCGGCAACAGGGTCGCGCACGTTCACTCGCTTTCCGCCGGGTCCGGAGTGGTGGCGTTACGCCAGGAGGCGACCTCGGCCAGTTCGTCGGCGTCCAGTTCGAGCGAGCCGTCCAGGTGCGGCTGCGAGTCGCCCGGATCCGGCCGCGTCACGTGCGTCGCCAGATCGGCGACGGTCGGGTGGGCAAACACCTGCTGCGCGGTGACCACGAGGTTCGCGGAACGAGCTCGCGCAGCCAGCCGGATCGCCGATACCGAGTGCCCGCCCAAGGCGAAGAAGTCATCGTCCGGTCCCACTTCGGGAACGCCGAGTACCTCGGAGAACAAGGTGGCCAGGAGCGCTTCCTCCGAGGTGGCCACCGGGCGCCGCCCTTCGTCGGCTTCGAAGTGCGGTTGCCGGAGCGCACCCCGATCGAGCTTCCCGTTGGTGGTCAGCGGCAGGTCGGCCAGCCCGATAAAAGCCGTGGGGACCAGGTGCCGGGGCAGCACCTCCGACAACGCCGCACGAAGGCGTGCCGGGTCGACGTCTGTGCCCTCCACGTACGCTGTCAACGCGGGTTTTCCCCATCGGTCGTCGCGCACCACCACCGCCGCACGCCGCACGCCGGAAATGCCCGACAGAGCTTGCTCGACCGCGCCGGGTTCCACGCGGAACCCGTTGACCTTGGCTTGGTCATCGAGGCGGCCGAGGTACTCGAGAACCCCGGTCCGGGTCCGGCGGACGAGGTCGCCGGTGCGGTAGATCCGCGCCCCGGCCGGGCCGAACGGGCAAGCCACGAAGCGCGTGGCGGTGCCGGCCGCCCGGCCGAGATAACCCCGCGCCAGCCCCACTCCCCCGAGGTACAACTCGCCGGGTACACCGTCCGGCACCGGCCGCAGCTCCGTGTCGAGCACGAAGGCGGCTTTGCCCGCCACCGGATGCCCGATGGGAATCGAGCCGCGTTCGACATCGGCCGGGACGATGTCGTGGGCGGTGGAGAATCCCAGTGTCTCGACCGGCCCGTAGCCGTTCACGACTCGCAATCGCGGGCACCGGGCGAGCACGGTGGCGACGTGGCTTGCCGACGCGGCCTCGCCGGCGGTCATGACCTGGGTCAGTCCGTCGAACACCTCCGGCCGTTCGTCCACGAGGAGGTTGAACAAGCTTGCCGACAGCTGCAAGGACGTCACCCCGTGTTCGGCCACGAGGTGCGCGACCGTGTCGAGGTCGATCTGCGCACCCGGGTACAGCACCGTCGTGCCGCCGAAAAGCAGGGCGCCGAAGACCTCCAGCGCGAACGCGTCCCAGGAGACCGGTGACAGCTGGAGCCATACCTGGTCCGCGCCGAAACTCAGGTAGTCCTGGCCGAGGTAGGTGCCGGTCAGGGCACGGTGCGGGGCCAGGACGCATTTCGGCCGGCCGGTCGAACCGGAGGTGAACATCGCACAAGCCGGCGCATCCGGGTCCACGGAAACAGCGGAGCTCGACGAGGATGTTTCGGGGAGCAGAGGTGCCTCGGCCATCAAGTTCAGAACTTCGACACCGCGCCACTCGACTGTCCGGGCGCGCGCGGATGTGGACAGCACCAAGCTCATTCCGGAGTCGCCGGCGACGGTGGCCACCCACTCCGGTGGAAACTCCACGTCCAGCAGCGCGTACGCCCGACCGGCCTTGAGCACGGCCAGCAGAGCCACGAGCAATTCCGGCCCTCGTTCCAGGTGGATGCCGATGACCGGGCCGGTGAGGGGCCGCGCGAGCAAGTGGTTGGCGAGGCGGTCGGCGCGGGAGTCCAGTTCGGCGTAGGTGAGCCGCTCGTCGCCGGCAATGACGGCGATCGCCTGGGGCGTGGCCCGAGCCCGATCCTGGAACACTTCGTGCAGGCACTCGCCGGGCGACCGGCCGACGGCGGCCTTGGCGATCCGCCCTCGTTCCTCCGGCAGGAGGACGTCCACCTGCCGGATCGGAATGGTGGGGGCGTCGGCGACCGTCAGCAGCGCTTGACCGAGGCGGTCCACCATGGCATTCGCAGTCGCCCGATCGAACAGATCGACGGCGTATACCAGGGCGAGTTCCAGTTCGTCACCGGACACGACACCGAACTCGAAGGTCAGGTCGAACCGAGCTGCCACATGCGCCGGAGGCTCTTCCTCGACCGCCAAACCGGTCAGCTTCAGAGCGGGCGCTCCGGTGTCGCGCGCGACCAGTACGACCTGGAACAAAGGGTGGACCGACGGCAGCCGGGCCGGGTCGATCGCTCCCACGACTTCGTCGAACGCGACGTCGGCGTTCGCGAACGCCTCGAGATCCGCCGCACGAACCCTGGTGAGGAGTTCCGCGAAAGTGATCTCGCCCGAAACGTCCGTGCGTAGCACCATTGTGTTTGCGAAGAAGCCGACCATCCCGTCCAACGCAGGGTCGGCCCTGGCCGCGCTCGGGGTTCCGACAGCAATGTCGGAGCCGGCACCGAGGCGGGACAGCACCAGGCTCAGCGCTGCCTGGACCACCATGAACAGCGTGACGTTGTGTTGCCGAGCGAGGTCCCGCAACGCGTTGTGCGACGACGTGCCCAGAACAGCGCGCACATGGTCACCATCGTGATTTCGGCGAGCCGGCCGCGGCCTGTCCGTCGGCAGGTTCGTGACGGTGGCCAGCCCGGCGAGGGCAGTGCGCCAATAGCGCAGTTGTTGCGTACGCAGGGTGCCGGAGTCACGCGGAGCGCTCAGGAACTCTTCGAGCCACAGCGTGTAATCGGCGTATTGAACCGGCAGCGGAGACCATGCCGGGGCGGTTGCCGCCACCCGCGCTTCATAGGCCGCTGCGAGATCGAGGGCGAATGGGCCGGCCGACCATCCGTCCGTTGCGCTGTGGTGGATCACCACGGACAGAACATGGTCCTGATCGCCGACGCTGCAGAGCCGAACCCGGATCGGCAGTTCCCCGGAAAGGTCGAAGGGGGCGCGTTCGGCTTCGGCGATGCGGCTTCGCCGCTCCTTCTCGTCGACGCACTCCAGGAACTCGACCCCGGGAAGCCGGTCCAGGATCCGCTGACGCGGCTCGCCGTTCGTAACCGGGAACACCGTACGCAGGGCCTCGTGCCGAAGTGCCACGTCACCGATCGCCGAAGCCAGAGCGACGCGATCGACGCCGCCACGAAGGCGCCACGCCGAGGGAACGTTGTACGGGGCACTGGTACCGTCGATCTGCGCCAGCGCCCAGAGTCTCCGTTGCGGAGCAGACAGCGGCAGCTCGGCCGGGCGTCGGCGGGGCTCCAGGCGCGGCGGCGCCACCCGCCCGGCCCGGCCGTCCAGCAGCAGAGCGAGTCCGGCCGCGGTGGGGTGGTCGAAAACATCCCGGACGCTGATCTCGGTTCGCAGTGCCGATCGCAGCCGCCCAACGAGCTTCGTGACCAGCAGCGAATGTCCGCCCAGGCGGAAGAAATCGTCGTCCGGGTCGATCGCTGCAACGTCGAGCGCCGCCGCAAACGCGTCCGCGACGACTGCCTCAAGCAGCGTCCTAGCGGCCCGGGCCGCCTGGGACGTCCACTTCGGCGCAGGCAACGCGCGCCGGTCCAATTTGCCCGATGTCGTCGTCGGGAGCACGTCCAATGCCACGACCACCGCGGGCACCATGTGTGCCGGCAGGACCGAACTCACCTCGGTGCGCACACCGTGCGGGTCGACCGAGCTCCCTGGAGCGGGCACGACGTACGCCACGAGCTGGGGGTCACCGAACTGATCGGCGCGGACGACGACGGCCGCCTGAGCCACTTCCGGCAGCGCCGCGATCACCAGTTCCGCCTGACGCGGTTCCACCCGGAACCCGCGGATCTTGACCTGGTCGTCGGCGCGACCGACAAAGCACAGCTCGCCACCGGAATCCCGACGTACGAGGTCGCCGGTGCGATACATCCGCTCGCCGTTGCCGGCGGTACAAGCCACAAATCGCTCGGCGGTCGCACCCGGACGCCCGGCATAACCGCGGGCCACGCCTTCTCCGGAAATGTACAGCTCACCGACCACTCCCTCGGCCACCGGCCGGAGAAAGGTGTCGAGGACGTGAATCCGGTTGTTGTCCGCGGGTTCACCGATGCTGGGCCGCTCGACGTCGTCGATCCGGCAGTACAGCGGGTCGATGGTGCATTCGGTCGGTCCGTACATGTTGTAAGCCGACACGTCGGCGCGTCGCAACCGCAACCACAACTCCGGTGAGATCGGCTCTCCGCCCAAAGCCAGCACCCGCGGCCCGGGTTCTTCGAGCAGGCCTCCGCTCAGCAGCAGTTCCACGTGGCTGGGCGTGGTCTCCACGACATCGAGGGCGTGCTGGTGCACGTAGGCGACCAGTGCCTCGGTGTCCTTGCGCACGGTGTCGTCGAGGAGGTGCAACTCGTGCCCGGCGACCATCCAAAACAACGGTGACCAGAACCCGTCGAACGTCATCGCGTAGGTCAAGGCGACCCGGAGGCGGGTGTTTCCCGTTGCCTCTTTCGCGTAGTAGTGCCGTTCGTGACTGTGGAACATGTTGCTCAGGCTGTGCTGCTCGACCAGAACGATCTTCGGTTGCCCCGTGGATCCAGAGGTCGGAATGGCATACGCGAGCGCACACCCAGCGCCGTGCGGTGGCAACGCGGCGTCGCTCCCGGGACCCTCCCCGTCCACACCGGATATCCAGCGGCCGCCGGGTATCCCGGGCAACGCCACGGCCAGATCCGCGGTCGTCAGCCCGACGACCGGACCGGTCCGGGCGAGCACCTCGGCGATCCAGCCGCCCGGCTGGTCGGGATCGATCGGCAGGTACGCCGCTCCGGACCGGAGGATCGCCAGCACGGCGACGAGAGCATCGGCCGATCGCGGCACCGCGGCAGCCACGAACCGGTCCGCCACGGCACCGTGCCGGTGCAGTTCGCGAGCCAGCCGCTCGACACGCACGCCCAGTTCACTGAAGGTGATGCGTTGTCCGTCCGCCACCATCGCGACGGCATCGGGAGTTCGCTCGACCTGTCCGGTGAAGACGTCGACGAGCGATGACGGCGACGGCGAAGCCGGCGGCAAGGTACCGGTCGAGCCGACCTCGTCCCGTCCGGGAAGAGCGGGCAACCGACCGAGCGGCTGGTTCGGGTCGCGCAAGATCCGCCGCACCGTCTTGAGGTAGAGATCCAGCCAGATCGACGCGGTTCTTCCCGAAATGACGTCCGGCCGGTACCCCAGTTCGAAACGCAGGGACGGGCCCGGGAAGACGACGAAGTTCAACGGATAGTGCGTGGCTTCCGGATCCGCGTCGTCGTCCAGCAACCTCACCGCCAGACCCGGCACGATATTCGCCAGCTCCGCGGCATCATAGGGAATGTTCTCGTATACGAAGGTGGTGTCAAAAAGAGGTTCCTCGAAACCGGCCGCACGTTGGATATCGGGAAGGCCGAGGTGATGGTGTTCGAACAGGCCGGCCTGTTCGAGCTGCAGGCGTGCGAAGAACTCGGCGGCGGGCTCCGCGGGGTTTAGGCGAGCACGCATCGGCACGGTATTCATCACGATCCCGACCAGACGTTCGATACCGGCTACTTCCGCGTTCCTGCCGGTGACCTGGATCCCCGAGACGACATCGCGAACACCCGTCATGGCGCTGAGCACCAACGCCCACACCCCTTGCAGGATCGTGCTCGGGGTGAGGTTCCGGCTGCGGGCGACGTCGCCGAGGAGCCCGACTTCGGCTTCGGGCAGCACCGCGGTCAGGCGGCGAGGTGCAGCGGGATTGCCGAGGCCGGCGCCGGGTGCGGCCAGGGTGGGACCGGCCAGGTCGGACAGCGCGACCTGCCAGGCATTCCCGGCGGCGACGTCGTCGCGAGCGTCGAGCCAGCGCTGGTAGCCGGCGTAGGGTGCCACCGGCGGGAGCGCCGACGGATCGGCGCCGTGAGCGTACAGCTCGAGCAGTTCTTCGAGTACCAGCGGCACCGACCAGCCGTCGAGGATCGCGTGGTGCGCCGTCACCGCGAGCACCGCCCTTTCCGGTGCCGACCGGATCAAGGCGAAGCGCACCAGCGGCGGGCGGGTCATCGCGAAGCGCCGCGCCCGCTCGTCGGCCAAGACGTCGTCCTCGCGGGACCGTTGTGCCCCGGCGCCCCCTGTGGTCAGGTCGTACTCGCGCCACGGGATCGCAACCCCTTTGGCGACGACCCTCACTGGCTCACCAGTCCGGCGGTGGACGAAAGCCGAGCGCAATGCGGCGTGGCGCGCGATCAGGACTTCGCACGATTCGCGCAGCAAGCTCACGTCCAAAGGACCGGTGAGCTCCAACGCGAACTGGACGATGTAGACGTCCGTGCTGTTTTCGTCGTAAAGGCTGTGGAAGAGCATTCCCGCTTGAAGAGGCACGAGCGGGTGAACTTCCGCGACCTCGGGCCGGCTCACGCGTCACTCCCCAGTTCCGACTGCACCATCGCCAGTTCGTCGTCATCGAGGCGCGCGGGCTCGAGTCCGGGAACCGCCGTTGTCTCGAGGGGCTGGACCGGCCGCGCCGCCTGGGCGAGTTCCGCGATGGTGTTCCAGGCGAACACGTCACGCAGGGTGATGCCCCAGCCGGCGCCGGCCGCGCGGGCGACCAGCCGCAGTGCCGAGATGGAATCACCCCCCAGCTCGAAAAACCCTTGATCGACCGGTGCTTCGGCAATGCCGAGCACGCTGACGACCAGGCCGGCGAACAGCTCCTCGCGCCGGGTGCCGGGTGTCTTCCCGCTTCCGCCGGCGCGTCCTGGCACCGGCGGATCCGGCAACGCGCGGCGGTCGAGCTTGCCGTTGGCCGTGACCGGGAACGACGACATCGGCAGCACTGTTTCCGGGACCAGGTAGTCAGGCAGCTGTGCGCCGAGTCGCGCACGCAGTTCGGCCGGCTCCGGAGCACATCCCTCGGCTGGAACCACATACGCCGCGAGTGCCCGTTGCCCGGTGCCGTTTTCGCGAACGGTGACGGCTGCGCGAGCCACGTCGGGAAATCGCAGCAAAGCCGCTTCGACCTCGCCCGGCTCGACCCGAAAACCGCGGATCTTGACCTGGTCGTCCGCACGCCCGGCGAAGTGCAGCGCAGCATCCGCGCCGGCGCGGACGAGGTCGCCGGAGCGGTACATCCGGCTGCCTTCGCCGGTGAACGGGTCGGCGACGAACCGTTCCGCGGTCATCGCCGGCTGCCCTGCGTACCCGCGCGCGATTCCCGCTCCGCCGATGTAGAGTTCACCGATCTGCCCCTGCGGCACCGGCCGTAGGCTGTCGTCCAGCACGTAGGCTCGAACACCGAGCAGTGGCCGTCCGATCGGCACATCCGAAGTGAGGCCAACCGGATCGCCGACGGCGTGGCTGGTCGCGAACACCGTGGTCTCAGTGGGGCCGTAACCGTTGACCACCGAGATCCCCGGACACGCCACCAGGACACGGCTTACTGCCTCCACGGGAACGACGTCGCCTCCGGTCCAAACCTCTTGTAGCCCTCGCAGCGCCTGCGGGTGCTCGGCGGCGACCGCCGCGAAGACGCCCGCGGTGAGCCAAATCCGGGTGAGCTGCCGCCCGGTGACGAGTTGCGACAACGTGGCGATGTCCAGCTCCGGCTCGGGCCACAGCAGGACCTGTCCGCCGTTGAGCAACGTCACCCACAGCTCGAAGACGCTGGCGTCGAACGCTTCTGCAGAGTGGAGCAGCACACGAAGGTCCCCGTTGGCACCGAAGCGCGGCTCCGCCGCGAGGTCGAGCACATTGCGGTGGGTGACGCCGATCACCTTCGGACGGCCGCTCGATCCCGAGGTCCGCATGAGGTAGGCCAGTGCGTCCGGCGGCACGCGTCCCACATCCGCCGGCCCGCTGTCGGCTTCCTCGGCTCCCGCCTCGACGATCGGCAACCCGAGCGCAACGTCCGCTTCCGAAGGCGCTCCGTCACTGACCAGAACCCGCACGCCCGCATCGCGGAGGAACTCGGCGCGCGCGGCCGGGGAAAGCCGGGGATCGATCGGAACGTAGGCCGCGCCCACCTTGAGCACGGCCAACAGGGCGACCACGTGATACGCCGAACGCCGATGCAGGACTCCGACCGGTCCCGTTCGCTCGAAGCGGAGCAGCCGGGCCGCGAGCCGATCCGCGGCGGCGTCCAGTTCGGCATAGCTCAGCTCGTGGTCACCGCACGCCACGGCGATCGCGGCCGGCGTGCGACTGGTTCGCGCTCGCAGTGATTCATGAATCGTGCTCATGAGCCGGTTCAGCCTCCTGCTACTGACCGTATGGCCGCAAAGCGGCTCCGGACCTTCCACGGTTCCAGCGATCGGGCCGGCGTTCGAGGACACATGCCCGGCAACTGGCACGGGGGCAGCGGCAACCTTGACGCGGATATGTTGCCTGGGCTGTTGCCTGGCCGATGACGATCGAATCCCGCGAACATCGGTGCGGACCGGAACCCCGGCCACGATTCAGGAGGCCGCGATGGACCGATGCATCATCTCCGGCGACGACATGCTGCTGCTGGATTGGAACGAGAGCCCCCTCGGCCCACCACCCGAGGCGGTCGCTCGCGCCGTCGACGCCGTCCAGCGGTTGCACCGTTACCCCCGCGGTCTTCTCGCCGAAGTCGGCGCGCTGGCGGCCGAACACTTCGGCGTCGGTCAGGACGAGCTCCTCCTGACCGCGGGGGTGGACGAGGCCGTGGACATCGCATTGTCCCTGGTGGACCGAGCCTGGGCGCTGCGACCCGGTTTCGACGCCTATCCCGATCGCGCCGGGGTAGGGCGCAAGCAATTCCTGCCCATTCGCCTCGGACCGGATTGGCAACCGGCTGGGATACCGGCGGAGCTGGGTAACGGCGACATGGTGTTCATCGCGCAACCGAACAACCCGACCGGCACGATGGTCTCCGGCGAGTGGCTGTCCCGAGTGAGCGAGAAGGCCGAGTACCTCTTTCTCGACGAAACCTACCAAGAGTTCTCCGGCACGCCGAGCGTGCTCAGCGGCGCTCGCCCGGGCCGCGGCCTCCTGGTGTACCGCAGCTTCGCGAAGGCATTCGGGCTGGCAGGCATCCGCGTGGGCTGCCTCATCGCGGAGGCCGGGCTGATCACCGAGCTGGCGCCCGCCAGGCGGTTCATGCCGATCGACGCGGTCAGTCTCGCCGCCGCTGCGGGCGTGCTGGCAGCACCCGCCTTCATCCAACGGCTCGCCGACCACGTGCGGGCCGCCCGCCCGGTGCTGGCCACCATCCTGCGCGACAGCGGTGTCTTCGCCGAGGTGCGCGACACGCACGCCAACTTCGTCATGGCCAAACTCCGGCCGGACCGCGCCGGCCCGGTGCTGGACGCGCTGCTGTGCGACCGGATACAGGTCAAGCACTGCGACTCGTTCGGCTTGCCGGGCTGGCTCCGCGTGAGCGTCGGCACGGAGGACGACCATCGCCAGCTCGCTCTCTGCCTGTCCGGTGTTCCCGTCCGCTGACCCGAATCCTGTCGGTATCGAAATAATCGAATCGAGGACGCTCTATGACCATTCCTGCCGATTTCCAGCATCGCCTCATCGATGCCATCAGCCCGATCCGGCACTTTTTCCTCGCCCAGGCCCTGCACCATGCCCTCGACCTCGGGATCTTCGAGGCACTTGACGAGCACTCCGGCGTCGACGCCACCGCATTGGCGGCAAAGCTCGGCCTCGATGCCGACCGGCTACCCGGACTCTTGCTGTTCCTCCAGAACGAGGGCTTCGTGGTGGACGAAGACGGCTGGCGGTCGACGGCGCTGGGCGCGGGCTTGCCGGTTTTCGCGCCATGGTACGAGATGTTGGTGGGTGGCTATGCCTCCACCATGCAACAGCTCGGCGAGGTGCTCCGTCCCGGCGCATCCTGGGCGACCCGCGACACCACCCGGGTCGGCGCAGGCAGCTGCGGCATCGGCCGCTATGACGCCGTCCCGGTCGTGCAGGCCCTGCTGAGCGCTTCCCCGGATACCTCCTCCGTCATCGACCTGGGATGCGGCGACGGACGGTTTCTCATGGACGTCCTGCTGTCACGGCCGGGCTTGCGCGGCGTGGGCATCGAACCGAACCCGGCCTCGGTGCGGCTGGGCGAGTCCGCTCGCGCCGAGCTGGGTCTCGACGACAGGCTGGAGATGGTCATCGGAGCCGCGGACGCGGCAGCTGGCATCGACCTGCCCGGCAACGGACACGGTACCTGCTTCATGACCGCCTTCGTTCTGCAGGAGATGCTCGAGCAGGAAGGGGAGGAGGCCGTCGAAGAACTGCTCCGATCGACATTTCGAAATCACCCCGAGGCTCGCTGGCTGGTTGTCGAAATGGATTACCAACCCGAAGCACCGGTGATGGCACACGGACTCGCCTTGAGCTTCTACAACCCGTACTTCCTCATCCACTCGATCACCGAGCAGCGTCTCCAGAGCAGGCAATGGTGGGCCGAGCTGTTCCAGCGCGTCGGACTGACGTGTCTTTCGGAAGCCGAAACAGATCCCCGGGTGGACACCACGGGGTTGCAGTTCGGGATGTTGCTGGCGCGACGTTGAACACCGCGGCCCGTCAGTGCGGATCGGGTGTGGTGTAGTAGGCGACCACCATCGCGGTCGGCACGCCGTCCGGATCGCTTTCGGCCTCGGCGAATTCGGCAACGAGCGCCGAGAGCCGCTTCGCGAACGACTCCGCTCGCTCGACGGAGAGCCGGACGTCCAGAGCCGCGACGGTGGACGGTGGGAGTTCGCCGTCGTAGCCACCGATCCGGGCGTGTCCGGCGCGGATAGCCCGGAAGAGGTCGGTGCGGTGCCGGTCGAGCACCGCACCGAAGGTGCGCAGCACTTCGTCGGAGGCCGCGGCCCCACCCAGGAAGGCTTCTTCGATCCGCACCGACCGCTGACCGGCCCGGTAGCCCTGCTCGACGATCCCGTTGACCAGCCTGCTGCTTGCCACCTGGACCAGACCAGTGCCGACCAACTGCTTCAGATGCCGGTACAGGCGCGTCTGCGAGACCTGGAGCTCGCGCGCGATCTCCTTGGCCGCGAGGCCGCCCACGGGGATGTCGGCACGCGTCATCAAGAGGTTGATGACGGCCAGCCGCAGCGGATCGGCCAGGGCACGCAAGGACTCGACGTCCTCCACGTACCGGACCGGGACGACGGGCGGGACAGGCTCATCGGTCATCTTGTCATCGTCGCAAACCTCTCTGAGTGCCTCTCGCGGCGTCGACCCATTCACGCTAACATGAATGTTGTCGATCTGCTGAATGGAGGGCCTGTGACGACTCCGACGGGGCACGCGGTGATCCCGCTGCACCGGAACCGCAACTTCCGGTTGCTGTGGACCGGGTCCGCCGGCGCCTTCCTCGGTCTGTTCGCGCTCGAGACGGCAATGCCTTTGCTGATCTTGGGTACCTGGTCCTCCCCCGCGTTGACCAGCGTCTTCGCTGCTGTTCAGACCACGACCACCGTCCTGTGCGGGGCTCCGGCGGGCTGGCTGCTCGACCGCTACGACCGCCGGAAACTGCTCGTGCTCGCCGAGACGGCCCGCGCGGCCGCGCTGGGCACGCTCGCCCTCGCCCTGTGGCTCGGCCAGCTCACGATCGTCCACGTGATCACGATTGCGGTGGTCCTGGGCAGCATGCAGACCATCGGCACCGCGCGGATGCTCCTGGTCCGGGCGAGTGTCCCCGACGAACAACTGACCGCCGCCGTCACCGGCGAGGAGGTCCGGAACAACGCCGCCGAGCTCGCAGGCCCGCCATTGGGCGGCGTGCTTTTCGCCCTGTCCCCCGTCCTCCCGGTGCTGACTGCCACGGCCCTGTTCACGGTGTCCGCCGGGCTGACGTGGCTGGTCCGGCTACCGGCCAGGGCGCAGCTACCGGCCGCTTCCGGCCAGGTGTTGAAGGGCCTGACCGCAGCGCTGCGGGAGAGAACCATGCGGGCCGCGATCCTGGTTCTCATGCTGATCAATTCCGTGGCGTGGATTGCCCAGCTCGTCACGATCGTGCTGCTGCAACAGCACGGCGTCGCGCCCTGGCTGGTCGGCCTCGTGGTCGCCGGGTTCGCCGTCGGCGCGCTGGCGGGCACGGTGCTCGTGGCGCCGCTCCAGCGGCGTCTGGGTCCGGGTGCCCTCCTCCTCGTGGTCGGGCTCGCCCAGGTGCCAACCCTGGCCGGGCTGGCCTTGCCACTGGGGCCCTGGTGGGCGGCGCTGATGTGCCTATGTTTCGGACTGGGCCTGCCACAGGTACGGGTGCTCCTCGACGTCCTCGTCATCCGCCAGATTCCCGACGAACGGAGGGGACAGGCGCTGAGCGGGGTGTTCACCCTCCTGAGCCTCAGCTTGCCGATCGGCATGATCGGTGCCGGGATGCTGATGAACTATTCGACCCCGCGGACGACCCTGCTGACCCTTGCCTCGATTCTCCTGCTCGGTGTGGCCTGCGCCACCTTCAGCCGCTCGGTACGGACTGCCCGGTGGCCGGGGAAGCAATGACACCACGCGAATCGGAACACGTGGAGCACAGCCGCTCGTGGTTGTAGTAGCGGCCGACCGGATCCACTCACTTGGCCGCTTCTCGCAGGATCTCCTTCTCCACCTGCAGCTCAGCGATCTGCTTCCGCAACCGCGCCACCTCATCGGTCACCGCCGGATCCTCGGCCGACTGCCCAGCCTCCGCGGCCGGCTAGGCCGAATTCACCCAGGACCGCAGGGTCTCGTGGCTGTCCCCAGCTCCCGCGCGACCTGCCGCAACGGCCGATCACTCGAGTTCACCAACTCCACCGCATCCCGACGGAACTGCTCCGGATACCTCGAACGCGACACCAGGACGTCCTCCCTCCAGACCACTGTCTGGATCAAGGTGTCCGTCCCAAGGGGCAACTCCGCACGAGTTGCCGGGCACGTTCCTGGTGAGCTCCCGAGGACACTGCGAGAATTGCAGGAAATCTCAGGAAAGGCAGGACTGATGAGGCCCGACGCGCAGCAGTTCGGCCGAAGGGCCAACACGTCCACAATAAGCCACGGGTCCAGCTCGTCATGCCCCACCGCGCTTCTGACCACAACCATCTCGGACGCGCACACCTGGAACCTCGTGTTCCTACAGAGATGGCTTGAAGAATCCGGGCTGGCAGTGCGCAACCTCGGCCCCTGTCCGCCTGTCGGGCTGGTCATCGCTGAAGCGACGAACGTGGTGCCCGACCTCATCGTGGTCAGCACGGTGAATGGCCACGGCGTCAATGACGGTCTACAGCTGATCCGCGCGCTTCGCGCGGTGCCGTCCCTGCGCGCGATCCGAGTGGTCATCGGCGGCAAATTGGGGATTGGTCTCGGCGGCCGCCGGTATCGGGAACGGCTTCTCTCAGAAGGCTTCAGTGCAGTGCTCGACGGGGAGGACGGCATGAGCCGCCTGCAGACTCTGCTCGCGACGCTCGTTGTCCGAGGCGGGAAATGAAAACCGCAGTGCCCGGATCGTTCGGAGATGCCGTGGCCGCTGCCGCCGCTCGACGCCGGCTCGTGGTGCAACCCCGCATGGGCATGTCCGACCCGCGCGTGATGCGAGAGGGCCTGCTCGCCACGAAACACGCGGCCGCGACTACAGTCGGCACCATCAGCGTCGACAGCTACACCCGCCTCGACGACCTCGAGTCGGCGACGCTGGCCGTCCTCGAAGGCCTCGACCTCAACGGATATCCATTGGTGACGACGAGGACCGACGTCACCCGTGCCGTCCTCGACGGACTGCAGACCCCTGACTTCCCTGTCCAGGTACGCCACGGCTCTCCAGTACCCCAACGGATCATGGTTGCGCTGATCGACGCGGGCATGGACGCCACCGAAGGTGGCCCGGTATCCTACTGCCTGCCCTACGGACGCTTTCCCCTCCGCGATTCCGTGCGCAACTGGGCTGCCGCCGCCGAAACGCTCGCCGCCGCCCGCGGCCAGGGCAGCCGGCCGCATCTGGAGACGTTCGGTGGCTGCATGATGGGACAATTGTGCCCGCCCGGCCTCCTGGTGGCGCTCAGCATTCTCGAAGCGATGTTCTTCGTGCAGCACGGGATCGACAGCGTTTCGCTCAGCTACGCGCAACAGGCCGATGCCGACCAGGACCGAGAGGCGATCCGTGCGCTGCGTCGCCTCGCCGGGGAGTACTTGCCGGAGGCGGAATGGCACATCGTGCTCTACGCCTACATGGGGATGTACCCGGCCACCCGCTCCGGCGCCGAACACGTGCTCGACGACGCGACCCGATTGGCGGTCGAGGAAGGCGCGGCCCGGCTCATCGTCAAGACCAGCGCCGAAGCCCACCGCATACCGACAGTAGCCGAAAATGTATCCGCCCTGGAACGAGCGGCACAGACGGCCGAGCGCTGTCACATCGGCCACCGGCCGGAGGTGGAGGACACCGGAGTGGAGAGGGAAGCACGACTGTTCCTCGACGCCGTTCTGAGCTTCGGGCACGACATCGGGGCCGCGCTGATCCTCGCGTTCGCCAAGGGACACCTGGACATACCCTACTGCCTGCACCCCGACAACGCCGGCGCGACGAGGGCGTTCATCGACGCACGCGGCAAACTCCGCTGGGCCGCGACCGGGACATTGCCAATCCACCGCGAGACCACCGAAGAGGCGGACCTGAGTTCACGAGGTCTGCTCGAGTACCTGTCCTACGTTCGCCGTAAGTACGACAGCGCCGCGACGATCGGAGCAACTGGCATGACACCCGCTGAATCGAGACTCTCATGACGGACCCCGACCGTCGGTTCCCGCCGCCACCCGGTCAGCACCTGCGCTCACCGGTCACTCAGCGGGCGCTGCGAGTCCAGGACCAGGTCCTGGTGGCCGCTCGCGCCTTCCTCCGGCAAGAAGGGTGCATCGAGCTGCCGGCGCCGGTCGTCGGCCCGGTGACCGATCCCGGTGTGCGCGGCGCGAAGCAGCTCGACGTCAGCCTCTACGGCCACCGGTACAAATTGATGACGAGCGCGATTCTCTACAAGCAGGCATCGCTCACCGCGACGTCACGCCTTTTCTGCGTCGCCGCGAATCTGCGTGCCGAACCACCGGAAACCGCTGACACCGCGCGGCACCTGGTGGAGTTCAACCAGATCGATGTCGAGCTGGCGCACGCGACCCGCTCGGACACCCAGGAGCTCCTCGAACGACTCGTGACGCACGTGGTGAAGCACGTCACCGAAGCGTGCACCGAAGATCTCACCGCACTCGGCAGGGACCCGACGAGCCTCGTTTCGCTCCTCCACGAACCGTTCGAAACGCTCACCCACCGGGAGGCCGTGACTCGGTTGCGCGAGCTTCAGCACACGCAGGACCTCCATGCGGAGATCAGCTGGTCAGGCGAGGCTTTGCTCTCACAAAAAGCAGCCGGACCGTTCTTCATAACTCATTATCCGCGCGGGTCCCGCGGGTTCTACGACCGTCAAGACCCCGACGAGCGTGATCTTCTGCGCAATTTCGATCTCCTCGCACCCGGCGGCTTCGGGGAACTGGCCAGTGGCGGAGAGCGGGAGCACGACTACACGCGAGTGGTCACCAGAATGCGAGAGACCGGAGAAAACCCTGCGAAGTACGGTTGGTACCTCGACGTGCTCCGCGACGGCATCCCGCCCAGCTCGGGATTCGGACTCGGCCTTGAGCGGCTGACCCGATTCATCACCGGATTGGACTATCTGTGGCAAACGACCGCGTATCCCAAGGTTCCCGGACAGTTGGGAGCATGAGGCAGCTACACGCCACCGGGTTCCCGGAAGCAGAAGTACGCGAACGAGCCCGCACCGGATCGGCCGCGATCTTCCCACCGCTCGAAGGGTACGGCCAGGACGTCTACGGCCAGTCCGCGGCTGTCGAACTCACCGGGGATCCACTTGCCCTTCTTCGCATCGTTCCGCCCGTCTTCATGCCCGACCGACTCGCCAAAATGGTCGAGCTCGGCCGTGAACCGGCTTTTCACGACGTCGATCTCGATACCAGGATCGGCGGGTTCCGGTCGCCGTTGCCGGTCTACCTCTCAGCCTTCGGCTCGACTCAGCTGGGCAGCGCCTCCCACGCGGTGGAAGCGAGCAGGCAAGCAGGCAGCCTCGGTCTACCCATGGTCGTCGGGGAAAATGTGGTTCCGATCCACGGCTCTCGCTCCGCCGCGCGATCCGTACTGGCAGATCGAGTGGATGCCTACCTGGGCGCCGTACCGGACGGTGCCGGCGGCGTGGTCGTCCAGCAATCCACTGAGGACGCCGACGCCGAGGTCTGGAACGACATTTACAGTGATCCCGCCACCGAGCCGCTCCTGCGATCGGAGCGATTGGGGTTCGAGCTCAAGGTCGGGCAGGGCGCGAAACCCGGGTTGGGTGGGATGACCGTTGTCGACGCCCGCACCGCCGCCTCACTCACCTCACAGTATGCGACTCACCCTCTCTTCGGATCGGTTGCCGCCGGCCTGCGCACGAGCATTCCGGGCACTTTCACCGAGGAGATACTCGTCAACCAGGTACGCATGATGCGCAACAACTTCCCACGCGCTCGAGTATGGGTCAAACTGCCCCCCGCATCCGACATCGCCCACGCCGCCACGGTGGCTTGGGAAGCCGGAGCCGACGCGGTGACGGTCGATGGAGCGGAAGCCGGCACAGGCTGGGCGCCCAGGGCATTTCTCACGAGCGTCGGACTGCCCCTCGGCGTCTGCCTGGACCTGCTTCAAGGCTCGTCCGGTTGCCTGCTGAGTTCCGGCAGGATCTGGGAAGGCACCCGCGCAGTGAAATGCTTGGCGCTCGGCGCACGGTCGGTCGGCCTGGGGCGAGCCGCCTTGATCGCGGTGGACGAAAACCCTCGCCACGGCCTGGTACAGCTGGTCGAGGCGCTGACACTCGAGCTTCGAATGCTGATCAGTTCACTTGGTGTGTACACGCCGAGCGCCCTCGCCCCGAGCCACCTGTGGTCCCCAGTTACAGACCGGTCAGGTTCACCGACGCGGACCTCATGAATCTCCGGACGTAGCCGAGCACGTTGTAGGCGTATTCCGGACCGCGCCGCACCTGTACAAGCGAGAGTTCCACCAGCTTGGCCAGCTGGGCAACGGCGTCCTGGCCGATCGACTGCATGCCCTCCGCCTCACGGAAAACGTCCGCGACGGTGAACTGACCAGGCAACGCCGACAACACGCGAAGCATCGCACGCTGCCTCGGGTCGAGCATGTCCACACTCCAATCGATGCTGTCTGCCAGCGTGCGCTGGTGCGGCAGACCGCGACCCGTCGACTGTCTGAGCACCGCCTCGAGCGGGTCGGTCTGCAATAAGGCGTCCAAGGACGCGGAACGCAGCCAGACGGCGGCGGCCTCCAATGCTCCGGGCATGTGGTCAAGTAGGTTGCACAACCTCAGGACCGCCGGCAGCCGACTGCTGAGATCCAAGGTCGGACACAGCACTGCGAGCCGTCGGAACAGAAATTCTGCCGCATAGCCACCGGAAGTGTCCTCGCTCACCCCGAAGGGCCGGACTTCACAGACGGGCACCCCCGGTAGGAGCAAAGCTCGACGCGAGGTGATCAGCACCCGGATACCGGGGTACGCACCGAGCAACCGCCACACCAGGTCGACGGCCTCGTCCAGAATCCGTTCGACGCCGTCGAACAGCACGATGCCGCGAAATTTCTCCCCATCCATGTCGAGCTCGCGCGTCAGCTCACCGATCTCCGAGTCGCCTCCAGCCAGCGCCTCCGCGCCGATCACGACGATCGGTTCGGCATCGCGTCGAGCGACCCGCCCTGCGACCTCCACCGCCAGCCGGGTCTTCCCCACCCCACCGGGGCCGGTCAGCGTCAGGCAACGGCTCTCCCAAAGAGCGTCCGCCACCTTCTCGACCTCACCGGCATGGCCAACCAGCGGATCCAGATTGATGCACAATCCGGCCCAACCGGGGCCGGCGCTGCTTTTGACCGTCATCGGCAGAGCGCCGCCCGCCCCTGAAATTGTGGTCAGCAACAGCTCAACCGAGGCACGCCGAGGCGACCGGGTGGCGCCGGTCTCGATGTTTCGAATAGTCCGAACACTCACCGACGAGCGGTTGGCGAGTTCTTCCTGCGACCAGCGCAGGGCTGCGCGCTGAGTGATCAGGTACCCAGCGAGTCCGGATCTGCCTTGCGACGCCGACTTGCTATTCAATACCACAAAACCCCCTCCATCGACAATTCCTACACAAAGATTCGCAATCGTTCTGCACGCTGTAGAGCCACGTTCGCGAGAGAGTCCTCGGCGGGCCGGTCGCGGCGGAACTGCGTCGCGAAGTTCTGGAATGGCCCGTCGGCGAATCCCCATACCGGGCCGGCAGCCGACGTCGGCGCCAGGGCCGCGTTCGTGGCGGCGAACTGCGCGACCTGCCAAGCGTCTTCGCCGTCCGGCCGTGGCGAGTTCCTCGTCGGCAAGCACTCCGGCCGGACGACTCCCGGCGTGCCGCCCAGCGCCTGGCGCACCTCCGGATTGCTATGGTTGCCTCTGTCCTGATCAGGGCTTTCGTGTTACATCCCGGCTCTTCCAGAGCGCGGATCACCATCCGACCATTCGGCAGGTCAACCTTCACGTTCAGGCACCTCGCGAGTCCCCCTTCTGCCGGCTCGACTGACAGTCACCCCACAGCGATGCGACCGGCCCCGGACGATGCTGCCCCAGGCGGTCCTTGTTCTATCCTCGGCACGTCCTCGAATCTTGCTATCGTTGCCATGATCGAGTTCGTCGAAGGAGGGGGCGGTGTGAGATTCGGCGTACTGGGACCTCTTGAGGTAACAGATGGTGACCGGCGTCTGAAACTCGGCGGACCGAAGCAGCAGAAAGTCCTCGCCGCTCTCCTGTTGGCCCATGGCCACGTCGTCCCCATCGAGACCCTCATCGACGTAGTCTGGGAGGCCGAACCTCCTGCCAGCGCCGAGAAGCAGATCCGCAACGCTGTGTCGAACCTTCGGAGCGCCTTGGCCGGGAACGCGCACGTAATCGAGTCGACAGCGGCCGGATATTCCTTGGCCGCAGCCGTACGACTGGACATGATCGACTTCACGGATCGACTCGACCGAGCCCGAGAATTGCGGAAAACGTCGGGCAACACGGAAGCTGTCAACGAATTCCGTGCCGCACTGAGCCTCTGGCGAGGCGCCGTCTTGGTCGGCCTTGACTGTCCGGGCCTGATTCCGCAAATCACCGGGCTGCACGAACAACGGCTGGCTGCCTACGAAGAGTGCGTAGAGCTCGAACTGGAACTCGGCCGGCATCGGCAGCTTACCGACGAGCTGACGCGGTGGGCGGAAGAACACCCCCTTCGCGAACGGCTCGCCGGTCTGTTGATGCTGGCGTGGCACCGATCGGGTTCACGTGCCCAGGCACTGGTCGCCTACCAGCGCATCGAAAGTGCCCTCGGCGAACAACTCGGCATCGAGCCGGGAACCGACCTGAAGCGCTTGCGCGAGTATGTCACCGACGCGGCCTTGCTCCCTGCGCCGGAGCGCTGGACGCCACGCAACGACCTACCGCGCGACATCAGCTACTTCACCGGGCGACAGCTCGCGGTCGAACGACTCCTGTCGGCCTCGACGACTCCGGCGGGCACGATCACGGTGATCTCTGCGATCGACGGGATGGCCGGCGTCGGCAAGACTACGCTCGCCGTACACGCGGCACACCGCCTATCCGGCAAGTTCCCGGACGCTCAGCTGTTCGTGGATCTCAATGCGCACACGCCCGGCGGGGCTCCCATGTCGCCGTCAACGGCACTGGAGAAGTTGTTGCGGGCGCTCGGACTGGGCACCGAGGTGATCCCGACGGAGGTCGAAGACCGGTCAGCGCTCTGGCGGGCGCAGCTGGCCCGTCGACGCGTCCTGGTGGTACTCGACAATGCGTCCGATACCACGCAGATCACGCCCCTGCTCCCCGGGTCCCCGCACAGCATGGCCTTGGTCACCAGCAGGCAGCGGCTCACCAACCTCGACGCCAACCTCATCTCGCTCGATGTCATGCCCCTCGCCGACGCGCGGGATCTGTTCGAGAAAGTCGTCGGCGACGACCGGCCGTTCACCGAGCCCGACGCCACCGAGGAGGTGCTGCGACTGTGCGGATTCCTTCCCTTGGCGATCCAGATCGCCGGAGCGCGTCTACGCCATCGGACAGCGTGGGCCACTTCTTACCTGGCGGCGCGCCTGCGCGACGACCACCGGCGGCTCGAAGAACTCGAAACCGACGACCTCAGCGTCGCGACCGCCTTCTCCCTGTCTTACGAACAACTTCCCGGCGACGAGAAGCTGGCCTTTCGCTTGGCCGCGCTGGCTCCCGGCGCCGACATCGAGCCGCACGCGGCGGCCGCGCTGATCGAATGCACGCCGGAGAAGGCGGAGAGGAAGCTCGAGAACCTTGTCGACGCGCACCTCCTCCAGCAGCAAACACCTAGCCGGTACCGCTTCCACGATCTGATCCGGGCGCACGCGGCCAAGCTGTCGGCTAGCGTCGACAGTGAAGCGGACCGCCGCGCGGCCCTCACTCGATTGTTCGACTTCTACCTTTCCACGGCGTCGAAGGCGATGGACTCGGTCGCGCCGACAGACTGGCCACACCGTCCGAGGTTCTCCGAGCGCGCAGCGGTGACTGCGAACGTGTCGAACTACGACCGGGCCCTCGGTTGGCTCAACGCCGAATGTTCGAATCTGGTCACGATGTCGGAATTCACCGTCTCGCACGGCTGGCCGACCCACGCATCCCTGCTTTCGTCTACGGTGTGGCGATACTTTCACATTTGCGGCAACCACGACGAGGCTTTGGCCGTGCACACGAACGCGCTCGTCGCGGCGTCGGCCCTCGGCAACGCCCTCTTCGAGGCAGACGCACTGGCCAGCCGCGGATACATCAACTGGTTCCTCGGTCACTATCAGCGGGCGCTCACCGACTGTCGAGCCGCCGTTCGTATCGCGGCTGACAGGGGCGACCGCAGTCTCGAAGGCCGCGCACTGCACGCACTGGGTCTGGTTCACACGAGATTGGGGTCAAACGACGAAGCCAGAGAAGTCCTCCAGCGCACACTCGCCGCCGGTCGGGAAACTGGCGATCAGGACCTCGAGGGATATGCGTTGCGGGGCCTCGGCGAGATATACTTCAATCTAGGCAGGCATGAGGACGCCATCACCAGCTACGAGGAAGCCGTGTCGGTTGCCCGCAGAGCGGGAAACGACACAATCGAGGGCTACGCACTCCGCGCTCTGGGCGAAATTTGTTCTGACATGAACCAGCACCGCAAGGCTCTCGAGCATTGCGTGCGAGCGCTGGAGTTGGCGCGCCGGATCAGGAACCGAAACATCGAAAACCGAGCGCTTCGAACGCTCGGCGAGATCCACCGGCGCGTTGGTGAACCTGAAAAGTCCTGTCAAAGGTACGAGGAAGCACTTCACCTCGCGAAAGAGACCGGAAACCGCTACGAAGAGGCACGCGCACACGAAGGGGTGGGCGATGCCCGCTTGGAGGCCGGTGATGCACGTTCGGCAATCGTTCACTGGCAGCAGGCGTTGGAACTCTACGACCAGCTGGGCGTCCCGGAAAGTGATCGAGTACGAGACCGTCTGGATGCCCACCACAGCCATGTGAGGTGAACTGCGATGCCCACAGCATCGACCGCGGAATCAGTCACGCTGCTACGGGCGGCGGGGGCCCTTCAGCCGGAGCGAGAGCTGCGCAATCCTGACCTGCTCGCGTCCCGGATCCTACCGTGGTGGCCACCTCTGCGTGCCTTGATCAAGGTTCCGGGCCTGCGCTTGCTGATCGCCCGGGCAATCCGG
The DNA here is from genome assembly GCF_030285645.1 of Amycolatopsis sp. DG1A-15b. Taxonomy (GTDB): domain Bacteria; phylum Actinomycetota; class Actinomycetes; order Mycobacteriales; family Pseudonocardiaceae; genus Amycolatopsis. The sequence continues at coordinate 4,846,185 of NZ_CP127296.1, forward strand.
AAGAAGTGGGCCGCCGGAATGTGGTACGAAGTGATTCGGACGAAATACATGGATGACGTGTTGTCCGCCTCGACAGCGGCCGGCGCGACTCAGGTTGTCCTCCTCGGTGCCGGCTTCGACAGCCGTGCCCATCGCATGCAGAAGGAGATTGGCACTGCGTCGGTCTTCGAGGTGGATCAGCCGCACATGTCCGTGCGCAAGCAGGAGCGCGTCCGCGCCCTGCCCGGGTACGGTGTCCGGTATCTGGCCGTGGATCTCGAGGAAGGCGATCTGACCGGAGTTCTGCAGAAGGCCGGTTTCGATCCGGCCGTCAGGACCGTCGTGCTGTGGTCGGGCGTGACGCCGTACTTGCGGGCGGAAGGCGTCGAAGCAACGTTGCGCTGGTTCGCGCGACTGGCGCCCGGCAGCTCTCTTGTCTTCGACTACTGCTGGCAGGAAATCCTGGACGGCACGGCCGTCATCCCCGAGGCTCAGGCAGTCCTCCGGCAGGTCGCCGCGCGCGGCGAGCCATGGCGGTGGGGCATCCGGCGGGGCGGCGTCGAAGAGCTGCTCGCCGCACACGGGCTGCAACTGGTCGAAGACCTGGAAAGCGCCGCAGCACAACGTCGATACCTGACACGTTCCGACGGGTCGGTGCAAGGACCGATCTGGTTCTTCGGCGGCTTCGTCCATGCCCAGGTACCCGGCCAGTAGCCGTCAAGGCCTCACGCCAGGCGTGACACAGAGAACGGCACGCGCCAGATCGTGAACGAAGCCGGCGGAACCGATATGGTCACGTTGGGTGGGTCTTGCTCAGAGCAGGTGAGATCGTCGCCAGATGGCTGAGGTCAGCCAGCCCTCGATGAAACCGGCGTCCGCGCAGAAGGCCACCAGCCGTTCGGACATCCAGCGCAAGGACTCGTGGTAATGCGGATTGGCGAGTGCCGCACGATAGGCAGCTCGCGAACTCAGCCCGGCTCGCCGGTAGGTCGCCGGCCGGAGCAGCGTGCGCCCCAGCGACCACGCTAGCAATGCCACGCCGATTCGGTTCAACCGGCGTGAGAGCGGTCCGGCTTCCGCCATCGTCCGCAGCGCCGCCTCGCGAGCGTACGTCACGTGCCGGCTCTCTTCCAATACGTGAATCCGATAGACCATCCGGAGCAATGGCTGAATGCTCTCGTCGCTCATCGCCTCGCGCTGCAGGCGATCCACCGGCTCCTCGAAGAATAGTGCGCTGGCCCAGAAGAACGGACCTTGCGGGATGACCGCCGACACAATGTTCACCAGCTTGGTGACGAGCCTCGACTGCGGTACGACCGAACCGCCGAGCCACGTTATCGCTCTGGCGAACATGGTCGAATGCCGACATTCGTCAGCGACTTCGGCCAGCGCGTACAGGGCAGGATCCGAAGCCGGAGCGCCCTCCTGTACCGCGCGGAGCAGGGACCGCATGAGACTGAGCTCGGCATGGATGACCACCGACGACAACGTGACCGCTTCCTGTCGCGCCAGCTCGATTCGTTGCCCTCGTGAGAGCGACTCCCACAGCGAGGTGCCGTACAGAGGCAACCGATGCGTCGGGAAGTACAGCTTGTCCTCCTCGTGCGGCGCGCACCAGTCGACATCCACCTGCGGGTCATACGATCGATCGGCCGACGACCTCAGCAACCGCCGGGCGACCCGCTCTTGGTTCACCTGAACTCCTTGTTCAGCCTAGGTGCTTTTCTGCGCTCCGCTCAAGCCTGCCCAGCGTGAAGTCAAGATGTCAATGTGAGACGGATTCGTCCCCGCGGACGGAGGTCAATCTTCCCCCCTTCTGGTACCGATACCCGCCCCTCTCGGCGGGCCGATGGCTGCTCTTCAGGTTGCGCTGGCGGCGGAAACACCGCCGACGTCGCAGTTTGAGAGCAGTCCCATCGGCGACACCTAGCCTGCCCGATGCCTCGGATCGGCCGGCAGAGCCGCCTGCTGAGGCCGGGCGATCCTGCTGTCGGCCACTTTGGCACGCGACGGCATCCAACTCGACGAAACGATCCCACTGAGCTACGGCAACGATTCGACGAAGCCTTCGACCGGCTGCGTGCCGCGGAGACTGCGGCAAAGGAGCTGACCGACGACCGCTTGGCCATCACACCCGACCGGGGCACGCGGATCCAACGCACACACCGGGGCCGAGGTGGCACTGGTACGGGCGGTCGTGTTCCGGCTTGTGTTGCAGTACAGCTCTGCCGAGCCGATGCACGCCGCGGTCCCCTTTCGACAGTCAGGATGCGCGCGGCAAGTCGGCTCCCCAGCCTTCCCCGCGCGGCACCTTCGTGTTGGCCGCGGCCGCGGTCGTCAGCGTCGTCACCTGCGTGCGGGGCACCACCACCGCGATCAGCTCGACCTGCTCGCCCGGACGCGGGGTGGGCGCCGCGCGCCACTCGCACGACCAGACGCCGCTGCGCGAGCTCGAGCAGGCGGCCTGCGGGTAGTACGCCTGCCCGACCTTCACGAAACCGAACACCTGGCGGTCGGCGTCCGGGGCGGCGGTCACCGTACCGGCGGCGGGCAGGGCGGCGCTGGGGACAGCCGGGACGGCTTCGGTCGACAGTGCTGGCTGCGGGGCCGTGGAGGCCGCCTGGGCCGTCTCGGGCTGCCCGGCCAGGAAACCCAGCAAGAAGGCGACTCCCAGTGACGCGATCACCGCCACGGCGACGAACGCAGGCAGATAACGCCCGTGGCGTGCCAGCCGCAGCGCCCGTACCGCGCGATGGGTCAACGTCGGTCTGCCCGGGTTTCCCGCCGTCGCCCAGCGGGTGAACGCGGCTTGGCGAACCGCTTCACCGTCCTTGTGCACGGCGGATCCACCCAGCAGCATCGCCAGCTGGTCGGACCGGCCGTTCTCGATCAGCCGGGTGGCGTGCTTCAGCGCACCCGGCTCCCGGAGGTCTTGGAGCTTCGGGCCGTAGAGGATCTTCAGCAAGCGCGAGAGGATGTCGTGCCCGGCAGTGATTTCGGCGAAGTTCGCGACCGCGTCCACGACGTCGACGGCGAACGCCTCTCGTAGCTCTTCGCGGTAGTGGCCTCCCTTCTCGAGACGAAGCAACTCGGTGTCGAAGTCCGTCACCGACGTGGCCCGGAGCAGGGCCGCGGCCGGGTGGTGGCCGGCCGGAACCGGTCGCTTGTCCGATCTTCGGTACTCGTGCTGGTGCCGCGGATCCGCGGGCTCGGGCGCCGGGGTCCGCAGGGCCGGGATCACCGGACTGTCGCCGTACGACGGCGAACCATGCCGCCCGGGATCGGGCCGGGCGAAATCGGGGGGCTCCGAACCGGACGGCACCGGAAGAGGCGTGACACGCGCGCTCTGTCGCGTCTCGGCGTACGGGACATCGGCGAGCCAATCATCGATCAGCTGGACGGCCAGCACCCTGTTCTGGCTACCCGCGGGTTCCTTCCCCAGGTCGACGGTGGTCCGCTGGACGTCCCCGACGCTCGGCGGCTTCGCCGGCAGGAAGACGATCTCCGGCAACCCGACGACCGAAGCCTCGTGGCGGCTCTCATAAGTCGAGAAGGACCACTGCCGGCACACCCCGAGCTGCTCTCGCAAGTAAAAGTCCGCCGCAGAACGGAGCGCGCGCACCATGGACAGCCGATCACGGTCCCGGCACCCGATGATGCTCAACGCCCGGTCGGGGGCGTCCAGCAGCCGGGTGAGCACGGTGACCAGGTCACGCTCGAGCCCGGGCGACGTCTCGGCTCGCCGGCCGGCCGCGGCGCTGTCCATCGTGCACACTTCCGCGGACAGCGACGGCAGCGGATGCCCGTCCGGCACTTCGTCCCGCCACACCCGGGACCGCCACGCCGGGGAATCGCCGAGGGCCAGCGCCACTTCCACGCTGAGCAGGTCTGCCGGGCCGATCAGCGCGTGCGAGTTGTTGCGCCCGACCGAGTTCCCGTCGACGACCCGGCGCAGCAGGGCCGCGGTCCCGTCGTCGTACTCGAAATACGACAACGCCGTCGCGGGAAGGGGCTGGCCTGACACCGGTTGAAGCCGGATGTGCGGTTCCAGTCTCCGGTGGTAGCTCTGCGCGTCCCCCTTCCGCGAGAAGGAGTGCGCACGCAGAGTCAAGGCCCTTTGTTCGTAGGACCAGCCGAAAAAGGCCTGCTGCACCTGTTCGTGGAGTTCAGGACCGGTCACGGCATACCCACCTTCGCGGCCTCGGGGCCGGTGATCATGCCGGTCATCGCGAGAATCGAGACGAGCGGCTCCAGGACGCGGATGGGGCGGACCCCGCGGGCGAAGTACCGCCCGGCCGGGGCTTGTCCTGAGACCGGGATGGCGTCGCCGCCGCTGGCGGAGACGAAGTGCAGCGTGCACCGTTCGAACGCTTCGAACGGACGCAGCGACGCTCCCGCTCCGGCCTGGTGCAGGTAGCCGAACGCATCCCGGCTCTCCGCCCGGATGCGGGTGGCGTCGACTGCCTTCTCGTCGCCGCGGCGCAACCACCGGTCGGCGGGCGCGACGTACCGCAGCCGGTCCGACTTGGTCACCGCGATCGTCACCGGCAGCCGGCCGGCTGCCGCCCTCCCCTGCAACCGCTCGACGGCCAGACCGAACGACCGGTTCTCACTGGGCGCGGCGGCCTGCTTCGTCTCCAGCGGATCGTCCGGCGCGTGGACGAAGATCACCGCGTCGACCCCGACCAGGAACCGGGTGGAGCGGTTGAGGGCCGCCGTGCTCTGCAGGTCCTCCCCCGATACGTCGAAGAACGTCACCGGGCGCTCGCCGCCCGGGCCGCGCAGCAGCAGGATGTCCGCGGCCTCGATCACTCCCGCATCGGTACCGGCCAGTGCCTCGCCCCGTTCGAACGGCTCGATGTACTTGCCACGGAAAGCGGCGTGCCGCCGGAAGTCCAGCGCCGCCGCGGTGATCCGGTGAGCCCGGAGCCCGCCGAGGTGGACCTGCCGGATCATCGCGGTCAGCAGGTGCGTCTTCCCCGATCGGCCGGCCCCGACCAGCCCGATCACCAGCGGATCGAGGTAGTCGGCGTAGGTAGCGGGCAGGTAGTGCCGCACGGTGTCGCCCGACGGGTTCGGGCACTCCCGATAGCCCCGGCGCGCCAGGTCCGCCTGCTTCCCGGCGGTGAGCGACGAGACGTCCACCAGCTGGTACTCGTCTTTTTCCTCGTCGAACAGCGAAAGCCTCGGCTCGTCCGGCCACGGGTATTCGTCGGCGCAGATCGGGCAGCGCACGAGCCGCGCAGCGGATTCGCTCATACCAGTACCACCATTCCGATGATCAGCACGACGGCTATCACGGCCACCGTCGCCAGAAAGGGAAGCTTCCGCTTCACCCGCCCGTCCGGGTCCGTTCCGCGGGCGGGCGGGGATGTGGCCGGACCACGTTTGTCGACGCAGATCTGCTCGAACAGCCGCCGTCCCTCGATCAGTCCGGCCTCCGGGTCGCCCGGCGGTGGGACCCGCTGGTCGGCCCGGAGCTGCAGCAGCAGGTCCGCTGGGGTGGGCCGCTGTTCCAGCGGGTGGTCGAAGACACCGTCGAGCAGCGCCCGCAGCCGCTCCGGGTCGTGACTGCGGTCCGGCGCCGAGCCGTTGGCCGACGTTCCCGGGTAGGCCGCACGGATGAGCAGCCCGGCGGCCCACAGGTCGTCCCGGGCGTCGACCTCGCCCAGCCCCGCGGCCTGTTCGGGTGAGCGGCCCCGGGAGCCACCTCCGGCCCGCCTGGGCTCGCCGACCCGCTCGGCCGACTCGAAGTCGACCAGCTGCAACCGGTTGTCCGCCCAGCGCACCGTGGTCAAGCCGATCGCGCCGTGCACCACACCGGCCGCGGCCGTGAGCTGGAGCGCGCGCAGCAAGCCGATCTGGAACTCCCGTCGCTCCGCGTCGTCGAAGCCCTTGACCTGGTCCGCCGCGGGCAGTCCGGGGTAGGCGCGCAACAACACGAACGGCTCCTCGACGTCCATGTTGTAGGCGACCAAGCGGGCCAGCTCCGCCGGGTACGAGCCGGAATAGACCTGCCCGAGCCGGGTTCCGGCGCGGACCTCGTTGTCCAGCAGTTCGTAGAGACGGGGATCGCGAGCACCGGCCGCCCGGGGGACGAACTTGCGGACGAGCCGCTGGTCGTGCGCCACCACCAGGCGCTGCTGGAGAGCCGAGCCGGGCGTGACGAACGCGCCGTGGTCGGTGAGGCGGATCTCGCGCAGCCGGCCGTGGACGTCACGGCACAGCACGGATTCGATGCGTTCGGCCATTCAGGACACCCCGCCCAGCACTTGCCGCACCGATTCCGCCCGCAGCGGCAGCAGCCGAACCGCACCGACCAGGTCACCGCCGCCGGTCCAGGTGATCCCGCGGTCCGCGGCGAGCCGCTGGTACGTGCCGTCTTCGTCGAGGACGCGGCGCAACTGCGCGGGAGCGAACCGGATCAGGCCCGGTTTCGCCGCAGTGCTCAGGTAGCGGAGCTGGCCGCTGCGGCACAGCTGGGTCATCTCAGCGTCGACGCCGCCGCGCAGCGCGGTCAGCGACTCCGGCGACTCCGACCAGATCCGCGCGGTCAGCGCGGTCCGCGGGCCCGGGTCGAGACCGAAATCCGGGGCGGTCATCAGGCCGTGCCCGCTCACGTGCGCGTCGTACTGGTCCAGCAACCGGTCCACGCGCTGGGCGAACACCCCGGCCGAGGGGACGCGGGTGCCTTCCGCCGAGGCCCAGACCGGGGCGAGCGCGGTGCGGCACAGGTCGAGCAGATCGCCGCGCACGACGTCGTACAGCTCCGGCGGGGCGGGGCGGGCGAGCTGTGGCGAGGGATCCGGGGACCCGGGTGGCGGAGCGGCGAACAACCGGTCGTCCGCTTCCGCCAGTTTCCCGACGATCTCCTCGAGCCCGGCAGCGACCTCCGACGCTGCCGTCGCGACGGCCCGCCGGCGTCGCACCGGCTGCCACTCCCGGGTGGTGGCCTCCTCGGCCAGCCGGGTCAGCTCCACCAGTGTGTGGCGCAACTGGGTCACCGGCAGCTCCGCCGCCCATCGCCGGGCTGCCGAGCGCCAGCTGAGCGCGACCCCGGCCGCAGCGGCCAGCACCACGACCAGGCTGAGGATCCGGGCGGTCAACGGGGAAAGGGAAGACAGTTCCGGCCAGGCCCCCACGGCCACTGCCCCAGCGGCCACACCGAGAACGCCCGCGCCCGCGTAGACCAACGACGGAAGGAACGCGTCACCGAACCCCAGCTCGGCCGTTTGTCCCGGACGACGGCTCAGCAAGAGCCACCCGGCTCCGAACCAGCCGGCCGCGAACAGCCCGGCCCCCAGCCAACCGGACGTTCCCGGGCCGAGCAGCAGTGCCAGTACCGCACAGCTGAAGAACACCGCCGGCAACATCAGGAGGCTGAGCGGCCACGTGCGGAACGAGGGCATGGCCAGCCCCAGGGAACCTCGCTTGCGGACGTGGTCGAGCGCCGCCGCACAGCCCTGCGGGCCGCTTGCCGTGGCCGCGAGCCGCAGCTCCTGCGCAAGGACGGCGGGCGGGGTCCCTTCTTCGAGCCGGGTTTCGACGAGGTGCTTCAGCTCGGCCGCGATTTCCGCGCCCCTGGCCTCGCGGGGTCGCTGCACCCCCAGCTCGACGACGCTTTCGATGCCGGGGCGGCCCACCTCCAGGTGCCCGTCCATCCGGTTCAGCAGTTCGACGAGGTACAAGCGGTACTTCTCGGCGGCCTGGCCCGCCCTGACGACCTCGTCCCCGAGCCGCGCGGTGGGCCGCGACGCACCGAATACCGCGCGCCATGTCGCCAGCAGCCGGACCAGCTCACCGAGCTGGTCCAGTCGCTTGAGCGCTTCGTTGCGAGCGGCTGCGAGCGGCCCTGCCAGCACCGCGCCTTCCGGATCGTGGACCGCGTCCACCTGGCGTACCGCCGTGGCCAGGGTGGGCGACGACGGCTGGTCCGCCAGGCAGAGCGACCGCACGACCGCAGCCCTGGTCTCGGCCAGTTCCGCCGCCCCGACAGCGGCTGAAACCAGCTGGACGCCCGGACAGGTCGCGGAGCCGGACAGGTCGCCGGCCAGCGCGACGACCCGGTCGAACACCGCGGGCACCCGCAACGCCGCGATCAGGCCGTCGAGAGCGTCCTGCTCCCCGTCCACCGGACGCGGAGCCGACTGCTTCGGCGCCCAGGCCACCCCGCGCGGATCCCCGACCCACAGGACAGTGGCGTATTGCAGTACCTGTGGCACCGCGAGCACCGCGCCGTCCGACGGCGCGTCCGTCGTGGATTCACCGACCGCCACGCAGACGATGCCGGTCACCATGTCGTCGCTCGCCAGTGCCATGTAGACGTCGGCGTGCTTGAGCAGCGATCCGGCGTCGTCGAGCACCACCACTCCGCCCGCGATCTCGGCGAGCTGGTCGCCCGGGGACTCGCGCAGGTCCAGCAGAACGATCTTCGACGTGTTCATACCGCGTCCTCACCCACCCAGCCCGTGCGCGACATCCACCTGTTCACGCAGGTCGAGCAGGCTCTTGGCGGTGTTCCCGACGTGGTACTGCAACGCCTTGGGCAGGGACTGCGACCAGAACTGCCCGATGACGGCGAGCTGCGGGTCCCGCCCCAGCACCCGGTTCTGCTCCGCCTGCTTGACCTTCAGCAGCTCCGATTCGGCGAGGTCGACCAGCACCCTGAACTCCGCCGCCGGCGGCGCGGGAGACAGGTCGGCGTCGGCGGGAACCAACGACATGAGCCGGGCGGCGAGGCTGCGCCGGGTCGGGTCGTCGTCGGTGAGGATCCAGTTCTCGTAGGCCTGGAGCACGCTGGCCCACGACGACAACGCACCCAGCGCCGTCAGCCGCAGCTTCATCGACACCGACTCCCGGCTGCCGATCGCCACCGTGATGGACGTCGGGCTGGCGAGGTCGCCCTCGACGATGACCTTGCCCTCCCAGGCCGCGCAGAGCAGGCGGTGCAGCACGTGCCAGCGGTCCTCCTGGTCGATGAGCAGGTATCCCGCTTCCTGGCTGAGCCGCCGTCGCCAGGGGAGGCTGTCCTGGGGCTGCGGGCGACGCTGGGCCTCGGCCCACAGCTTGACGACCCGGCGCAGTTCGGGGACTTCGGTGACCCCCATCGAGCTGCGGTTCAGCACCACGACGATCGCGTCGGCCTGCACGGCGCGGAACTCCGGCTCGCCCACGAGGTCGATCGGCAGGGAGACCTCGCGACGCAGGAACCGTTCGATGTCCTTGTCCTCCTGGGCCGCCGGATAGGTGAACAACGCCTTGAGCGGGGCGCGGCCGTCGGGAGCGAATCCGCCGGGCACCAGCTCGGCCAGCTTCTGCCGGAACCGGGTGAGGTCGGCCTCGACGACGGTGTTGTCCCGCCGCCGCACGACGTTGGCGAGCAGGTCCTCCATCCGGGGAACCAGCGCGGGACGCGTCCGATCGCTCGGCCGCACCTGTTCGGTCACCGCCTCCTTGATCCGCTGGCGGACGTACGCGACAGCGGCTTCCGGGTCCTGGCGTCCCTTGCCGTACGCGGTGGCCCAGCCGTCCTGGCCGAGCAAGAGGTTGAGCACGTCGCCCTCGTGCGCGTTGGGCCCGAGGTGCTGGGTGTACTCCTCCTTCAGCCGGGCCAGGACCGTCTCGTAGAAGCCGTCGAGCCCGTGGTCCTCCGGCGGCAGCAGGTACGCGACGCCGACACGGGACTTGTACAGGTCCTTCGACCGGTGGTCGAAGGACTGCGGTTCGTTGCGGGCGTAGGTGACGAACCGTTCGTGGACCGCGGTGAACTCCTCGACGAACGCCTGCCACGGACGGGTCCAGATCCGGTGGCTGTCGTTCCACGCGGCGTTCCAGATCCGCCGGGTCTGCCAGGCGTACCAGGCGTTCTGCTGCCGGGTCACGGCCTGCGCCGGCTCGTCGGTGATCCGCAGCCGCTGCATGAGCTTGCGCGGCAGGTTCTGCGCCGGCGGCGGAGCCGCGGCGCTCATGCCCGGGGGCGTGGCCGGGGGTGAGCGCCATCCTTCGAGCAGGGACCGGAACCCGCTCCGGTCGAGCGGGTCGGTGAGGTCCCGGTGGCCGAACACGGCGCGTTGCAACCGGAACAGGTCGACGTCGCGCAGCAGCACGTCGGCAGCCGCCGCCGGGTCGAAGTGCTGTGCCAGCGTCGCGACCGGTGCCGCGAGCCCGTTCTGGTCCCGCTCGATGTTCGTGCTCATCGCGTTCGCGCGTTCGGTGAGCGCCGCGAGCACCGGCCCGTAGCCGACCGGGCTGCCCTGCGGCGGGATTCTGCTCGGCGTCGCTTCGAGCACCTTGTCGAGTCCGGACGCGGAGATGAACTGTCGGATGTGCGCCTTGTTGGTCTCCGCAGCGCCCGGCGGGACGAGCAGCTCGGTGACGGCGTTGGCCAGCAGGTGGGAGCTGACCGCCTCGGTCAGCTCCAGCAGCGGCGTGGTGAGCGCGGCGACCGCGCTGGTGGTCACCCCACGCCTGCCGACCCCGGTTTCCGCGGTGGCGTGCCGGTCGACCTTGCTGTTGATGAAGCCGTCCGCGAAGGACGGGTGAGCCTGGCTGCCGTTGTCGTCGTCGTCATCGCCCTGTTCGGCGGGACCGGCTCCGATCAGCGAGGTCATCAAGGAGACCATCGACCGGTTGAGGTCGTCCCGCCGCACCCCGCCGACCGGGCGGCCGAACAGGAACGCCGTCTGGATGGTGTTCGGCTTCAGCTGCACCTGCTCCAGCCTCGGGTAGCGGACGGAGATCACGCCCTGGGTGCCACTCGCGTCCAGCTGGTCGGCCGAGCCGTGCGCGTTCTGGTCGTCGATCAGCCGGAAGAGGTCGACGAGCGACGAGCCCGCGTTGAGGTCGGCCGGCCGGCCGCCGCCCTGGCCGTCGTCGAACGCCGAGGGCATCAGCACCAGCGGGTAGATCTCGGCCTGCTTGTTGCCCCGCTGCATGAGGTCGCCGATCAGGTGCAGGTAGTCGTAGAAGATCCCGCTGCCGGTGCCGCCGGCCACGGAGAACACCACGAAGACGATCACCGGGTCGACCCGGTTCGTCCGCTTGCCGCTCACGGTCAGCAGGTCACCGGCGGATTCGTTGATCGCGGTGATCGCCCGGCTGATCCCGAGCAGCGCGGTGTCCGGGTTGAGCCGGATCGTCTCGAAGAGCACTCCCCGCCCGACGGTCGGCAGCTGCCCGGCCCCGCGCACCAACGGCCCGATCCGGGGATCGCTCTCCTTGGACGGCAGCCAGGCGACGGTTTCCTCGTCGGAGTTGATCCGGAGGCTCTGGGCGACCTCGGCCGAGTTCCCCAGCCGCGCGGGCACCAGATCGGTGATCAGGTGCATGGTCTTCTGCGCGGCCTCGTCGTGCTCGCGACCCGGCACCACCTCGCGCCGCACCCGCTGCAGCTCGTTCGAACTGAGGTCCGCGTAGACGAACTGCAGGCACGAAGGCAGCTGGTAGGGCAGGAAGTTCGGGTTCTGCATGGCCCCGAGGAGACGGGTGCCGTCCGGACCGCACAGCTCCTCCCGGAGCCGCTTCTCCAGTTCGGCACCGACCTTGCACCCGGTCCCGCCGAGCCCGACGAACAACATCGGCTGATAGATCTTCATCGCGGCATCGTCCTCACGGTCACGGGCCTGCGGGCGGCCCGAAGGGTCGGCGTGGCGGCGGATCGCGGCACGGAACGGGATCTCATGGTTTCGTCTGCCTTTCGGTGAGGTCGCGAGCGCTTTGCACGATTTCCCCGGCCTTGCCCAGGGCTGTCACCGCGTGCGCGAAATCGTCGTAGAGACCGCTTCCGTCAGGCCGCGACCGGCCGGACTCCGCGGCCAGCACCCGGATGCCCAGGGCGCGACGCAGTTCGGTGCCGCCGCTGCCGAGAGGTTCGGAGTAGGCGGGCAAGGTCCGCAGGGCGATCGCCAGTTCCTTCGCCCAGTTCGCGGAAGCGCGGTGCCCGGAGGCCTCGCGCCCGAGGTAGCCCGCCAGCAGGGCGATGGGGATGGTCGCCGACAGCCGCACGAGTTCCGAGCCGAGCGTCAGAGGTTCCAACCGGGAGACGAAAGCCAGCACACCCACCGTCATCGCGGTCAGCAGGCAGGCCACCACCGCTCTCAGCCGGTTCGCGGTGCGGTACTCCCGGTTGGCGTGCTCTTCGTAGAAGGCCCCGGCGTGACCGGCTCCCACCGCGCCCGCGGCGACCTTCACCTCGTCGCGGACGCGCAACGTCTCGTTCAGCGCCCGGGATGCCTCGTGAATGAGCTGCCGGGTCTCCAGCTTGCCGCGGATCTCCCCGGCCAGCCGGAGCGCTTCCGCCCGGTCCCCGGGAAAGACCTTTCCGCGCGCCGTCAGATCCTTGATCACGGCGACGAACGCGTCGACGGCCTCTCCGAGCCACTGTCGCAACGTGGTGGCCAGGTCGGCCAGCGTGTCGAGCAGCTCTTGCTCGTGCTCGGGTGCGGCTTGCTCGATGGCGGAGAGACAACCGTCGAACTTCCCGACCGTCTCGTGGATCACCTCGAACACCTCGACGAAGTAGTCCTTGTGCCGCAGCTCCACGCCGACGAAGTCGTTCTCCTCCTCCACCGCGAGGTAGCCGGCGACGAACTCCGCCACCAGGTTCGCGTCCTCGCAGGCCCCTCGCACGCGCCGGTTCCTGGTGGTGTTCCAGTTCTCGCGAATCCGCCTGTCGAGCTTGTTCACAGCCTCCTCGGCGTCCACGAGGCTCAGCTCACGGAGTTTGCCGCCCTCATCGGGTTTCGTCACCGTTCACCGTCGCCTTCGGCGAGCGGGCGGCCGGGCTGTCCGGCCGCGTACTCGCGATACGGCACCGCGCTGCGGGAGTCCTCAGCCCGCGCGCGCCGCTTGGCGATCAGATCTTCGTCGATCAGCGGCCGTCCGTCGTCACGGCGGCAAACACTGCGCACCACCACGAACAGGAGCCAGTGGTCAACCACCCCGAAGAGGGCGAGCAGGGCCAGGAAGGTTCCCGCCACCTGAAGGGAATCGCGTTCGGCGACCGTGTTGAAGGCGGCCAGCCGATCCCGCCCTTTCCCCGGGTCCGGTGCCGGAGGCTCCGGCTGACGGTCGAGTTCGTCGATCCGCGTCCGCGCATCCCGCTGGTCGCCGTCGAAATCCCGGAGCCGGCTTTCCGCCGTGGCCTTCGCGAGGTCGAGTTGCGAGGAGAGAGCGGAGTACTCACCTTCGACCGTCTTCTGGTGCTCGAGTTTCGAGCGGTATTCCGGTCCCTCGCCGCGGACACCCGTCCCGCACTTGCCGTCCTGCTCGCAGAGCACCTGGTTCCTGGCTTCTTTCCGTTCTTCTGCCTTGGCGTCGAGCTCACGCCCGAGCCGGATCACTTCCCGGTCCTCGGCCACGACCGGCCGTGGCCGGGCGAGGATCTCGAGATACGTCGCCTTCTCTTCCGCCAGGCGCTGCGCCGCGGCCTCGACGTCCGGGAACTCACCCGTCGTCTGGACGGCGCCGATCAGGCCGCTGAACACCCAGAGCGTGCCGGTGCCGGCCACCAACAGGCCGAGGAAAACGGTCAGCGCGATGCGGAAGAGGGGCGGGTACGACGTCGGCACGCGTTTGCCCATCAGCGCAACGGCAAAGAGATTCGCCGGCGCGAGCACCACGAACAAGGCCACGAACAAAACGGCCAGCCAGATTCCCGGCACCCGGGCCCCGAAGAAGATCGGCCACACCGAGACGACCGACACGCCGATCGCGAACACCAGTGCCCACCGGCGAAGCCGCTTTCGCCGGGCGTCACTGTTCTCAGGCCGGCGGCCGGCGCCGTTCGGCAAGCCGGCGTGACCGGCGAAAACAGGTCTTGTGAAACCGAGCATCAGGCCACACCTCCTCGCCGAAGCGGTAACCGGTCTTCCATGGCGGCATCTGTTCCGGTCAGCTGAAGGGGTTGTTGGGATCGGCGTAGGCACCGGCGTCGAACGGCACCGAGCCTCGGCTCGGCCCACCGGAGGAACCATTGGCCGGAGAAGCGTTCTCTTCGGGAGCGCGGCCGAAGGGATCGTCGGTGAACGGGTCGCCCGGGTCCGGGTCGGCGCGCGGGGAGTCGAACCCGGCATCCGCCCGCCACGGCGCAGGGGCGTCCGTGAACGGGTCGGTATACGTGCTCGGCGAGTCGCTGCCGGCCGGGCCGTCGAACGGGCTGTACGAGACGGGGGTTACCGGGTCGCCGTCCAGCAGGCCATCACCGGCACCCCGCTCGTCGAGGACGACGAGTGCCCGGTCGCGGCCGAGGTCGTGGCGTGACCCCGGTGCCAGGACCATCGGCTGCTGCCCCGGCGGGGTGAGGCTGAGCTGCGACCCGGCCCGCCGAACCTGGTAGGCACCCGGATCACCCGCGTTCGCCGGTTGCAGCTGCGGTCCGGTGAACGCGTCGTGCACGACGAAGACGAAGGACTTGAGCCGCGGGTTCGGCGGCTCCAGCTCGAAGCTGACGGAACCGTTCCACACCAGCTGCGCCTTCAGCCCGCGGACGCTCACCTTTTCCCGGCGCGCCCGGATCTTGACCACCGCGAACACCACGGCCACGGCCACCAGCACCGCGAGCCCCGCCCAAAGCCAGAACAGCTTTTCCCAGATCCCCGGCTCAGGGGCGACGTCGGTGGTGAACAAGCGCTCGGCGATCAGATCCGGCGGACCCGACTCCTTGACCAGCCGCAGCGTCGCGGCATTCGTACCCCGGGCCGTGCCCTCACCGAACCGGAGGGTGAACGGCACCTTGGTGACGCCGGGCAGCGCCTGCACCACCGCGGGATCCACGGTCAGGGTCGTGCCGGGCGAGGGAGCGGCGATCTCCAGCCGCAGCGGAGCAGGCCGGCCGGAGTTGTTCGTCACGGACACGGTGCCCGAAATCGTTCCGCCGGGAGTCACCGCGGCCCGGTTGCTGTCGAACAGGATCTGCCCTTGGACGGCCGCGACACCGTTCTGGACCTTGGTCGAGAGCACCCGGGTGTCCCCCCCGATGCCGATGCCGGTGACCTGGCCGGAAAAAGTCAGATCGCCCGACGCGTCCGCGGGTACCTTGACCTGCCCGCCGAAGGTGCCGTCGTGGTCGGGGTCGGCCAGCGTGACCGGCTGCGCGGGGAAGCCCGGACTTCCGGTCAGCGTCAGGGTGAACGTCAGCGACTGCAAGGTCGACGTGTCGACGACCGCACGGCCGCGGGCCCAGACCTGCATGTCGACGTCGACCGTCTGACCGGGGGCCGGCTGCGGCGGGCTGACGGTCAGATAGGCCTTGACGGCGGCCTGGTAGGCGACCGTGGCGGCCACGTCCTGGGCGGGAACATCCGCCGACGAAAGCCGGATGGTCCACTTCCCGGGCTCCGGGTCGCTGATGCGCAGCGACTCCGTCTCGGTGGTCTGCCCGGCGAACTCGAAGTCCGAGCCGCCGACGGCGGGCGCCGGTTTGCTCGCGCCCGGTGCGAGGTACTCGACCTGCACCCGGGGATCCCTTTTGTAGACGAGGATCGAGGCGTAGCTGGCGACGGCGGGGATGTCGACGGTGAGTTCGGTCGAACCGCCCTTCGGCACGTTGCCGGTCTGGCGCGGACCGTACTTGACGCAGCTCGCCGAGCTGAACGCCTCCTGCACTGCCGACGCCAGCTCCTCGGGTGAGCGGGCGATCTGCTCGTGCGGGTCGACGGCGGCAGGCGTGCAGCTCCGGCCCTTCGCGAAACCGCGCAAGGCGTCGTTGACCGCGCCGAACCCGAGCGGCCACACCTGGGCCCCCGCGCGGTCGAGGTCGGTCAGCACCCCGCCGACCTTCGCCGTCGCCGCGCCGTTGCGGCGTGCCGGGGTGTCACCCCACGATGGACTGTTGGAGACGTCGAGCTTCCCGTCCGTCAGGAGGAAGACCACTTTTTTCTCGGGCTGCGCGGCACCGACGAAGGCGAGCGCCTGCTGCAGTGCGGCCACGTGGTCGGTCCCGTCGCCCTCCTGCGGTGTCCGGCGATGAAGGTCCCCCACGCACTTGGCGAGCGAATCACGGCTCTGCGCGTTGTCGAGCGGAGCCGGCGGGCAGGCAACCTGCACCGCGCTCTGGCCCGGTCCGTCGGAACTGCCGAAGCCGACGATGGAAACCACCGAACCCGGTGCCAGCGCACTGAAGACGATCGTTCGGGCGGCTTCCTTCTCCTGCACGACGTCGGCCTCGCTCAGGCTTCCGGACTCGTCCACGAGCACCACGACCTGGAGCGGCGGGAGTTTGGGCGGCGGCTCCTGGGCGGACGCGTTCCCGGCCGGCGGCAATTGAAGCGCGAGCAGCACGCCGATCACGCCGAAGATCGATATCGCGCGCCGCAGGCTCCCGCCTCCCCGGAAGATCGGATCGCTCATTCCGCTCACTGCCCTCTCATCGCACGAATGGCTGCTCAGGAGTGGAATGAACACGAGTTGCCCTTCCACGATCAAGGCTTCAGCGCCTGAATGATGCCAATGTCGCGTACCTGTCCACCGGCGTTACACCGCCGGGTAACATCGACGCAACACCTCATCGGCTTCAATCCGTTGCGTCGATCGGTGGATGCTCGCACGACTCCGCCGCAGGATCAGCAGAACACCCGAGAACTCGGGAAACTGTCAGGGATTTGGCAACTCCCACGATGGTCTCGTCATGGACAACGGGCGCGCCGGCAACCCGGTTCCACCTCGGAGACGGCGGTCAAATAGTAGACACAAACTTGACAAGGGGTGTTCGCACCCACGGTCCGATTCAGGCATCCGCTACGCTGCCGCCAACTATTCCGACAGAGCTGAACGTCGTCGTCGAGGAACCGGAAGAGTTCCCCAGGCACGATCGATCGCCACCCATTCACCGTTTTTCGAAGGATCCTGATGCTTCTCCCGGCTTCTCGGAAAATCCGCTGGACGCTGTCGGGTACCGCCGCGGCGCTCGTCGCCACGCTGGTCGCCTGGCTGCTCTGGCCCGATCCGTCCCCGACCGCGGAGCGGGTGACGGGCCCGAGTCACCTGGTGTCGTACTCCGCCGCGGCCGGAAGGCTGGCCGGCCTGGACGCCACCGAGGCTGACGAGCAGATCCGGGACTGGGCCCGGCTTGCCATGGCCGCCGGGCTGCAGCTGGACACCGCGCAGGTCCGCGACAACCTGTACGACACCTTCCCGTTGCGGGACGCGGGTTTCGCCGATCTGACCCGGCAGCCGTCCGGCCCGGGCCGGACCCTGCTGGACGGCACGGGCACGCTGCACGTACTCGTGCCCAGCGGAGATCCCCACGAGGCACGCACCGTAGGGCTGGCGCTCGACCAGCACCGCACCGACAGCGGGGCCGACGCCCGGCTGGTGCAGGTCCACCACTACGCGATCGACAGCGGCGACCGGACGATCCGGATCACCGACGACGACGTCAGCACCGCCGACGCCGCCCGCGCGAAGTACGGCTACGTCACCGAACAGGTCGGTACCGCCGAAAACCTGGCGGCTTTCCTGGCCCGCACCTCTTCCCTGTCGACCGTCGAAGACCGCGGTGGCGAGCTCTGGGCGGGTGGCTGGGCCTGGCCGGGCGAGCCCGCCGGACTGCTCGACGCCGAGGACATCTCCGTGCTCCAGCGCGGCTACGCGCAAGGTAACGGTCCCACTCCCGGTTTCTCCCTCGACCCGTCTCCTTCGTCGACCGAGGCCGATCTTCTCGCCTCTGTCCCGGGCCTGCGTCCCGACTTGGCGGCACGCATCACCCATGATGACTGGGCCGGCTCGGCGAAGAGTCCGGCCGATCTCGGGAAACTGGTCGAAGACGCCTTGTTCGACGGGCGAGTGCCGGCCGAAACGCTGGCGAGCGCGGGACTGCCGACCGACCGGACTGCCCTGTGGGGCGTGCGGAACGCCCTGAACCACCAGGCTGTCTACAGTCAAGCGCGGTACGACGGCGGACTGGCCGGCACGAAGGTCGGCATGACTCTCTTCTACACCGACTACGTCGCCAAGAACTGGGTGGCCGACGTCGGCACGGGGGTTCCGACCGCCGCGGTCGGCGGCTTCGTGCGCGAGTCCGACGCCGTGACGCCGTGGAGCGAGTGCGACGGATCCGGCGGGGCCGACCAGAGCGGCCGGTTGTGGTTCGCCCAGTCCGATGCCGGGTTCGCCTTCAGCGACGGCAAAGTCAGCCTCGGTGCGAACACCACAAGGCTGTTCAGCCGGGCGGACGCCGCCGGTGGCCAGGGCAAGGAGGTCGAGCCGACCTACGCGTTCGGCCGCGGTCTGCGCTGGTGGGACCGGCACTACCGAGCGGTGGCCGATTACGAGCGGCAGTACGAACGTCTCGACCAGATCATGCGCTGGAGCGGCGCGCTGGAATGGCTGGTCGGCAAGACCGCAGCCCGGCTGCCCCAGCTGCCGGATTCGCAGCTCCGGTCCGACCTGAAGTTCGCCGACTGGTACCGCGGGAACGACGAGCTCAAAGAGCGGGGCGGCATCAGCTTCGTCTCCCCGCCGTCGGCGAACCAAGAAGCCATCGTGCCCATCCCGTCCAAGGCTTCACCGCAATGCGGCGGCCAAAGCATCCGCGGCGGGGTCTCGCTCGCCGACCGCACCGCGCGGACGGCGGGCAAGGAGTTCCGGGCGAACCTGCCCACCGGCATCGACCGCGCCGGACTGCAGGACTCCTCGTCGACCTTCGACCAGGCGAACGGGTCGGGCCGGATCGAGGAGGTAACGGCGCTCGACGACCAAGCGGCCGTTGTGGACAGCGTGGCGCGCACGGTGCGCCCGGCGCCCGACGGGGGATCCGCGATCAGCGTCGAAGCCACCGGTCGCAAGGTGGCGCCGTACGGCGGGTTGAAGGTGTGGCGCGCGGAGCAGGCGCCGCGGCGGTTCGACGTCGAGGTGCGAGCGGACCGCGGCCGGGTCTCACAGCGGATGTCCATGCAGGGCAACGATCTCGGCGAACTGGTCGCGACCAGGCAGAGCGCCGATCTGGTCACCGTGCAGTGGCACCGCGGCCTGGTCGACCGGGTCCGCACCGCGCTGGAATCGGTCCAGAACCGGTTCGCCTCCAGCCCTGGAGGCGGGATCCCGCCGGTGACCGACGGAGCGCTGTACAGCACCGAGGACGCCGGGGGCCGGTGGTCGAGCCGGGTGGGCGGGCCGGACGAGCCATGGCTTTCGGTCGGTGACGAAGTGCCACCACCTGCCGACGCGCTGGCGTTCCGGCTCGGCGGTCCCGACGCGGCGGGCGAGGCCCGGTTCCTGCTCGGCGACCTGAACCCGCACCCCGCCCTCGCCGGACCGTGGCTGGACGTCACGGCGGTGCCCGGCCACGGGGCTGTGCTCACCTTCGTCGGCGGTCCGGCGAAGAACCACCAGACCGTCCGGGTTTCGTCGCAGGACGGAAAGTCCGCCGAACTCAGCTATTCCGCTGGGCACGTCTTCGTGCGCGCCGACGACCCGCTGCTCGGGCTGAACGGCAGCGTGGCAGGCGCGGCCCTGCTGCGAGACTTCCCCCGGGTGCTGGAGGCGATGAAGCGCGCCGACGATGCAGGCGACGGGCTGATGCGCGCGGTGGATCTCGGCTCCGACGGCGTCGCCCTGATCAAGCCCGGTGAGATCCAGCTGCTGCCGGCCACCGACGCGGGGGCCGAACGGGTGGTCCACGCGACCGGTCCCGACGGTTCACCACCCCCGGCGGTCCGCATCGCCGGGGACAGGCTCGAGCACGTCGACACCAGTCCGCTGACGACTGCCGCCTCCCGGCAGGTCGACCTGGGGCAGCTGCTGGACGAACCCGGCGCCACCGTGTACCTGGACGAGGGCTTCCGGGCGACGCTCTCGTTGGCGGACGGCCCGATTCTGGCCGAGACATTGCCGCGCGACACCAAGGTCACCGTGCGCGAGGCCCAGCTCGACGGCACCGCGCAGGCATCCGCGCCGGTCACCGCACCCGACGTGCGGGTGTACGAGTGCCGGGAGTGGCTGCTGGTGAGCGGAATGCGGGGAGGCTCCGTGGTCGGCGCGCCGACGCTGCCGCCTTCGACCAGTACCAGTCCCACCCCGGCGACGACCTCGATCCCGGCCGCCGGCCAGGTCGCGCCCAACAGCCCGGTGATCCTGCTGGTCAGTCCGGTCACCGACCGGCCGCTCGCCGGGTGCGCCCCCCGATGAGCACGTCGCCGAGCACCGTCATCGACCTCCACCACCCGGCGGCCGCTCTCGTCGCCCGGGCCGACGAGGCGTTCGCGAACGGCGACTTCCAGGCGGTGGACGACGCTTACGAGGCGATCGTCCCGCTCGTGGCCGGCACCGCGACCGCGACCGCGGTGGCGGCCGATCACGTGGCGAGGTTGCTCACGCTCGGGTACCCCACCAGAGCGCTCGAACGGTGCGAAGAGCACTTGACACGGCATCCGGAACAGGCGGTTCTTCGCGTACTGCTCGCCGAGATCGCGTCGTCGACGGGGGATCACGAGCGGGTCCGGTCCGAGGCGAAGGCCATCCGGCGCTCGCAGCTCGACGACGAGAACCAGGCCCGGCTGCTGCGGGTGGAAGGGCTCGCCGCGGCCGATGACGACGGGCCGGCCGCCGCCGAACTTTTCGCCGGCGCTTCACGGCTCTTCGCGGCGGCGGGGAACGCGGCCGGGGTCGCCTCCGTCGAGCGGGCCCGGGAGCTGGTCGCCATCCGTCACGGCGACACGGACGCCGTGAGCCGGGTCCTGGCGTCGGAGGGTGCCCGGCCGGTACCGGATCCGGTGCGGCTCGCCTTGGCGTTGAAGCGAGACCTGCGCTACGAGGAGGCGTTGGGCGTACTGCGGCAGGAAGCCGGCAACCGAAGCCACGACCACGCCTTGCTGTTCCCGCTCCTGCACGAGTGTGCTGTGTTGCTGAGGCTGACCCGCCAAGACGAAGAAGCACGCCGAGTGGTCGAGCGACTGGAGGAGCTGGCCGCCACCGCGCGCGAGCCCGCCGCGGCCCGGGAGGCGATCGCCCTGGTTTCCGGGGGCGTCCAGACGTCATGGGACCGGCGGTTCGACCGCCGGCTGCACTGCGTGCGGCAGCTGGTCCGGAGGGGGCGGATCGCCGATGCGGAGAAGCTGCTGCCAGAGCTTCGACCCACCCCCTCGTCGGACCGCGAGACGGCTTTGTGGCACCTCGCCGCCGGCGAGCTCGACCAGGCTCGTCACCAGCAGACCGGGCGACAGGAGTTCCTCACCGAGGCGGCCCACCGGTTCCGGGTCACGATCCGGTGCACGGATTCCGTGCCGCTCCACGAGGTGCGGCAGCTGGCACTGCGGCTGCTCGGGCGGGTGCACGCCCGCCTCGACGATGCCGAGCGGGCCAGCGCGTGCTGGGCCGAAGCGCACCGGATCGAGGAGCACATCGCCGAGCGCCAAGTCTCCGACGACGTGCGGATCCGGATGCTGCTGGCGGCACCCGACGAGCACGACGAACGGATCCGCGCGGCCGCGGAACTGGTGGCGGAACGGGGTCCCGAGGCGGCTGCCGGGGTCGCGGTCGCCATCGAAGCGGCGCGGGGAACGTCGATCCTCGGCGCTGTCCTGCCCGCCAGCGCCGGGGTGGTCCGAAGCCTCCCGACACTGACCGACTTCGACGGCGCCTGGCGGTGGCTGTCCCGCACCACCCGCGATCTGGCGCGGTCGCAAGCGGTCTGGCTGCTCCACTCGACCCCGAACCGGGTGTACCACGCGATCGCCGGTCGCGATCTGCTCCTGCAGTTCTCCACCGAGGCGCGGGCCATCGAATTGAGCGACGCGGTGGGCAGCCTGCTCGCGTACTGCAGCGAAGCGTTCCTACCGGGCTCCATCGAGAGCGGTGAATTCGAAGAAGCGCTGGCCCGGATCGGCGACCTGATCGGGGTGCCGAAGGTGGTGGAGATCGTACCCCCGCACGTCGAACGGATCGCCGTCGTCGCGGGCGGGGTGCTGTCCGACATCCCGCTCTCGGCCATGCCGGTCCCCGGCACGGCCGAACGGCTGGGCCACCGGTTCGCGATGTCCGACCTGCCGTGTCTGTCCGCGCGGGACCCCCTGCGGCGCAGAGCGTACGGCCAACGCGGAGACCGCACGCTCCGGATCCGGCCGCCGGTCCCGGGGCTGGCCCGGACGAGGCTCCCGCCCCGGTGCGAATCCCTCGACGACGCCGACGCAACAGCCGTCCGGCTGCGGAAAGCGGCCGGGAACCGGATCCACCACCGGATCCGCATCGACGCGCACGGCGCACACGATCCCACCACGCCGGCGCGATCGTGGCTCCAGCTGAGTCCCGAAGGTGCCGGAGGAAGGTTGTACGCCGAGGATCTGCGGACGATGGACCTGGGCTCCTGCGCCACGCTCGTGCTCGGAGCCTGCGAGTCGGGCATGGCCCGCCGGCGGGGACGGGACGAACGGGCGGGCTTCGTGCGAGCAGGTTTGCAAGCCGGGGCGTCCACAGTGGTCGCAGCCCGGTGGGACGCCCAAGGTCACGCCGCGACCGAGGTGCTCGACCGGTTCGAACGCTACGCCCGCTACCTGCCCCGCGACGTCGCACTGCAGCGGGCACAACTGGACCTGTGTCGCGGCGCTCCCGCCGGGGAGACCACTCTCGACCACCCCGCGCACTGGGCTTGCTGGACCCTGTACGGCGATCCGGGCCTGGAGACGGCCGCCGGTCCGATACGCCGCTTCGCCCGCCGCATTCTCGACGCTGTGAGGAGCCGAGACACCGATGCACCATGACACCCCCAGCCGGGTCTTCATCTCCTTTGCCGGGCAAGACCGGGGAGAGGCACGCCGGCTCAAGGCCGACCTCGGCCGGCACGGCGTCACGGCCTTCGTCGACGAGGAGGACTTGCCACCCGGCCGGGACATCCTGCTCGGCATCGACGCGCTCATGTCCGCAGCGGACTACTTCGTCCTGCTCTGGTCACGGCACACCCCGGGCCGGAGCTGGGTGGACGCCGAGTGGTCCGCCGCGTTCGCCAGGGAACTGGACGAAGCGGACGCGGATCGGTTCCTCCGGGAACACCGGGTGTTCCTGTTCATCGTCCGGCTCGACGACACACCGCTTCCCCTGTTGCTCGCGCCGCGCAAGTACCTCGACGCCACCAGCGGCTGGAGTTCGGTGGTCGAGGGACTGACCGCGGCCTGGCGGCGGGATCGAGGGGTGGGCTCGCCCGTCCGGCCCGCTCCGGCGCCGACGGTCGATACCACGGACCTCGGTCGTGTCACCGTTTACGTGCACAACCAGGCCTTCGGGGTGGCGCACACGGTCGTGGTGCCCGCGGCGACGACCGGCCGGCAACTGGAAAAACTGGTTCAATCGGCACTCGCACTCCCGGATCGCGAAACCATACTCGACGGCCGGTTCGGCATGGACTTCCGCTACCGCCTCTACACCGGCGGCCTGCCGCTGTTCGAAGGGCTGCTGAGCGACGCCGTTGTCACCGACGACAGCCGGGTCGACCTGGTGGTCCTGGTCACCGAATTCGGCCCGAACGGATCGACGTCGAACGAGGTGTACCTGTCGGAAACGACATCGGCGATCCTCCCGCCCGCCGCGAGACGAGCGTTGATCATCGCCGCGTTCGGCCACCTCAGACCGTGACCATTCCGCTCCGGACGACACTTCTCGGTGACGTTTCGTTCAAGCTGATAACTCACGTCGGGCGGACACCGACTACCACCCGAGGCCGGGGCGGCACCGACCTGGAGGTGTTCGACGCCTGAAGGTAGTCAGGCCAAGGGGGTTCTTTGGCAGGGGTGATCGCGTTCCTGGTCGTGCTGGTGATCGTCGTCTGGCTGGTTCGGCGCATCAAGCGAACCCCGGTCTCCGGAACGACGCAGGCGCCGGCGCCGCGCGCGGTTCCGGCATCGCGACAGCAGCCGCCCCCGCTCCGGGTGGCTCCGCAACCGATCCGACCGCAGGCGCCGGCGCAGCCTGCCCCTTCACAGCGGCTGGACAATCAGCCTTCGACGACGCGGCCGGCCAGCACGCAGGCCGTTGCTCCGCCCCTACCTCGACCAGATCGACCGGCGCGTGGCCACGCTTGGGTTCCGCCGGGCCGGGGAGTCACGGTCGCGGGAACGACACTGCGCGGAGGGCTGCTTTACGTAGGCACTGGCATGCCCGACGCAGCCGGTTTCGGAGCGGAACCCGCGTTGCTCGACCCGGGCCTGCCGGTCGACCTGCGCAACCCGGACTGGGCGGGCGAGTCGATGGACTACTGGCCCACGGGTGATCCACACGGTCCGCGGCACCGGTTACCTGCTCGGCCAGGCCCGGGGGAACGGCTAGCGCGGCCGAAGTGGCCGCGCGCTGATCGGCGAGCCGGCCGAAGCCGCCTCCGTCGTCCTGCGGGGCGCCTCCTGGCCCCTCATCGCCGTGCTGTCCCATTGGCGATCAGTGCGTTCTGTGCTGCATGACGCGCCGGGATATTTCCGCCGGGCCGAACATCTGCCCGAACGGCAGGGCTTTGCATTCCCGGCACAGGACCGCGCACGCCAGGCGCAACCCCATCGGAACGCCGACCGCGCAGTCCTCGACGATGACGTGCAGACGTCCGGTGCGAGACGAGCAGTTCTCGCACCTGTCCCCGGTCAGGCAGGGACTCGAAGGGAGAATCGGATCCGGGGCTGCCGGCCACTCGACCCGGTGGAGGTCGACCGCTCGGCGGCGCTGGTCGGCTGCTCGCCGGCGTTCCAGTTCCCTGTCCAGTGCGGCCAATGCCGGAGGCAACGCTCGGAGGTACGTGGCCCGCGAGGCCTGGAACATCCGGCGCCACCACGGCTTGAGGAGGCCGAAGGCCACCCGGCGGCCCTCCAGGAAGGCTCGCAGCAACGCCGCGTCGTGCCCGGTCCTCAGCAGGTGCACCGCGCTGATCAGGCTCCGGCACAGCTCGGGGAGCCCGGCGGGGTCGCGGAACCCCGGCAGCGGATGGACCACTGCCCCCGCGGCCGGTTCCGCCGGTGCGACAGGAGGCCGCTTCGGCTCTTTCGGCGGCATGCGGTGCCGTCGCTTCTTCGGCTTCCGCCTCTTGGACCGCTGCATACCTGATTTCTAGTTCACCTGCGCGGGGACCGGTCCCAGCCCGCCTCCGCCAACAGGGATCCGAGGGCGTCGATGCCGAGCACGCTCACCCCGCCGGCCGCCCGACGTGGAACAGCCGGGCGCCGTGCCGAACCGCTCGATCAGGCCGGTGCCGCCGCCGGGAGTCCGCGCCTGGTCACCGACACGCACGTGCCCGGGATACCCGAGCGGCGGCGGGTCGGCTCCGACCGGCTCGGCCGGCCGGAGCACGGCCACCCTCAGCCGGGGGCAAGCGGGGGGTCGGGAGCTCGAGCCATTCGAGGTCCATCGGCACCAGGGTCGTCGAAAGCACCAGCTCGCGCAGCAGGTTCACGGTCAGGGTCAGCCCCACCGGCTCCCCCACCTCCTCCCGGCGCAGCCCGTGCACGCCGGCGTCGGAAAGCCGTTGCCGGACCCGGGAAACGAGGTGCTCGACGCGCTTGACCGTCCAGTTCTCATGCGGCCGTCGGTCGGTGAGCTCGGCGGCCACCTGCTGACGGGACAGCGGCAGCGGGTGGGGGTCGTAGCCGAGGTACCGCTGCCCGAGCACCGCCAGCACGAGGTGCTCCTCCGGGGACAGCCGCCAGCGTTTCGGCGGTGCCGTCGGGTGCGTCGGGCGGCGCGTGGCGACACCGGCCTCGCCGTCGGAGACGAGCAGCTCCAGCACGTGCTCGCGGGTGCCGCGCAGGAACAGCGCGGTGTAGCCGTCGGCCAGCGGCAGCGGTTCGCTGTCGCGGTGCAGCAGGACGCTGTCGGACAGGCGGATCGGCGAGCGGCCGGTGTTGCTCAGCCACCAGCGGTCCCGCTCGCGCACGAGCAGCCCGTGGACCCGGCTGATCCGCACGTCCTCCTCGCCGACGCAGACGTCGACCTCCAGCCGGTTGCGCCCGAAGGTCACCCGGCTGCCGGGCGACGGCGGCACCGCGACGCCGCCGGTGACGGTGAGCGCGCTCAACATGCCCGGCACGGTGCCGGCGACGCCGTGCCGCAGGCTGCGCTGGCGGTGTGGGTCGAGGCGTTCGGTGGTCACGGCCATCTCCGTTCGTAGGCACCGATGTCGAAGCCCGCGCCGGCGGGCCGGGCGACACCGTCGAGATCGAACGCGGGCGCGCACCCGGGGCTGCCGGCGTCGACCGCGGCCGAGCCCTCGGCGAGGTGGTAGTCGCCGCGAGCCGGATCGGCGAACCCCGGATCGCCGGCGAGGTTGTGGTCGGCGGCGAACGGCCCGGCGTCGACCGGCCCGTCACCGAACACGTTGTTGCGCAAGGTGTTCGTTCCGGTGAACCGGTCGGCGTCGATCAGCAGGGAGCCGCGGGCGTTGCCGGCGAAGGTGTTGTTGACGATCGCCAGGTCCCGCATGGTCCCGGTCGACTCGGCCCAGAGGCTCAGCCCGGCCTGCGCGTTACCGGTGGACAGGTTGTCGAAGACCCGGACCTTCGACAGCAGCCGGCTTTCCGAGTAGTCCTCGACGGCGAGCCCGATCCCGGCCTTGGTGGCCTCGCGGGTCCCGCCGACCACGTTGGCGTAGACGTCCACAGTGGACGATGAGTCGACGTAGATGTCCGGGCCGCGGTTGCCGGTCACGACGTTGTGGTGGATCTTCACCCGGGCGGCGTCGTCGTACTTGACGTCGATGCCTTCCTCGCCGTTGTCGTGCACGTGGCAGCCGGACACCTCGACGTCCGAAGAGCCGGAGGCGATGCTCAGCGCTTCGTGGTCGGCCGCGGTGCCGCGGGCGTTGGTTCCGCGGATGTCACAGCCGGTGATCCGTACCCGCCGGGTGCCGACGAGCACGAGCCCGCCGTCGCGGGAGCCGTCGACGCCGAACCGGTCGAACACGAGGTCGTGCGCACCCGCGGCGTACACGCCGAAGCGGGTCGAGCCGGACACGGTCACATCGGTGAACTCCAGCCAGCTGTGCCCGCCCACCGCCAGGCCGCCGGCGCCGGTCAGCACCGCGGTGCCGCCGGTGCCGGTGAACCGGATCGGGCGGCCCGGGGCGCCGTCGCGGCGGACGGTCAGCCCGCCCGGGTACATGCCGGCCTCGATCGCGACCGTGTCGCCCGGCCGGGCGAGGTCGGCCGCGGCCTGCACCGTGGCGTACTTCCCGTGCGGGCCGACGTGCCAGGTGCGCGGCACCGGTCCGGCAGCCCCCTCGGCTGCCGGACCGGCCATGGCCACCACCAGGAGCGCCCCACCGGCCAGTACCCGTATCGCCACTTCTCGTCCCGTCTGCTCCGGCCCGCGAACCCGGCCTCGGCTCCCTTTTTAGCCGGGACCGCCGGGGACCGGTCCCCGGCTCAGGGCAGCTGCCGGACGAGGACCTCCGCCAGCGATCGCGCGGTCGCGCACAGCGCGTCCCCACCGGCCGCCGAGGTGTCCTCGACCGTGACCACGGCGACTTCCTCCCGGTCCTGCGGAGTGCCCTCCAGCATCGGCAGGGCCGGGGTGTAGGAGCGGTGCACGACCTTGACAGCGCACTCCGGGTGCCCGCCCGGCACCGGCGCCACGACGGCGTTGCGGTTCCCGATGCGGATCCGGTCGCCCGGCACCTCCTCGTCCTTCTCGATCGGCCACTCCCGGCTGTACTCGACGGTGAGCGTGCGCGGATCGTGCTCCCAGGTGCAGCCCCAGCCGCCGAACGCGCGGTCCGGTTTCTTGGCCCGGCCCAGCACGCCGGTCGTCGCGGCGTCGTCGAGCAGGCGGCAGGCGTCGACGTGCGCCAGTGACCACTCCGGGAGCTGGGCGCGCCGCGGCAGGGGCCCGTTGGCGAGCGTGGCCAGCACGCCGGACAGCACCGACTCCGAGTAGGAGCACACCGGCGCGTCCTGCGCGCGTTCTATCGCGCGTGAGGTGACGACGATCCGATTGGCATCGGCCAGCGAGATGGCGCGCTCGCAGGAGCCGTCGTGCATCTCGGGGTACTCGATTTCGCCCATCTTCCCGGGCACCGGCGGCCGGGGCGGGTACCGCAGCGGGCCGGTCAGGTCGAGCCGGGTCTGCACCTTCCCGGCCTTGCCGGTCAGCGTGGTCGTGACGACGCAGGTGCCGAAGTTCAGCACCTCCGGGTCCACGAACGGCTCCCCGAACGCGGCGAGCGAGTTGAGCGAGATCGCCGCGCACGGGTCCGTCCCGGCCGGGTCGGACCCGAGGGTGTTCGCCCCGGCCGGTGCGCTGTGGGTGGTCGGCCCGGCCGGGGCGCCGCCGGCGGTGGTCCACAGCGGCCGGGCGAGGACGAACCCGGCCACCAGCGCGGCCACCGCCGCCACCGCGGCCCCGGCGAGCACCCGGCGGTGCAGGAGGCGGCGCGGACGGGGCACGGGCGCGTCCGCCGTGAGCAGCGTGACCGCTTCGGCGGCGCCGGGCCGGTCAGCCGGGCGCCGGGCCATCAGCGCGTCGAGCACCGGCGCGAACGGCCCGGCGCGCTCGACAGGTACGGGCCGCCCGGCGGCGGCGCGGCGCACCTGCGCGAACGGGCCGTCCTCACCCGACCCCCACGGCGACCGGCCTTCGATCGCAGCGTAGAGGGTGGCTCCCAGGGAGAAGACGTCCGAGGCGGGTCCGGCTTCGGCGCCGTCGGCCACCTCCGGCGCGACGTACCCGAGCGTGCCGGTGAGCTGGGCGCCGCCGGTGCGGGTGACCTCGGTCCAGCGGGCGATGCCCAGGTCGGTCAGCTTGGCGACGTCGTCCGCGGTCACCAGGACGTTGCCCGGTTTGACGTCGCGGTGGACGATGCCACGGGCGTGCATGTCCGCGAGCGCCGCGGCGAGCTGCGCGCCGATCCGCCGGACCCGGTCCTCGGGCAGCGGCCCGCCGTCGTCGACGAGTTCCTCGAGACTCCGGGCGGCCAGGTACTCCGTGACCAGCCACTGGGCGTCCCCGTCGGTGACCGTGTCGAACACGGTGACGACGTTCGAGTGCAGCAGCCCGGCGCCGATCCGCGCCTCCCGCCGGATCTGCCCGGCGTCCTCGCCCAGCGCGCGCTTGAGGGTCACCTGCCGGCCGAGTTCGAGATCGACCGCCCGCCAGACGACGCCCATGCCACCCCGGCCGAGCTCCTCCTCCAACCGGTAGCGGTTGGCCACGACTCGCCCCTTGCCCACGCGGGCAGTGTACGAAATCGCGTATCGGCCCGCTGACCCCGCGTCACCGCGGCGGTGGGCCGTACCGGTTTTGCCCGGTGGTGGCCGCCTTCAGCTGCGTGCGCCGAGCGTGGGGGGTGTGGCCGGGGACGGGTCCCGGACCAGGTGTCCCGGGACCCGTCCCCGCGACCGGGCCCGATACTGCCGACGCAGCACGGGAAGTGGTGAGGCAGCAGTGGCCGGGACAGGCGAGTACCCGCGGGTGCGGCTGGCCTGCATCCACGGCGAGCGGCACCGCGAGTACGTCGTCGTGGCCACGACCACCGTCCGGTACTCGCTGAGCGACATCCCGGTTTCCCGGCCCGCCACCGGCCTCGTCGAAGCCACGGTGGCCTGCGGTTCGTGTGGAAGCCGGTTGCCGGTGCGGGTGTTCAGCCCGGCCAAGCGCCGGCGGTGGAAACTGGCCTGGTTCGGCTTGTTCCTGCTCGGGGCGTTGATCGCCACGCCGTCGACCCTTCGCCTGATCGCCTTGGACGCGCTCGACGAGCCGGCCTCGTTGCCGTACGTGCTGCCGATGCTCACCAACGTGCTCGGTCTCGGCGCGGCGGTCGTGGGAGCCATGTTCTTCTTCACCGAAGACGGCGTCCGGCTCACTTCGCCGTGGGGCGACGCGGGCCACCGTCTCCGCCGGTGGTGACCGTGACGTCCTCGTAGTCATGAGCCGTTCGAGAGGAGACCGCCCGGGGCCGGGCCGTCCCTACGAGAATTCCCGTTGACCGGCGTCTGCCGGGGAGTCGGGGGCGGCGCTCAGCGGCAGAAGCCGGGGCCGCTTTGCCGTGCGGCCGTCGCCCGAGGACCGGCCGCGCAGCCGGCGGCCGAGCCAGGGGCCGAGGAATGTGGCCGCCCAGCGCAGTTCGGCCGCTACGGCTTGCCGGCCCGCGGGGACTGCCTGTGGCGGCAGGGGGAGCGTCCAGGCGTCGTCGCTTCCGGGCAGGTGGAGGGCTTGGGCGACGGCCGCGGCGATTCGCTCGTGGCCGAGGGGACTGGCGTGGAGCCGATCCGTGCTCCACATCCGTGCATCGGTGGCGACGGCCTCTCGGCCGGTTTCGGCGACCGTGACGTTGTGGCGGTCGGCCGCGGCGCGGATGCGGGTGTTGAGGTCGAACACGCGGGAGCCGATGGGCCGGGCAAGCGGCGCGATCTTCCCGACGTCGGGGACGGTGAGGGTGACCACGTGGGCTCCGGCGGCCGTGAGCGCGGCGAACATCTCCTCCAGGTGCTCGGCCACCCTGGCGGCGTCGAACCGGGGCCGGAGCAGGTCGTTGACTCCGGCGACGACGGTGGCCAGGTCGGGGCGCAGGGCCAGGGCGGGCCCCAGCTGCTCGGCGCGGACCTGGCCGGCGACACGTCCCCGGACGGCCAGATTGGCGTACCGGAGCCCGGGGTTGACGGCCGCGAGGTGTTCGGCGAGCCGGTCGGCCCAGCCCCGCAGGCCGACGGTGTCGTCCCCGTCGCCGAGCCCTTCGGTATGGCTGTCGCCCAGGGCGACGTAGCGCAGGTATTCACCGCTCGGCATGAGTCGACTGCCTTTCTTCGAGGACGGCTGCGATCCGCAGGCACCAGTCCCGCTGCTCCTGCTCGAAGGCCAGGCCGCGCAGGCAGGTCAGGTACGGCCCGATCCGTTCGCCCCGGCGGAGGAACTCCTCCTCGCCCGCGTCACCGCGCAGCTGCCGGAGCAGCTTGCCGAGAAGCTCGATCTTGGCCTCGGCCGCGGACGCTCGCTCTTCGAGCTGTTCGATCACCGGTGCGGTGCCGATGACGTCGGCGACCTGGACCTTGACGAGCAGATCGTCACGGATGAACGAGGGCTTCGACGCGCCCGCGGCGAACTTCTCCAGCTCGGCGCGACCGGCGTCGGTGACCCGGAACAGACGTTTGTTGGGCCGGGTCTCCTGGATCACCTGCCGGCCCGCGACCAGCCCTTCTTTCTCCAGCTTGGTCAGCTCGGCGTACAGCTGCTGGGGCAGGGCGTGCCAGAAGTTCGCGACGCCGACGTCGAACGCCTTCGCCAGCTGGTATCCGCTGTACTCGCTGTCCAGGAGCGCTGCCAGCACGGCATGTCGCAAGGCCATCGAAGCAACCCTTCCTCGTCCACCACTGCACCATACTCAACAAAATGACTAATCGCATCCTTGAGTATCAGGTGGACACCGCGAGCCCGGCGATCGGAGCGCCCCGCCCGTGACGGCATCCCGCCGCTACCGCACCAGGCAGGGGCGTTTGCCGTCGAATTCCCAGCCGGGGATCAGATAGCGCATCCCGGCCGCGTCGTCGCGAGCTCCCAGCGCTTTCTCCTGGTAGAGCTCGTGGGCGGCGAGGAGTCGATCCCGGTCGAGTTGAATGCCGAGACCGGGGGCGTCGGGGATCGCGACTTCCCCGTCGACGATGCGGGGCGGGGCGGTGGTGAGCCGTTCCAGGCCTTCCTGCCAGATCCAGTGCGTGTCGAGGGCGTTGTACTCGCCCGGTGCGGCGGCGCCGCAGTGGGTGACCATGGCCAGCGAGATGTCGAAGTGGTTGTTGGAGTGGCAGCCCCAGGTCAGCCCCATCGCGTGACACAGCTGGGCCACGCGCACCGAGCCCTGCATGGTCCAGAAGTGCGGGTCGGCCAGCGGGATGGAGACCGACTGCAGGGCCAGGGCGTGGGTCAGCTGCCGCCAGTCGGTCGCGATCATGTTGGTCGCGGTGGGCAGGCCGGTCGCGCGCCGGAATTCGGCGAGGATCTCGCGTCCGGAGTAGCCGTCTTCGGCGCCACAGGGATCTTCGGCGTAAGCGAGGGTACCGACCAGGGGCCGGCAGAGCTCGATCGCTTCGCGCAGGGACCAGGCCCCGTTGGGGTCGAGCGTGATCCGGGCGTCGGGGAAGCGTTGCTTGAGCGCGAGTACGGCTTCGACCTCTTCCGCGCCTTCCAGGACGCCCCCCTTGAGTTTGAAGTCGCGGAAGCCGTACCGGTCGTGGGTGGCCTCGGCCTGACGGACGATCGCTTCGGGCGTCAGGGCTTCTTCGTGCCGGATCCGGTGCCAGTCGACGGCCGAGCCGGGTTCGCGGGCGTACTCGAGAGCCGTGCGGTCGGGATCGCCGACGTAGAAGAGGTAGCCCAGCACCCGGACGGAGTCGCGTTGCTGCCCGTCTCCGAGCAGCGCCGCGACCGGGACGTCGAGGTGCTGTCCCAGCAGGTCGAGCAGCGCCGCCTCGACGGCGGTGACGGCGTGGACGGTGGTGCGGAGATCGAAGGTCTGGTTGCCGCGGCCGCCGGTGTCGCGGTCGGCGAACCGGTCGCCGATCTCGCGCAGGACGCGTTTGCAGTCGCCCACTTTCGCGCCGACGACGAGGGGTTCGGCGTCGCGCAGCGTCCGGGTGATCTTTTCCCCGCCCGGTACCTCGCCCAGTCCGGTGCGTCCCTGGGAGTCTTCGAGGACGACGATGTTGCGGGTGAAGTAGGGCCCGTGGGCGCCGGAAAGGTTCAGCTCCATGCAATCCCGGCCGGCGACCGGGTAGACGGAGAAGGCGGTGACGATCGGCTGTTTGACGCTCATGGCTGTCTTTCTGTGACGGGTGTTCAGAGGTTGAGGGCGCCGAGGATGCCGTCGACGGCGAGGACGCCGCCGAGGCCGAGGATCGCCAGGACCGTGGTGTAGCTGGTCCGGACCTTGATCGCTTCGACGACCGAGAGGTTGAAGTACTCCTTGAACAGCCAGAAGCCCGGGTCGTTGACGTGGGAGAAGGCGATCGAACCGCAGGAGACGGCGAGCACCATCATCTCGGGGTGGATCCCGCTGCCCGCCACCAGCGGCAGCACCACGCCGGACGCGGTGACGACGGCGACCGTGGCGGAGCCGAGCGCCACGCGCAGGATGACCGCGATGAGCCACGCGAGGATGAGCGGCGAAATGGGCCAGCTGTGCGTGACATCCTTGATGTAGCCGGAGATCCCGCCTTCGACGAGGACGTTCTTGAAGGCGCCGCCGGCGCCGATGACCAGCAGGATCATCGCCATCGCCTTGGCGGCGGAAGCGCAGGAAGCGCTTACTTCGTCCAGGCTCCGGCCGATCCGCGGACCGAACACCCACACCGCCAGCAGCAAGGTGAGCAGCAGCGCGATCGGGGCGGAGCCGATGAAGGCGATGAGGTGCAGGAAGTGACTGTCACCGGAGACGGCCAGGTCGGTCACCGCGGCGCCGGCGATGAGCACCACGGGGACCAGCGCGACACCCAGCGACCAGCCCAGACCAGGCATTTCCTCGTCGGTGAACTCGCGTTCGCCGACCAGGCCGGTGGGCACGGCGGGGTCCAGCCGCTTGACGAACGGCAGCCGCGGCCACACCAGGGCGATGAGCACCCCGGCCGGGATGGCGATGAACAGGCCGTAGAACAGGGTCAGTCCGACCGAGGCGTGGAAGGTCGCGGCGACGGCGGTCGGTCCGGGGTGGGGCGGCAGGAAGCTGTGCATGGTGGACAGGGCGATCGACATCGGCAGCCCCACCCACAGCAGCTTCGCGCCGGTGACCCGGACGAGGGTGAACGCGATGGGCACGATGATGACGAAGGCGACCTCGTAGAACATGGTCACGCCGATCAGCATCGACGTGACGACCATGGCCACCTGGACCCACCGGGGGCCGAAGGCGTCGAGGAGCTTTCCGGCGATCCGTTGCGCGGCACCGGAGTCGCCCATCACCCGGCCGACCATCGCGCCGAGGCCGATGGTGAGCATCGTGTCGCCGATCTGGCCCCCGATGCCTTCGGAGAGGACGTCGGGGATCTTGCCCAGCGGAATCCCCTGGACGACGGCGACCGCCACGGCGACGAGCAGCAGCGCGGCGAAGCCGTTCAGTTTCAGCTTGGTCATCAGCAGGAGCAGGACCAGCACGCTGATCCCGACCACGATGAGCGGCATGTCAGTTCCCCTTTGAACTGCGCCGTTCGGCGACGGCTTCGGGTACGTGTGCGTTGTTCATATATATGAACAACGTCCTTGTATACGGACCTCGTCTACATATGCAGATGGAGGTTAGGGGGGCGGACTCCTCGGGGTCAATGGCTGCGCGGGGGCAAGATTTACGATGGCGGCATGTCGGAGGCTGGCGTGGGCCGGAGCAAGGGGATCCGCGGCGTGAAATCGGCGGCCCGGACCGTCGCGCTGCTGGAGCTGCTCGCCGCGCGAGGTGATCGGCCGGCTCGGCTGGAGGAGCTCGCCACCGAACTGGACGTGCCGCGCAGCAGCATGTACCAATTGCTCCAGACGCTGGTCGACTCCCGCTGGGTGCGCACGGACGTCACCGGTTCCCTCTACGGCATCGGAATCCGCGCTCTGCTCACGGGCACGAGCTACCTCGACACCGACCGGCGGGTGCGCACAGTCCGCCCCTACCTGGGCGAGGCTTCGGACGCGCTCGGCGAAACGATCCACCTGGCCCGGTTCGACCGCCCGGACGTCGTCTACCTCGCGACCCGCGAGTCCCACGAGTACGTGCGCACGATCAGCCGGGTCGGGCGTCGAATCCCGGCTCACGCCGGCGCGCTCGGCAAGGCGGTGCTCGCCGAGCGCTCCGACGCCGAGCTTTCGCGGCTGACCGGCCCGTTCGCCGCCCTGACCGAGAAGACCCTCACCCATCGTGCCGCGCTGCTGGCCGACCTGGCGCAGGTACGTGCGCGCGGGTACGCGATCGAGCACGAGGAGACCGTGCCGGGCATAGCGGGCTTCGGGTTCGCACTGCGGTACGACACCCCGGCCATCGACGCCCTCAGCTGCTCGGTCCCGGTGGCCAGGCTCACCGAGGAGCACGAAGCACACATCGTGTCCGTCATGCGCGAGATCCGGGTGAAGGTCGAGGCGCTCCTGGCGTCCGCATCAGGTGCTCCCGAGTGGCGCTCTTGACCACCGGACACGCTTCTCGGCGGGCGCCGGGGTGATCGCGTCGAGCAGTTCGCCGGCGTCGGCCAGCGGAGGTACCCACTTCGCGGTCGAGCGGAGTCGTGCCGAAGTCCATGTCACGCGTTCCTGATCGCGGCGGCCTCGCCCAGATCGAGGACCTGGACGGACTTCTCCCGCATCTCGACCTTCCGGACCTTCCCGGTCACGGTCATCGGGAACTCGTCGACGACCAGGACGTACCGCGGGATCTTGTAGTGCGCGAGCTTGCCGGTGGCGAAGGCGCGCAGGCTCTCGGCGGTCACTTCGCCGGCGCCGTCGCGGAGCTTGACCCACGCGCAGAGCTCTTCGCCGTACTTGACGTCCGGCACGCCGATGACCTGGGCGTCGACGATGTCGGGGTGGGTGTAGAGGAATTCCTCGATCTCGCGGGGGTAGATGTTCTCCCCGCCGCGGATGACCATGTCCTTGATCCGGCCGGTGATGTTGACGTAGCCGTCGGCGTCCATCACCGCGAGGTCGCCGGTGTGCATCCAGCGCGCGGCGTCGATCACCTCGGCGGTCTTCTCCGGGTCGTTCCAGTAGCCCAGCATCACCGAGTAGCCGCGGGTGCACAGCTCTCCCGCCTCGCCGCGCGGGACGGTCCGGCCGGTGGCCGGGTCGACCAGCTTGATCTCCAGGTGCGGGTGCACCCGCCCGACGGTCGAGACACGCAGTTCGAGCGAATCGTCCACGCGGGTCTGGGTCGAGACCGGGCTGGTTTCGGTCATGCCGTAGCAGATGGTGACCTGTTCCATGCCCATCCGGGACACGACCTGCTTCATCACCTCGACCGGGCACGGCGACCCGGCCATGATCCCGGTGCGCAGGCTGGACAGGTCGTAGTCGGCGAAGTCGGGGTGGTTCAGTTCGGCGATGAACATCGTCGGGACGCCGTACAGCGACGTGCACCGCTCCTGCTGCACGGCCGCCAGCGTTGCCTTCGGGTCGAAGCCCGGTGCGGGGATGACCATGGTGGCGCCGTGGGAGGTGCAGGCCAGGTTGCCCATCACCATGCCGAAGCAGTGGTAGAACGGCACCGGGATGCAGACCCGGTCCTCCGGCGTGTAGCCGCAGAGTTCGCCGACGAAGTAGCCGTTGTTGAGGATGTTGTGGTGCGACAGGGTCGCGCCCTTCGGGAAGCCTGTCGTCCCCGAGGTGTACTGGATGTTGATCGGGTCGTCCGGCGACAACGCCGCCTGGGTCGCGGCCAGCCGGGCCGGGTCTCCGCGTCGGCCGGCCGCCAGCAGCTCGGCCCACTCGCCGGACCCGATCAGCACCACCGAACGCAGCTCGGGACAGTTCCCGCGGACCTCCTCGATCATCCCGGCGTAGTCCGACGTCTTGAACGCCCGCGCCGCCACCAGGACCGAGATCCCGGCCTGCTTCAGCACGTACTCGAGTTCGTGCGTCCGGTAGCTCGGGTTGATGTTGACGAGGATGGCGCCGATCTTCGCTGTCGCGTACTGGAGCAGTGTCCACTCGGCCGTGTTCGGCGCCCAGATCCCGACCCGGTCACCCTGCACGACTCCGGTTCCGAGCAAACCCAGGGCGAGGGCGTCGACGTCGGCGCGGAGCTGCGTGTAGGTCCACCGGCGGCCCGTCGGCACCTCGACCAGGGCCTCGCGGTCCGGGTCCGCGGCGGCGGTGCGGTCGAAGTTGTCGCCGATGGTGTCGCCGAGCAAGGGGACGCCGGAAGTGCCGGAGGCGTAGCTGCCGTTCACGCTCGGCCTTCCGCGGGAGCCGGGATCACGGGGAGCACGATGCGGGAGAGCCGGGTCCTGTCGTGGGCGATTTCCTGGTGGGCGGCTTGCGATCGCAGGCCGTCCCCGGTGTTGAGGTTGCGGTCCCAGCGCGGGAAGTTGCTGGACGTCACCTGCACGCGGATGCGGTGCCCGGCGCCGAACACGTAGCTGGTGGACCACAGGTCGACGACCTGCTCGGTGAATTCGCCCGGCGTCGCCACCGCGCGCACGATCCCGTCGGCGATGTTCCGCGACACGCCATCGGGGCCGACGTCGCAGAGGCGGACGACCCAGTCGGTGGTCGGGGCGTCGGTCGCCGCGGTGAGGTGGGCCCGGATCCGGCCGGTGACTTCGAGGTCTTCGTCGAGCGGGTCGCTCGTGTAGACGAGGACGTCCGGCCGGGCTTCGACCTCGGCCTGGTCGAAGGGGCCGGCCGGGAACTCGTTCGACATCAGCAGGGCGCCGCCGGTGGTCGGCACCGGGTCGGCGGGGTCGTAGGTGAACGCGTCGGCCCCTTCCCCGGCATCCGGGGCTTCGAAGGCGAGACGGTCGCCCGTGCGCAGGAACAGGTCGGTGTCGACGGCGCGGGCGAGCGGCCACTCCTGCTCTTCGCGCCACTGGTTGATCCCCATGACGAACAGCAGGACCGGTGGCAGCCCGGGCTGCGCAGGAGCCTCGTCCGGCGCCAGCCACTGGCGGAGCCAGCCGAGCTCGAGATCGGCGAACCGGCCGCGGAAGCCCAACAGTTCCGTGCTCGCGGCCAGCCCGAAGTTGACGTCGCCCAGGTACCCCATCTGGCCGGTGTGCGACCACGGGCCCATGACCAGCTTCGCGGGCCGCCCGGCCGCGCGCATGGCCGCGTAGTTGTCGAGCGTGCCCTGGCAGAAGATGTCGTACCAGCCGCCGGAGTGCAGGCTCGGCAGGTCGACCTCCGCCTGCCGGCCGGCGACGCGGCACGAGTCGCTCCACCCGGGCTCCCGCCGGGACCGTTCGAAGCCGAGTTCCGGGATGCCGTGCCGTTCGAAGACGGGGTGACGGCCGGTGGGCAGTTCCCAGTACGTGCTGCCGGCGACCGCGTCGGTGTCGCCGACCAGGGCCATGAGGGCTTGTCCCCGGGCCATCGGGTCGTCGGCGTGCCGGCGGAGCAGGGTGTCGACGCCCTGCATGAGCGACCAGGGCACGGTGATGCCGAGTTCCTGCGCCCCGCCGCGGGCGAAGAGCCCGTCGTCCGGCTCGGACCAGGTGACCATCGGCGAGATCGCCTTCAGCTCCGGTGGCTTGGCGAGCGCGGCCATCCACTGGGTGTTGCCGAGGTAGCTGGGGCCGAACATCCCGACGGACCCGTTCGAGCCCGGGAGCGCGGCGGCCCAGCGGACGGTGTCGTAGCCGTCGTCCATCTCGAACGTCCAGGGCTCCCACTCGCCGTCGGAGGCGTAACGGCCCCGGGTGTCCTG
Source organism: Amycolatopsis sp. DG1A-15b (assembly GCF_030285645.1). GTDB lineage: Bacteria > Actinomycetota > Actinomycetes > Mycobacteriales > Pseudonocardiaceae > Amycolatopsis. Next base: position 4,884,433 of record NZ_CP127296.1, read on the forward strand.
GACGACGACGAGGAACCCGCGCCGCGCCTTGCCGACCGGGTCCATCAGGCCGGCGAGCAGCGGCAGGTTCTTGCCGTAGGGCAGCCGGGCCAGCAGCACCGGCCACGGCCCGTCGCCCGTGGGCCGGTAGACGTCGGCCCGCAGCACGACGCCGTCGCGCATGGTGGCCGGCACGTCGTGTTCGATCGTCACGTCAAGCACTGGTGGCCTCGTTCCTCACACCGATGGGAGCGACCGGACCCTGGCAGACCGGCGACGACCCCGGCACACCCGAACGGGTGTGGCGACCCGTGACAGATGCCGGCGCGGGAGTGTTTGATGTGGACATGCGAGCGCACCCGCTCGTCGGGCTCGACGAGCAATACGCGGACCTGCTCGCGGCGCTGGACCGCGGCGAGGCGCTGCGCCGCGCCCTGGCCCTGCTCGCCGAAGGCTCCGAGGTCGCCTGGACTGCCCGCCCCGACGCGGACGGCGTGCTGACGCTCGATCAGGTCACCGGCGACTGGACAGGCGTGCTCCGGGCGTTGCAGGTGCCGTCCGGTACGGGCCTGACCGGCAAGGTGTTCCACGCCGGGCAGGCGGGGTGGGTCGACGACTACTTCGGCAGCCAGGAAATCACCCACGACTTCGATCGGCACATGGCCACCGAAAAGGTGCGGCGGGTGCTGGCCGTCCCGCTGCTCCGGGACGGGGAACCGCTCGGTGTCCTCGCCATCGGCCCGCGGGAAGACGGGACGTTCGGAGACCGCGAGATCGAACGCGCGTCGGCGGTCGCGGCCCAGGCCGCGCTGGCGGTTTCGGTCGCCGAACGCGCCCGGCTGAGCCGCGAGATCGCGGTTCACGAGGAGCGCCGCCGGATGGCGGCCGACCTGCACGACAGCGTCGGCGCCTTGCTGTTCGCCATCGGTTCGGGCATGGCCGACCTCGCCGAGGCGACGAAGGCGGACCCGGACCTCCGGGCCCGGCTCGACCGGTTGCGGACGCAGGCCGCGGAAGCGACCACGGCGCTGCGCGATTCGTTGCGCACGCTGCGTTCCTCGCCGGCCGCGCTCGCGCTCGGTGTCGCCTTGCGCGCCGATTGCGAGGCTTTCGCCGATCGCACCGGTCTGCCCGCGGAGCTCGTCATCCTGGACGAGGACCCGCCCGAACTCGCACCGTCCCGATCGGACGTTCTCCTCACGGCCGTCCGCGAAGCCCTGCTGAACGTCGAAAAGCACGCTCACGCCGGCGCCGTCACAGTGTCGGTACGGCGAAGTGATCCCTGGCTGACGGTCGCCGTGCACGACGACGGCGTCGGACTCGGCCCCGGCCACACACCCGGGCTCGGGCTCACCAGCACCGCCGAAGCGCTCGGCCGGCTGGGTGGTTCCGTTCGGGTCGTGTCCGATCCGGACGGTGGCACGATCTGGCGGGCCCGGCTGCCGTGCTGACCGGCACCCGGACCCGCATCGTGATCGTGGACGACCACCCGGTCGTCCACGACGGCGTCGCCGCCCAGCTGCAGCGGTACGCCGACATGGTCGTCGTCGGCCACGCCGGCACCGGCGCCGAGGCCGTGACGGTCTGCGCCGCGGAACGGCCCGACGTCGTGCTGCTCGACCTGCGGCTGCCCGACTGCCTCGCCGCCGACGTCGTCCCCCGGGTGCACCGCGTCAGCCCGGACAGCCGCATCCTGCTGTTCACCGCGTTCCCCGAACACGCCGCCGTCGCGCCGACCCTGGGTGCCGGCGCCTGCGGGATCCTGGTGAAACACGCGGGCAGCACGGCGATCCGGGACGCCATCCGCAGCGTCGCCCGCACCGGGACCTTCCGGACCGACGCGCCCGTGTCGTCCACCCCACCGGTCACCGCCCGCGAATACGACGTGCTACGGCTCGTCGCGGCCGGGCACACCAACCCCGAGATCGGCGCCGAGCTGAACTTGTCGGTCAACACCGTCAAGACCTACCTGCGCGCGGTGATGCAGAAACTCGCCGCCCGCAACCGAGCACAGCTGATCGCCAACGCGCGCGGCCAAGGCCTGCTCTGAAACTGTCACCGGCTGCCCATCTTGCTCATCGCGCACTCCCCCGCGGCCGACGCTCCCTCACCGGCGGCAAGCCGGCCCGGATCAGCAGTCGGTCGCCGTGCAGAAATCGATCGGAGCGCTCGACTTCGAAGGCGGCGGCTCAGACCCCCTTGATCCGTTCGATGAGCTCGTCGCGGTACTCCCGCACCGCCTGAAACTCCGGTTCGTCGCCGGTCGCCCGCTTCAACGCGCCTTCCAGGATCTTCAGGCCCTGGCGTTCGTCGCCGTGCGCATCCGCCTGCCTCGCGGCGTTCTCCATGGCTTTGGCGAGCTTGGTCCGCGCCTCGGGTTCCTTGACGGCCTTGTTGATCCGGATCCAGTTGCCGCCCGGGTCGACGACGGTGAACCCGGTGTACCGGTCGTTGCGCAGCCGCGGCCGGGTCATCCGCGGGATGCCGGAGACGAGCAGTTTTCCGTGCACGGACCGCATCCCCGCCGCGAAGGCCTCGAACAGCTCGCCGATGTCCGCCACGATGACCAGGCACGTGCTGTACGACTGCGCCGGGTCGTAGCCGTCCATCCCGAAGAAGTGCAGGTTGATGTCTTCCCGTCGCACCGCGACGTGCGGGTTCGGCCGCGTCTGCCGATAGGTGATTTCGAAGCCGAGCATCTCGTAGAACGACGCGATCTCGTCGATGGAAGGACAAGGCAGGAGCGGAATGGTCAGTTCGTTCGCCATGGCCCGAAGGTAAGCCCGGACCCGCCGAAACGACACCGAGCTATTTGCTCGTGCGAACGAGGTGGCCAACAAGCTCGTCGCGCCGTCGGCGGGCCGGTGTGCTTACCATTCGCCCGGAAGATCGACACCGAAGAGAAAGCGGTATCCATGACTGAAGTGCTCTTCGTGGTCACCGGAGCGGATCACTGGACCCTCACCGACGGCACCGAACACCCCACCGGTTACTGGGCGGAAGAGCTGGCCGAGCCGCACCGGATCTTCCGCGAAGCGGGCTTCGGCATCACGCTCGCGACCCCGGGCGGAGTCACCCCCACCGTCGACCGGATCAGCCTCGCCGCGGCCGGCAACAACGGCGACGAACAGCGCGCCCGCCGGATGGCCGAGTACCTCGACACCATCGCGGCCGAGCTCGAGCACCCCGCCACGCTGGAAACCGTGGACGTCGCCGGCTACGACGTGGTGTTCGTCCCCGGCGGCCACGGCCCCATGGAGGACCTGGCCGTCTCCCCCGCCGCCGGCGCGCTCCTGACCGCGGCGCTGGACAGCGGCAAGATCCTCGGGGTGCTGTGCCACGCGCCCGCTGCCCTGCTGGCGGCCGAGCGGCCGGACGGTTCGTGGCCGTTCGCCGGCTACCGAATGACCTCGCTGACCAACGCCGAAGAGTCCGTCAACGACTTCGCGGCCAAGGCACCTTGGCTGGTCGAAGACCGGCTCAGGGCACTGGGAGCCGACTTCGCGACCGCCGCGCCCTGGTCGTCGCACGTGGTGGTCGACCGGACCCTCTACACGGGACAGAACCCCTTCTCCTCGGTCGAGCTGGCGAAAACGCTCGTCGCCGCGGTCGGCTGAGCAGCCGCGGGGTCCTGAGCGCCCCGCGCTCCTGGGCGATCCGGAGATCGAGGACCGCCCCTGTCCGCGTTCGGTGGCAGGGTGGGCGACGTCAGCCCGGCGACGACCAACGGAGAACCACGATGAGCCGACACGTCCAGGTCACGTTCGACGCCCACGACCCCCGAGCGCTTTCGGCGTTCTGGCGCGAGGCATTGGACTACGTCCACCCTGCACCGCCTGGCGTCGAGCTGCCCGAGGGCGCCGACCCCTTCGCCGCGTGGGACGAGTTCCTCGAGCGGGTCGGCGTGCCGGAAGACCAGCGCAACAGCAGCTCCGCCGTCGAAGATCCCGACGGCCGGGGGCCCCGGTTGTTCTTCCAGCAGGTGCCGGAGGACAAGACCGCGAAGAACCGGGTCCACCTCGACCTCAGGGCCGCACCAGGACTGGAGGGCGAGGCGCGGATGGCGGCGCTCGAAGCGGAGTGCGAACGGCTGGTCGCCCTCGGCGCGACCCGGGTACGCCGCTTCGAGCCCGGACCTCCGCTCAGCGCCGGGTTCATCGTGATGACCGACCCCGAGGGCAACGAGTTCTGCCTGGACTGACTCAGGTCACCTTGATGACGACCTTGCCCGCGGTGTGCCCGTTCTCGACCGTGGCGAGCGCGGCCGGCGCGTCGGACAGCGGGTGAACCGCCGTGATCGGTGGTGCGAGGACTCCGTCGAGCGCCAGCCGGGCGGCGCGCGCCAGGTTTTCGCGGTCGAGGCGGCGCTCGACGAAACGGCCGCCGATGTCGGACACGGACTGATCGCCCACGGCGATGACACTGCGAGGGTCCCGCGCCAGCGGGGCGACCGCCCGCAGCGAGGGGCCGCCGACCAGGTCGACGATCCCGTCGAAGCCGCCCGGAACCAGCTCACGGGCCGCGGCGACGACGTCTTCGGCGGTGTAGTCGATGAACCGCACTCCCACGGCCTCGGCCGGCTCACGTTTGGCGGCGCTGCCGGTGCCGACCACGCGCAGCTCGCGCGCCGCGGCCAGCCGGGCGACCGCGAGGCCGACCCCGCCCCCGACCCCGTTCACCAGGATCGTCGCGCCGGCCGGCAGGCCGAGCTGGTCGAGCGCGTCCACCGCGGTCGTCCCGGCCACCGGCAGCGTCGCCGCCACGGTGGCGGACAGGCCCGCCGGGATGCGCGCGGTGTTCGGCGCGGACAGCACCGTCGTCTCGGCGTAGGTGCCGCCGCCGGTCAGCGCGAAGCCGAAGACCGCGTCCCCCACCTCGAGCCCGTCGACGTCCTCGCCCAGCGCGAGCACCGTCCCCGCGGCCTCCATGCCGAGCACGAGGGGGAACGGCCGCCCGCCGTCGAGCCCGGGGACCAGGCCCGCACGCAGGAGGTGGTCGAGGGGGTTCACCCCGGCGACGTCGACCCGGATCAGCACCTCACCGCGACCGGGAACGGGATCGGGCCGGTCGAAGAACTCCTGCACTTCCGGCCCGCCGTACCTGCCGAAACCCCATGCCTGTCCCATTTTCCGCGCCTTTCCGGGTGACCGGCCCGGTCGTTCCGGGCCCTGCGGCCATCCTGATCGCTGACACCGGTGTCAGGGGCAACCGGCTGAGGCGCGGGTCACAGCGTCGGGCCGGCTGCCGGCTGCCCAGCTTCGGAGCGGGTGTTCAACCGGCCCTGCGCTTGCGGTGGCAGCCCAGCGTGGTCTTGCCGCGGTGGTCGCCTCCGCCGGAGGCGGCCGGCAGCACGAAGTAGTGGCCTCAGCCGAACGGTTCCTGGTCCGGCACGGGCAAAAGCCAGGCGGGCAGGGACTTCGCCCGGCCGGCCGGCCGGCCACGGTGGCCTCAGCCGAACGCGGCCAGCGCGAGCGGCTCCCACCGGCGCCAGCCGTCCAGCCGTTCCCGGTACTCGGCTTCGACCGCCGCGAACGACTTGCCGAAGAACACCCGCTGCGGTGGGTCCTCGGTGTCGGCGAGCTCCAGCAGCGGCGCACGGGTCGCCCGGGGATCGCCGAAGTCCCACTCGATCCGGTTCGCCTCGCGCACTTCGTCGTAGTCCGGATTCGGCTCGCTGTTCCGGATGCTGCCACCCCCGAAGTCCGTCCGGTACGGGCCGGGCTCCAGGCAGATCACGTCGATCCCGAACGACGCGACCTCCTGCCGCAAGGACTGCGAAAGCCCTTCCACGGCCCACTTCGACGCGTGGTAGGCGCCGATGCCGGGAAACGCGCGGATACCGCCCTCACTGGTGACCTGGATGATCCGGCCGCGCCCCTGCCGGCGCATGATCGGCAGGGCCGCCTGGGTCAGCCAGAGCGCGCCGAAGAAGTTCGTCTCGAGTTGCGCGCGAACCTCCTCCTCGGCGAGTTCCTCGACCATCCCGAAGTGCCCGTAACCGGCGTTGTTGACCAGCACGTCCAGCGAACCGAACTCGGCCGCCGCCCGCCGTACCGCGTCGACGGCCGCGGCCCGGTCGGTGACGTCCAGCCGCAGGGGCAGCACGGCGTCGCCGTACCGGTCGACGAGCGGGCGCAGGCTTTCGACGTCCCGCGCGGTGGCCGCGACCCGGTCGCCGCGCTCGAGGGCCGCTTCGGCCCACTCGCGGCCGAAACCCTTGGACGTCCCGGTGATGAACCAGTTCTTGGTCACGTCATGTCCTTCCGACCTGAATTCCTACCTCTCAAGCTAACAGTAGCATGGATAGCATTTTTACACTTGATGGTACAGTCAGGGCATGATCGCGAGCGACGGCCGCCGTGAGCGGAAGAAGGCCCAGACCCGGACCCGCATCCAGGAAGCGGCCCTGGACCTCTTCGTGAACCAGGGCTACCGGGAGACGACGATCGCGCAGATCGCCGCGCGGGCCGACGTCGCCACCCGCACGGTGACGCTGCACTTCCCGGCCAAGGACGACCTGCTGTTCGCCGACGACCCGTTCACCCCGGAGTCGCTCGAGGCGCGGATACGCCGGCGAAAGCCGGAGACCACCCTCGACGCCGTCCGCGACTGGATGCACGCGATCATGCGCGAACTCGACGAGCGCGACCGCGACTCCGGGGTGGACCCCGCGCACCTCTGGCAGCGCCGCGCCCTCCGCGCCGACCTCCTCATGGCCGACGACGACCTCCGCGGCCGCGCCCGGGCCGGCTACCGCGACCTCGAACTCCCGATAGCGGCGGGGATCGGCGAAGACCTCGGCCTCCCGGCGGACGGACTGCTCCCCCGGCTCGCCGCCGTCACCGTCGTCACCGGCCTCCGCGAGATCTACGTGACGCGCGAGGGCCGAGCGCGGCCGGCGGCGAGCGAACTGTCCGACCTCGTCGACGAGGTGCTCGCCTTCGCCCAGGCCGCCCTCACCGCGGCGACGAAGCCGGCCTGACGCGCAGGCGCAGAGCGCCCGGCCAGGGCTCCGACTCGGTCACCGACCCGACGCGAGGCTGATGTCGCTGCGGCCGAACAGTTGCTGGGCGACGTCCGCGCACACGCGGGCCCCGTAGCGGTGCTCGTCACCTCGGTCCGGGTAGTGCACCATGACCGCGAGCACCCAGTGCTCCCAGATGGCCAGGCAGTTGACCGTCCACCAGGTCCCGTGCCGGGTCCAGCCGTTCTTGATCGCCGGGCGCCGGCCCTCGAGTGCCGGTGCCTCCGGGATGCCGAACGCGTCGCGCGGGTCGACCGATCGCATGAGCTCGAGCAGCTTCGCCCGCCACTGCGGGGTCAAGCCCGGACCGCGGGCGACGCACCGGCCGAGCAGGGTCGCGTCGGTCGCGGGCATCGTCGTCTTGGACCACCAGTCCGGGTGGATCCGCGTGTCGCGCAGTTCGCAGGTCCGGATCATCCGCTCGATCGACTCGTCCCCGCCGAGCCGGAGGTACAGCGCCTGCGCGGCGTGGTCGTCACTGACCTGGATCATCCGGCTCAGCCGGGCCTCGTCCTCCGCCGAAATCCGCGACTCCCGTGAAGCGAGGAAGTCCACGGCGAGCCAGCTCTTGATCATCGATTCGGTCGTGTTGCGCAGTGTCCCGTCGCCGACCACGGCACCGCTGCCGAGTTCGCGCAACGCCCAGGACCACTCACCCCGGACGTCGACGGCCACCTTGACCTCCGCCGGATCCGGCACGACCAGCCGCGCGGTCGGAGCCGGCGCGGCGGTCTCCGGCGGCGACGGCAGAGACCGGACCGGCCGTTCCGCGGCGGCGGGCACGTCCACCGGGCGAAGGAACATCGCCGCGGCGATGACACCGAAGATCGCACCCCCCAGCACGGCAACCACGGAAAGACGCATCGGAACTCCTTCGACCGAGCGATGGACCGTTGCTTTTCACGCCGACTGCCGAGCAGGCAGGCGTCAGATTCCCTCATCTCGAAGATCGGCCGGAGGCGGAGGTGATCACGCACTCATGAACGACCGAAGATTCACCGAGGCCGGGGCCTGTTCATCCACCATGAACAGATTGCCCCGCCTCGCGAAAAGAAATGAAACCTATCGGTCGAGCTGAACGGAGTTCAGCAAGGCCAGCGCAGCCGCTTCATTGGCGTGCGAGCTGTTGATTTCGATGGTGTACGCGCCGAGCTTCCGGTATTGGCGGGCCGGCAGCTGATCCTGCGCCGCGCCGCTGTCCGCGGCCCCGCCGTCCCTCGGGATCGACACGAACAAGGAGAAGCACCGGCTGTCGAGCGGCGCCTTCCGCACGTCGAGGTCAGGGCAAAGCACCAGCGTGTTGGCCTCGGGTTCGCTGGTGAACGTGGAGACCTTCAGCCCGTCGGGGACCTGCACCGAATTCAACGGCGACTTGATCACCGGCGGCGTGGTCCCGATCTTCCCCAGCAGGGCCAGCATTTCCGCGGCCGTCACCGGTTTCGTGGTCCTCGCCCAGATCCATCGGCCCGGTCCGTCCTGCCACATGACCGACTGCGGCTGGGCGATCTGGCCGGCGGCCGAGGGCTTCGCGGCCAGCGCGCTCTTGGGCACGGCGCTTTCCCGGACCTCGATCTCGAACGCGTACTGGTGGTCCTGGCCGTAGTGCAGACTGGCGAACTGCGGCTGGACGGCCCACATCAGCAGCTGCCAGGAACTGTCCTGGAGGCTCACCGCCGGCGCGGCGGGAGGCACCTTCCCGGTGTCCGACGGCTCGGTCGCCGCGGCGGACGAGGGATTCGGGTGCGCGGCCGGAGGCACCACCGCGGTGTCCCGCTCCAGCACCCCGACCGCACCCGCGCCCAGCGCGACCACCGCGAACGTCACCGCGGCGACCCCGGTCGCCCGGCGCCGCCGGATCCGGCGGGTGGCGGCGGCGAGCACGTCACCCGGATCGGGCGCCAAGGTCTCCTGCGCACGCAGCGCGCGGCGCAACTCGTCGAGATCGGTCATCACACACTCTCCTTGCCTTCGTTCAGCCGGACGCGCAGCGAGCTCAGGCCGCGCGAGATGTGGCTGCGCACGGTCCCGGGCGCGCAACCGAGCACGGCGGCGATCTCGTCGTCGTCGCGGTCCTCGTAGAACCGCAGGACGATCGACGCCCGTTGGGCACGGCTCAGCCCGGCGAGCAGGCCGCCGAGCTGGTCGGCGTCGGCGATCCGCCCGGCCGGATCCGGCTCGGTCGGCTCCCGGAACCGCGCGACGTCCGAGGTCGGGCGCACGGATCGCTGGTACCAGCGGCGCCGCCAGCCGAGGTAGCCGTTGACGACGATCTTCCGCATGTACAGGTCCGGCCGATCCGCCACCGCCAGCTGCCGCCAGGCGCGGTGCGCGTGCACGAGCGCGTCCTGCACCACGTCCTGCGCCAGCTCACGGTCGCCGGTCAGGACGGCGGCGAACCGCACCAAGCCGGGCAGTTGCTCGCGGGTGAACTCTTCGAACTGCACACCCCTCAAGATGCCGTCATCCACGCGGTTTGTTGCAGTCGGGTTCGAGCCGATCCGGCGCCTTCGGGCGGCGGCGCGTGCCCTCGCCTGCGGAAGGGCGAGGGCGGGTCGGCCCTCGGGTGCCCGCCGGGCGATCCACCGGTGCCGCCCACGCCTCGCCGAGATCGGCCACGAGCTCCTCCGCGGATTTGCCGATCATGGCAAGGAGGGGACGACCGCGATCCACCCGAGAACCAGAGCCATCATGGCCTTCTCCTTGGCATCCTGGGAGTAGTGTCACCGTCGCCGCCCTGGTCGCAGAAGCACGCAAAGGCAAGAGAAGGCCGGGGTCGCCCTTTCCGTGACGATCGCGCTCACCCTGATCTCCGCAGGACTCGTCGCCATCGTCACGGAGCCCGACTGCAAGAGCGACGAAGCGATCGACTGCAAGTTCGGAAACGTGGGGTTCGGCTTCGGCGAAGGCCTCGTTCGGGTGAAAGCCGAAGTTCCACGCGATGGAACCTACACATTTCACATCGTTTGGGGAGCCTTCGAGGCGACCCGGGCCGTCGACTTGCACAACGAGGTCTATTTCACCTTTCGCAAGAAGGAGTTCTGGTCGAACGGGTACGCGACCGCATCGATTTCCCCCACGCCACCGGCCAACCGGCCGGGCCAAAGCGCGGGTTCGTCCGCTGATCCGCCGCCGGGGCCTGCGTCCTCCGGTCACTTCCCCGGCGGCCCGGCCAGTTCTCGGGCGTGCTCCCGGGTTTCGTCGTTCATCGGGAAGAAGCATTCGATGCGCAGCTCCTGCAGGGTCACGTCCTGCGGGGTGCCCAACGTCGTCACCGTGGAGAAGTAGTCGAACCGCCGGCCGGCGCGCTCGTAGCGGATCGGCACGATCGGGAGGACCGGGGCCGTCGCGTCCGGTACCCGCAGGTGCGGCGGCACGTCCGGGTAGGCCAGCACTTCGTCGAGGATCCGGTGGGCCCGCTCGTCCAGGACGCCTCCGATCGCTTCGCGCCGGGCCCGCCGGACCAGCGCCTCGGCGACCTCCGGCCAGTTCGTCACGTGGGGTCGCGCGCCGTCCGGGTGGAACATCCGGCGCAGCACGTTCGGCGGCCCCGGCGGGGTTGCCGGCTGCCCGCCCCGGAGGAACGCGAAGAACCGGCGGGCGGCGGTGTTGGTGTGCCGGATGTCCCAGCTGCGGTCCATCACCAGCGCCGGGAACGGTTCCTGCTGGGCGAGGATGGTCTCCAGTGCGCCGCGCACCGCGGCCAGGGCTGGTGCGTCCAGTTCGGACTCCGGGTATTCCGGGGCGAAGCCGGCGCTGAGCAGCAAGGTGTTGCGCTCGCGCAACGGGACGTCGAGGACCTCCGCGAGCTTCAGCACCATGGCGCGGCTCGGGTTCGCCCGTCCCGTTTCGACGAAGCTCAGGTGGCGGATCGACACGGCGGCCTCGGCGGCCAGCGCCAGCTGGCTCAGCCGCCGGGTACCGCGCCAGTGTTTCAGCAGGAGACCCACGTCAGGCACCCGCCGAGTATCCCGTCTTCCAGGCGTGCGGCAACACCGCGGCTTCCAGCGGGGGCTGGGCGAGGTTGGCCGCGTAGTTCGTCATCGCCGAGATCGCCACGCCGGTGATCACTTCGAAGACCTGTTCTTCGGTGAAACCCGCCGCCTTGAACGCCACCACCTCCGCGTCCTCGACGTGCCCCTGCTTCCCGATCAGCGACCGGGTGAACGCCGACAGCGCCGCCATCCGCCGATCCGCGGGCACCTCGCCCCGGCGGATCGCCTCGACCACGGCCGGCTCGACGCCGTCCCGCAGCGCCTCCAGCGTGTGGAACGCCACCGCCCATTCACTGCGGTTGGCGACCGCGTTGGACAGCAGCAGGACCTGCCGTTCGTCCGGGCCGAACGTGCCGCCGCCCCGGAAGTGCCCGAAGGCGGCGAAAAAAGTGTTCAGCAACGCCGGCGAGTTGGCCATGAGGCCGGCCGCGGCGGGCACGAACCCGAAAACGCCTTCGAGAACCCTGAGCGGCTCCTTCGCGGCTTCGGCGGCGGTGGCTGCGGTGTGGAGCTGGTGACTGGTCATGGGCTCGAGTCTTCCCCGCCGGGTGCGGCGAACCAATTCCCTCGGAGGTAAACCTCACCGGGCGCCGCGGAGAATCGTTTCGGCCACCACATCCGGGTGCACCAGCGGGACGGCGTGCGTGGACTCGACCTCCACGACGGTGGAGCCGGCTCGCCCGGCCATCCACCGCTGGGCCTCGGGGGGAATGGAATTGTCCTGTGTGGACACCACGGCCCACGACGGCAGTGCGTGCCAGCTGGCGGCGTCCGCGAAGCTGCCTTCCAGGGTGACCGGGTCGAAGGGCTTCTGGGCCGCGGCGAGGATCTTCTGGTCCCGCGCACTGGCGTCAGCGGCGTAGACCGCACCGAACTTGTCCGGCCGGAGGTAGATCTCGGCGCCGCCGGGGTACTCCCGCACGACCAGGTTTTCCGGGATCAGCAGGCTGCCCGGGAACTTCCCGTTGAGCGCGCCGGCCGTCTCCCCCGCGTCCTGCTGGAACGCCGTGACGAACACGAGCGATCGGACGTCTTCGGTCAGGGCAGCGGGAGCCGAGATCACCGACCCGGCGTAGGAGTGGGCGGCGACCACGAGCGGGCCGGTGAGCGTGCCCAGGAACTGCCCGAGGTAGGCGACGTCGCCGTCGAAGTCGCGCATCGGCAGGGACGGCGCGATGACGGTGTGCCCGGCGTCCTGCAGGCGCGCGGAGACCCGGCGCCACACCGAAGCATCGGTCAGGGCGCCGTGGACGAGAACGAAGGTCGGCTGATTCATGCCCTCAGTTTCGGCGCCGCGCGGAGTTCGCGGACAGTGGCAGTCCTGCCGACTATCGAAACCTTCCCGCCAATGACCTCAGCCGCCGTCGAAGGTGAAGGACCTCCGGTGTTCGCGGGGCGAAACGTTCGTCGCACGCCGGAACTGCACCCGCAGGTTGGTCGCCGTGCCGAGGCCGACGCGGCGCGCGATGTCCTCTATGGACAGTTCCGAGTTCTCCAGGAGTTCCTTGGCCCGCGCGATGCGCTGATCGCGCAGCCAGGTCAACGGCGGCACCCCGGCCTTCTCGCGGAAGCGCCGGTGGAACGTCCGCTCCGACATGGCGAACCGGGCGGCCACGTCCTTCACCGACAGGGGCTGCTCCAGCGACACGAGCATCCACTGCTGGGCCCGCGCGACGACGTCGTCGCCAGGCGGGACGATCGCCTTTTCCACGAACTGCCGCTGCCCGTCCGCCGGGCGCGGTGCCATGACGATGCGCCGCGCGACGTGCCGCGCGGCCGCCGGTCCCAGGTCGGCGTTCAGCAGGTGCAGGCAAAGATCCACGCCGGCGGTCACGCCGCCGGAGGTGAGCACCGACCCGGTGCCGGCCACGAGCACCGACTGGTCGACGGTGAGCTCGGGGAACCGCTCGGCGAGCTCGGCGCACAAGGACCAGTGGGTGGTCACGGTCAGGCCGTCGAGCACCTTGGCCCGCGCCAGCGCGAACGCCCCGGAGCAGATGGACACCAGCCGGACGCCCCGCCGGTGCGCGGCGGCGAGTGCCCGCAACAACGACCCGGGCAGCTCACGGTCCACGGCGTCGGCGTAGCCCGGCACGACGATCGTGTCCGCCCGGCGCAGCAGTTCCAGCCCGCCGTCCGGGATCACCGTGGTTCCCCCGGCGACCGGCACGGGCCCGCCTCCCACGGACACGGTCACGAGGTCGTACGCCTCCGGCGCCTCCCGGCCGAACACGTGCACCGGGATCGCGTAGTCGAGGGGCAGGACGTTCTCGAGCAGGACGACGACCATCCGGTGCCGGGGCATGGCAGCATCCTATCGACACGCGCTGATACTGCCGGCGCGCTCAGCGCAGGTCCCGGAAGAATTCGGTGATGTCGCGAGCGAGCAGTCCGGGTTCCTCGTAGGCGGCGAAGTGGCCGCCGCGAGGCATGGTCGTGTACCTCGTGACGTGGTACGTGCGCTCCGCCCAGCTGCGCGGCGGCTGGGTGAGGTCGGCCGGGAACAGCGCGACGGCGGTCGGCACCTCGACCCGCTCGACCCGGCGGGTCAGCTTCTCGCCGTACTCGTAGTACGGCCGGAAGGAGGTCGAGATGGTGTTGGTGAACCAGTAGAGCGACGCCTGGGTCAGCAGGAAGTCGTCACTGAACCGCGAGGACAGGTCCCCTCCGCAGTCGCTCCACGCGCGGTACTTCTCGATGATCCACGCGAGCAGCCCGGCCGGCGAGTCGGCCAAGCCGTAGGCCAGGGTGACCGGCCGGGTGCTCTGCTGGTGCTGGTAGGCGCCTTCCCGCGCCGACCAGGTCGCCACCGAATCGAGGTAGGCCCTCTCCGGCGCGGTGAGGCTCTCGTCGTCGTGGGCGACCGGAGCGGCGACGGCCGTCAGGTGGATACCGATCACCGCCTCGGGATGGGCTTCGGCCAGCCGGGAGGTGATGCCCGCACCCAGGTCCCCGCCGTGCGCCGCGTACCGGGAAAAGCCCAGTTCCTCGCGCATGAGCAGGTGCCACAGCTCGTGGGTCGGCACGGGATCGGCGAGCGAAGGACGTTGCGGGGAGAAGGCGAAACCGGGCAGCGACGGGACGATGACGGTGCACGAGTCCGCCGCGGAACCACCGTGCTTCGACGGCGTGGCCAGCCGCCGGGCGAAATCGGTCAGCTCCAGGAACGAGCTGGGCCACCCGTTGGTCAGCACGATCGGCAGGGCGTCCGGGGCTTCGCCGTCGAAACGCAGGTAGTGCACCGGCGTCCCGGCGAGGTCCGCGAAGTGGTGGGGCAGCGCGTTGATGGCGGCTTCGTGCGCACGCCAGTCGTAGCCGGACGCCCAGTGGGCGACCAGTCGCCGCAGCTCATCGGGATCGGTGCCGGCCGACCAGCCGATCACCGGCCACGGAGCCGGCCATCGCGTGCCGGCCAGCCGGGTTCGCAGCTCGCCGAGTTCGGCATCGGTGACCGCGAGCACGGGCCGATCGGACATGGGTTTTCTCCTCGCGTCGGCTCCTCGTCCACCAGGATATCGAGCGCAGCTCGCTCGCGGCCGTCCGAAGTGGTGGCGTGGCCGGGTTCGGGAAGGATCGTCCGGTCCCCGTCAACCGGCCGCCGCCGAGCCCGGAAGCTCGGGTGCCCGGGTCGCGGCGCCGACGAGTTCGGCCGTCACGGCCCAGAGCCGGCCGGCCAGCTCTTCGTCGAGGCCGTTCTTGCCCTGCCGGCTGAGCACCGGATGGCCGCGAAGGCCGCCGAGACCGCCGGGCCCGACGTAGGCGTTGCCGGGAACGTCCCGGGTCGCGGCACAGAGCACCGACAGCGCGCCCAGCTCGGGCGAGTTGGTGAGGAACCGGACCCGGTTGACGATGTCCGACCGCGAGTGGGCGGCCAGGCCGGTGCGGGCGATCCCCGGGCTGGCGAGCACCGAGCGGACCACGCTGCCCCTGGCGTCCAGGCGACGCTGCAGCTCCAGGGAGTGCAGCACGACGGCCAGCTTCGACGCCCGGTAGGCGGCCATCCCGTGGTACGGACGGGTGCGCCAGTCCAGGTCGGTCAGGTCGATCCTGCCCTGGCGGTGCAGCTGGCTCGTGACGTGCACCACCCGGTCGGTGACGTGCTCGAGCAGCAGGTTCGTCAGCACGAACGGGCCGAGGTAGTTGGTCGCCGTCTGCCGGTCGAAGCCGTCCGCCGTCCGCGCGGCGGGGATGTCCATGACCCCGGCGTTGTGGATCAGCACGTCGAGCTCCCCCGACCAGGCGGCGGCGAAGGCCCGCACCGAACCGAGGTCGGCCACGTCCAGCGGCCGGACGTCGAAGCTGCCGGGCCGCCCGGCGACGGCACGCCGTCCCCGGGCGGGGTCGCGCACCCCGAGCACGACCCGGGCTCCGGCCCGCGCCAGCGCGCGGGCCGTGATCAGGCCGAGCCCGCGGCCGGCGCCGGTGATCACCACGGTCCGGCCGTCGAAGCCGGGCATCTCGTTCTCTGTCCACTTGGTCATGCGTCCAGTGAACGGACCGCGGCCCGGACGAGGAAGGACACGCGCAACCACTGATCAGCAGGTCGTGGTCGAGCGACACCGGGGTCGCGACAATGAGGTCATGGACCGCATGTTCGACGCCGCCACGCTCGGCGCCTTCCTGCGCACCCGGCGGGCGGCGCTGCAACCGGAAGACGTCGGGCTCCGGCGCGGGCCACGCCGGCGCGCACCGGGCCTGCGGCGGGAAGAGGTCGCGGAGCTGTGCAGCATGTCCGCGGACTACTTCGCCCGCCTGGAACGCGGCGACGGGCCGCAGCCCTCCGAGCCGATGCTCGCGGCCGTCGCACGGGGTCTGCGGCTCACCCCCGACGAACGGGATCACCTGTTCCTCCTGGCGGGCCACCGCACGGCCCGCCGCGACCTGCGAGCCGAGCACGTCAGCCCCGGGCTGATGCGCGTCATGGACCGCATCGCCGACACCCCGGCCCAGGTCATGGGGCCGCTGGGCGAGACGCTGCTGCAGACCCCGTCCGCGGTCGCGCTGCTGGGCGAGCAGACGCAGTACACCGGCCACGCCCGCAGCGCGCCGTTCCGCTGGTTCACCGATCCGGCCGCCCGCGAGCGGTACCACCCCGGTGACCACGCCCGGAACAGCCGCGTCAACGTCGCCCAGCTGCGCGCGGCGGTCACCCGCGACGGACCCGGTTCGCCCGCCGCGGACCTCGTCGCGGCGATGCGCGCCACCAGCGACGAATTCGACCGGCTGTGGGAGCGTCACGAAGTGGGCCTCCGGCTCAGCGAGATCAAGCGGTTCGTCCACCCCGAGATCGGCCGGCTCGACCTCTACTGCCAGCTTCTCCTCGAGCCCGACCAGGGCCAGTCACTGCTCGTCTTCACCGCCACCCCGGGTACCGAGGACCAGGAAAAGCTCGCCCTGCTCACGGTGCTCGGCACCGAAGAATTCACCGTCGGAACCGCATGACGGCCGGGTGTTGACACCGCGACCCGGCTTGCCCAGCCTTATTGGCATCCTGTCAGTAACCTCGGGTGCCCGATCCAGGAGGCCGCGTGCCGGACGAAGGCCCGATCTCGCTGCGCCGCCGGCTCACCGGGCTGGCGCGCCCGGTCCGGCCGTCCCCGGGCGGCGCCTTGCCCCGGCAGCCCGACCTGCCCACCGGGCGCATGCTGGCGCTGCCGGGGCGGGGCAGCGTGTTCGCGCGGGGCAACCTGCACGACGGCTCGCTGCGGGGCCTCCCGGTCCTGCTGCTCCACGGCTGGACGCTCTCGCGGGACACCAACTTCTTCGGCCTGATGCCGAGCTTGGCGCGTCGCCACCCGTTCGCGGGGTTCGATCAACGCGGCCACGGCCGGACGGTTCTCGACGCCCGCCGCTTCACCGTCCCGGATCTGGCCGAGGACGCCCTGGCCGTCGCCCGTCGGGACCGCGTTGCCGGACTGGTGCTGTCGGCCACCGCGCTCAGCTACACCCAAACCCGGCGTGACCGTCTTTCCGGCGCGCCGTCGCAGCGACCGGACGGCTGCCCCGCTTCGGCGCCGGAACATCGGTCGCCGCCCGCTACTTCGGCGCCAACCGGCGGGTTCCGGAATTCGAGTCCCGGTGGCCGTGGCTCCGGCGCGAACTCGCGCGGGCCCCGCTGTCCCGGCACCTGGCCACGGGACGCGCGGTGGCCGGCTACGACCTGCGCGGCAAACTGGCCCCGCTGCACGGGATCCCAGCCACGGTCGTGATCACCGAAGGTGACGCGATCGGCCCACCGCGCCGGCAACGCCGGCTCGGCGCGAACTCGGTCTCGGTCCCGTTCGACCACGACTTCCCGGTCGCCCGGCCGGACACGTTCGGCGAGGCGATGCTCCGGGCCGTCGACGAGATCCAGGGCTGAGCGGCGCCCGCACCGGAACGCGAATCGCGGTCGCCGTCACCCTTTTTGCGCCACGCAAATGTCCGGCCGGCAGGCTCGTAGCGGCCGGGCCGCCCGGGGGGTTACGTTGGTCGTCGCGATGGTTGAACAGGCAGCCGTCTTCCGCAGCCACCCAGGGAGACAGGCATGAGCAGTGACCAGGACTGGCAGCGCGACAGGGAAGCCTTCGTGACCGACCGGCCTGCCGCCGGCCCCCTGGCCCGGCAGTTCGCGCAGCTGACACACACCCTGCTCACCGCTCCCACCGTGGAAGACGTGCTGCAAACCGTGCTCGACGCCACGACGGTGATGGTCCCGGCCGCCGACCTCGCCAGTTTCACCCTGCTCGACGCCGACGGGCACTTCCACACGCCGGCGGAGACCGACGAGGTCGCCATCGAACTCGACCGGCTGCAGTACCGGTTCCGGGAAGGCCCCTGCGTCGAGGCCGCCGACCCCGGCGGCCCGGCGGTGGCGATCGCCCCGGACCTCACCGCCGAACCACGCTGGCCCAAATGGGCCCCGGCCGCCACGCGACTCGGGATGGGTTCCGTCCTCTCCACCGCTCTCATCAGCGGACCGCCCAACGGCGAGTCCAGCGGCGCCCTCAACGTCTACTCCCGCTCCCGGCACGGGCTGGACGCGGCCGACCGCGACGTCCTGCTGCTGCTGGCCACCCACGCCTCCCTCGCCCTGGCCGCCACCGACGCCGTGACGCGCGCGGAACTGCAGGCCGCGCACCTGCGCAAGGCCATCGACAGCCGCGATGTGATCGGGCAGGCCAAGGGCATCATCATGGCGCGCCGAGGCGTCTCCGCGGACGCCGCCTTCGACGTCCTGCGGCGGACGTCCCAGGACCTCAACGTCAAGCTCGCCGACCTCGCCCGGACGCTCGCCGGCCGCCACACCGAGATCGACCTGCCCACCCGCTGACGGCCGCGAAGCGCCGGCCCACCTCTCGGCACGAAGCCCGGCTTGCGAGCCGTCCGTGTAATTCACACGATCAGGGGTACCCGGTCGTCCATGACTGTCTGTGCTCCCGACCACGCGCCGGCGAACGACGCGCTGACCGTCCCGACGCCGCGACGGTCCAACGAATACGCCCACTGCGCTCCCCTCTTCCACGAGCGCAGCCGCCTCGACGCCGAAGACCCCCGTCGCGCCGCCCTCCGCGAGCGGCTGATCACCGAGCACCTTCCGCTCGCCGAGCACATCGCGCGGCGGTTCAGCGGCCGCGGCGAGCCCTTCGAAGACCTGCTGCAGGTCGCGCGGACCGGGTTGATCCGCGCGGTCGACCGGTACGCCGCCGACCGCGGCAGCGACTTCGTGTCGTTCGCCGTGCCGACCATCATGGGCGAGGTGCGCCGGCACTTCCGCGACGTCGGCTGGTCGATGCGCGTTCCCCGGGCGCTGAAGGACCTGAAGCAGAAGCTCGCGAAGGCGAGCGACGTCTTGGCCCACGAACTGGGCCGGGCGCCCACGCCCAGCGAACTCGCCCGCCACCTCGGCATGGACGTCGAGACCGTCCGGGAGGGCCTGCTGGCCGCCCAGGCCTATCGCGCCACTTCCCTCGACACCCCCGCACGAGAGGGCGAGGACGACTTCGCCGCCACCGGCCGGCTCGCCGAGGACGACACCGGCTTCGAGCGGTTCGAGAACCACATCGCCCTGCGAGCGGCACTGGCCACCCTGGAGCCCCGGGAACGCGCCATCGTCAAGATGCGGTTCGCCGACGAGCTCACCCAGAGCCAGATCGCCCAGCGGGTCGGCGTTTCCCAGATGCACGTCTCCCGGCTGCTGGCCAGGACCCTGGAGCAGCTGCGGCGGCACATCGACGCCGGCTGACCCGGTCGAGAGCCCGGTCCGGCGGTTCACCCCTCGGCAACGGGGTAACCCGGCCCCGAGATCGGCTCCCCGAACCGGACGGGAGCCGCGGACCAGGAAGGGCCCTGCCCCGATGCCGATCGAACAGCAGGCCACGCACCTCGACGACTCGCTGCGCGTGATCGCCCTCGAGGTCGCCGACGACCTCGCCGAGCTGGCCACCGTGCGCGCCTGGGCCGAGGAGTTGCTGCAGGATCTGCCCGAAGACCAGCGGGTCGACGCGCTCATGGTGGTCGACGAGCTGACGTCGAACGCCCTCCGGCACGGCAAGCCTCCCCGGCAGGTCCGCCTGCTGCGCAAACGCGACTGGCTCTCCGTGGAAGTCGACGACGCCTGCGTCGACCCCGCCTGCCCGCGCCCGCCTTCGTCCGACGGCGGGCACGGGCTCAAACTGGTCGCCGCGATGAGCGTGTCGTGGGGTCAGTGGCAACGTCCCACGGGCAAGACCGTGTGGGCCGAAGTCGACCTCACTCGCGGCCGCGAGGGTTCACCGGCCTGAACGCCACCGGCGCAGCAGGGTGCGGAGGACGACGAGCACGACCCAGCCGATGAGGAGCACGGCGGCGACGCGGATTCCCGTCTGGTACCAGCCGGGCGCGCCGGGCCGGCCGCCCCAGAACCAGGCCGCCGCGCCGATCGCGGCCGCGACGGTCACG
Organism: Amycolatopsis sp. DG1A-15b; assembly: GCF_030285645.1. Taxonomy (GTDB): domain Bacteria; phylum Actinomycetota; class Actinomycetes; order Mycobacteriales; family Pseudonocardiaceae; genus Amycolatopsis. The sequence continues at coordinate 4,904,347 of NZ_CP127296.1, forward strand.
GCCAGGGGGTAGCGGACCCAGCCGGGTAGCCCGGCCAAGCTGACCTTGCGGCGGGGTGGATCGGCCACCCGGCCAGCGTAGGCCGAAGCCGCCTGCACGTTCGGGCACGATCGTCCGCCCCCGTGGCCGCCCCCGGACGGGTGCTGCGCACCGCGGCGTGCGCGGGACGCTGAGGTGTGGCCGGAGTCGAGCACGCCGAGGACAGCGGCAGCGAACGCCTCTCCTCGGCCTCGAAGCGCACGGGCGGTGAACCGGGCAGCACCGCCCATTCGCTGCTGGCCATGCAACGCTCGGCGGGCAACGCCGCGGTCGGGCGGCTGCTCGGCGTGCGGAAACCGGCGGTGCAGCGTTCGGCGATCGCCGCCACCCTGCAGAGCCGGGCGGCGGACCGGATCGCGGCGGCCACCGCACCCGCCACGGCGGCCGGGCCGGAAGGCACCCAGGCCCCGGCTCCGGATCCCGCGGCGATGGCCGCCGAGAAGGCGAAACAGCGCGCGGCGCTGGCCGGTACGGTCCAGCCTCCGGACACCACCGCCGGGCGGGAGCAGACCCGCGGTGCCGCGGCCGCGGTCAAGGCCGAAGCCGCGGCACCCGCCACGCCGGTGGCCGGCGGCAAGGACACGGCACCGCCGTCGGAGACCGGCGGCGACAGTGACGCCACGGCGGCCGTCGCGAGCGCGGCACAGCTGACCCAGCAGGCCGTGGCCCAAGCCGACGCGGAAGCCGCACCGGAGCCGCCCGCGCCGGTGCGGCCGCCGGAGCCGGTCCCGGCGGCCGACGCGGCCGGCCGCGCGGTCCCCGGCGATCCGGCCGCGGACGCCTTGGCCGCCGGGCTGGCCGCGCGGCTGCAGGCGCTGCGGACCGGCGCGCACGCGGTCCGGACGCAGGCGGCACGAGAACGCGCGCAGGCGCACCGGATCCAAGCGCTCCTGCACAGCGCGGAGGGCGGCGTCACCGAGGCGGAAGCCGGTGTGGCCCGGCTCGAGGGGCACACCGCGCACCGGCGCGAGGTCGCCGGGCAAGCCAGGCAGGCCCTCGAGGTGTCGAAGCAGAAGCAGGAGACGGTCGCCGCGGGCGCGCCACAGGTGTCCGCCCAGAGCGACGAGGGCAAGGCCAAGTCGTCGCCGATGGCGGCCGAGTCGAAGCAGCTGGCGGCGGAGAACGCGAGCAAGCAGCCCGAGGACGCCGAGGCCGCGGGGAAGTCCGCCGAACAGGGCTCGAAACTGACCAAGGTCGGCGCCGACCTGGGCTCGATCGACGACGCCATCGGGGCCACCAAGACCCGGGCCGGCCGGCTGGCCGAGGAAGCCGCGCAGGCACAGCAGGCCAACACCGCCGCGCAGGGCCGGATTTCCTCGACCGAACAGGCCCTGGAGCGGACCGGACAGAAGACAGCCGAGATGACCGGCCAGAACCAGGCGGCCCGGGCCCGGCTGGCCGGGCTGGCGGGCGGCCCCGCGGACCAGCGGGCGGGCGCGGACAACCTCGATGCGCAAGCCCGGACGCTGGACGAGGCATCGGCGCGGCTGGAGCTGCGGGTGCACGCGGCCCGGCAGTCGTACGCCGACGGGATGGCCTCGATGCCGGCACGGGTGCCGCGCCGGAGCGCGCACCAGGTGCAACGGGCCGGGTACGACGACCGGGCCCGCTTCGATCCCGCGGGGGCGGTCGCCGGGGCCGTCCCGTCCTGGCTGAGCGGCGAAGAGCCGCAGAGCGCGCGAGCCCGCGCGGAACACAAGGCGGCCGAGGACGCTCGCCGGCGTGCCGAGCTCGCCGAGATCGACCGCGAGGCCGGCGGCCACTTCGAGCGGCTCTCGGCCGCGGACAAGGCCGGGATCGCGCTGAGGATGACCGGCCGGCACCTGTTTTCCTCGGTGGGGGCGACGAACTTCCCCCGGTTCATCGGCAACATCGCGCGCGGCTTCATCGACCCGCGGATGTCGCTGATGGGCATCGTGCAGGGGTTCGGGATGATCGCCTCGGGCGGCGCGAACCTGTTCAGCGCCGCGCAGTGGGCGAAGGACCCGGTGGGCAACCTGCTCAAGTCGGCGGCCGACATCGCCACCGGCGTCACGATCGTGCTCGGCTCCATCGCCGGGCTCGCCACCGCGATCGCGATCATCCTCACCGCGGTCGCGATCGTCGGTTCGATCTTCTCCTTCGGCGCGGCCGGGGTGGCGCTGGCGCCGATCATCGCGTTCTGCGGCACGGTCGCGGCGACCGTCGCCCCGTGGGCGCTGGAGGCCGCGGCGATCGCGTTGACCCTGCACGGGCTGGTGTTCATCAAGAACCTCGTCGACGCGGCCAGCGCGCAGACCGCGGGCCAACTGCAGAACGAGTCCGACCAGATGACCGAGGACGCCACCAACGCCGGCGCCATGGCACTGCAGATCGGCATGGCCAAGGCCATGGAGGCCGGCGGCAAGCTCCTCGCCGGCGCCCGGGGCGGCCGGGGCGGCGGTGGTGGTGGCGGCGGAGAGGGCGGCGCCGGAGGGGGCGGCGAGGGCCTGGTCACCGAGAGCGGTGCCGTGCCCGAGTCCGGTGCCGTGCCCGAGTCCGGGCCCGCTCCCGAGCCCGCCGCGGCGCCCGAGCCGGCTTCGGCCCCGGAATCCGCTCCGGCCGCCGACACCGGCCCGGCACCCGCCGCCCCCGAACCGGTCGAGCTGCCCTCGGGGACCGCCGCGAACGACAACGCCATCCCGCAACCGGATCTGCCCGGCGGACCGGCAGCCAACGACAACGCCATCCCGCCGTCGGAAGCGAACGAACAGGTCCTCGCGGGCACCGGCACCGACGGCCCGGTCGACGTCGGGCCGAAGCCGCCCGAGCTCCGCGTGATCGAAGGCGGTGGCGGCACGTCCGACGCCCCACGAGCCATGGCCGGGCCGGACAAGCCCGGCTCGGCTCCCGAAGTGCCCGGCCAAACCGGCTCGACGAGCACTGCGGAACCGGCCCGCGGCACCGAATCGACCACCGGCGAGGCGCAGAGCAGCGCACACGAGGGCGGCCAGGTCGCCGAGACGCCGGTACAGGTCGAACCCGAATCGTTCATCGAGGGCGACCGGCTCGTCAACGCGGACCAAGCTCGGCTCGACCCGCGCAAGATCACCGAATACGCCCTGAACCCGGATCACCCGGTCGGCGGCAACAAGGCCCGGGTCTTCGAAGCGGCGACCGGCTTCAACAAGTCCAACGCGGCGGAGCTGATCGAGCAGCTGCAGGCCGGCGTGGCGGAGAACCAGCCCATTCCCGGAAAAGTGGACGCGCACGGCTCCCGGTTCACCGTCGACATCCCGGTCACCGGCCCGACCGGGAGTGCTACGGTCCGTACCGGCTGGATCTACGATCCCGGTTCCAAGATTCCCCGGATGACGACGGCCTACGTGAAGTGACGGTGTGCATGGTCGACCGATTCAGCACCTTCGACGTCGTCGTGCTCCGCCGGGGAGTTCCGGAGGAGGGGATCGCACCGGGTACCCGCGCCGCGGTCATCGACGTCCACACCGAGCCGTCGCTCGCCTACGAGGTCGAAGTCGTCGACGAGCAGAGCGGCAAGACGCTCTGGTGGGGGCCGGTCGGCCCCGAAGACGTCGAGCCGCCTGACTGACCGCGGGTCGCGCGCGTCAGATCCGGTACGAGCGGGTCGCGAAGGTCAGGCCGCTGGAGTAACCGCCCCACCGGACCGAGTCCGGCCGGGGTCCGTCCAAAGCGGACAGTGGGAAGTCGGGGCTCCGCGCGGCCAGGAGCAGCTGTGCGGGCGCCGGACCGCGCAGCGTGAGCGCCAGCTCGACGCCTTCCGGTGGTGGCGCGGACAGCGTCAGGCCCCACCGCCAGCCGGTCGCGGTGAACGGCCGGTTCGTTCCGCCGGGGAACGTGGTTCCCCCCACTTCGGCCCGGACGACCGGGGCGCCGCCGCCGTCGGCGTAGATCGTCAACTGGGTGGGCCGGCCGGTGACCGAGATGCGCAGCCGCACGGTTCTCAGCTCGCCGGCCGCGGTCTCCCCCAGCACCTTCATGGCGGCTTCGGGCACCGGGACCACCGGGGCCGGGCCGCTGCGCGTGCCCTCGGACCCGTACAACGCCGGGAACCGTTGCTCCACACCGGGATCGTCGGCCGGGGCGTGTTCGCGGGCCCACTCGCCGGAGCCGTCGCCCTCGCTGGCCCAGATCGCCTCGTGCCGGTCGGCGTCCAGCGCGTACACCAGGCTCACCTGCGCGGGGTCCGGTGCGCCGGGCCGGTCGGCCACCGCGTCGGAGACGACCAGGCCGGTGGCCGCCAGTGCCACGACGGCCGCCGCGGCGAGCACCGGCCTGGTGCGGGGCGGTGTGCGCCACGCCGGGAACACCGTCACCGCGGCCAGGCCGAGCAGCAGCATCGGGACGGCGGCGAGCGCGAGCCCGACCGTGCCGAACAGCAGCCACCCGAGCGGGACCAGCAGCAGCACGGTGGGCACGCCGGCCAGCCAGGCGACCGCGGCCCGCCACGGCGAGCCCACCGGCAACCGGGCCGTCACGACCAGCCCCGCCGCTCCGGCGAACGCGGGCCAGGTGAACAGGTAGGCCGCGCCGGGCACCAGCACCGCGGCCACCACCGCGAGCACGGCCATGACGAGCAACCCACCCGCCGCGAGCTCCGCCGGCCGGCCGCGGCGGCGGGCGAACCACACCAGCCACAACGCCGCCGGCACCAGCGCCAACAGCGCCAGACCGGCTCTCGAGAGCACGACGGCGTAGGGGTCACCGCCGAGGAAGCGCCGGTTGCCCGGCCCGGCGAGCACCACGGCCTGCCACGCGAGCCAGCCGATCGCCGCGCCACCGGCGGGCACCAGCAGGGCTGCGGCGGCACAGCGGGCCGTCGCGGCGAGGCGCAGCCGGCCACGGCGGCGGGCGAGCCACACCGCGGCCGCGGCGGCGAGCAGGGCGAGCGCCGCCAGCGGCAGGACCGCTCCGGCGGGGTAGTCCACCACGAGGCCGAACACGGTGAAGTACTCCGACTCCCCCGCGCCGGTGAGTCCCGGAAGGCCGGCCGCCAGTGTTCTCGTCGCGGCCAGCACCGCGTCCCCCAGGTCCTGGAGGCTGGCGGAGTCCACATGGGACAGATCGTCCAGCTCGGAGTGGTACGGGGCGCTGCCGTCGATCATCGCGAAGTTCAGCCCGGTGTGCGACGCACCGCGGAAGACGGTGAAGTCGGTGTCGTTCGGCAGCAGCCGGTACACCTCGCGGGACAGCGACGTCGCCAGCGGCGTACCGGCACGCAACGCCGGCATGAGCGCGGCGCTGTGCGCGCCGGTCTCGAACATGATGGTCCGGCCCGTCGTGCCGCGGGCGTCCAGGTTCAGCACCACGTCGCGCGCCGGGTCCCCCAGCAGGCCGGCCGCGGCGAACGCCCGGGCGCCCAGCTGCCCGAACTCCTCGCTGTCGGTGAACACGAACGTGATGTCGGCCCGCTGGGCCGGCATCGAGGTGAGCACCCACGCGATCTCCAGCAGGGTCACCACCCCGGCCCCGTCGTCGGTGGCGCCGGGGCCGATCTCCACCGAGTCGTAGTGGGCGACCAGCAGGACCCGGCCCGCGTGCGCGGTCCCGGGCAGGGTGGCGGACACGTTCTGCACCCAGCCGTAGGCGTGCGCGGACGCCGTCTCGGCCACCCCCGCGCTCGTCCGCTGCACCGCCGGCCGCAGCCCCAGCTCGGTGAGCCGGGCCACCAGCCGGTCCCGGACCTGCTCGTTGGCGGGCGAGCCGGCCGGGTGCGGCCGCTGGGCGATCCGGTCCAGTTCGGCCCGCGCCCTGGTCGCGGAGAACTCCGTCGCCGGCGCGTCGGCGGGGCGCGGCTCGGGTGCGATCGCGCTGTGGAGCACGGAACCCACCGCGAGCAGCAGGACCAGCACGCCGGCGGCCCACGCGGGCCACCGGTGGCGCACGGCCGGGCCGCCGCCGGTCCGCTCGCGCGGCGGGGCGGACTGGGGATCGGGTTCCTTCACGGTGGTCAGGGGGTGCTCCTCAGAGGAGGCGGAGGCGTTGGCCCCGGCCGGCTTTCTCCGCCTGGGTACGGACTTCGGCGAACAACGCCACGTCCAGTACGCCGAGACCGAAGGGGTTGACGACGACGTAGCCGTCCTCGACGGGCTTGCCGGGGGCGGCCAGGAGTTCGGCGATCGTCGCGGTGACCGACGGTCCCTCGGCGGCGGCCGGGGCGATGTGGCCGTCGTTGATGAGCCGGCCCAGCGGGCGGCGGGGGTTCTCGACGATGAGCCGGAGGTCGTCGATGTACAGCGAGCGGGCGCCGGTCAGGACCTCGTCGGTGAGGTCGCCGAGGGAGACGTTGACGAGCAGTGCGCCGGGCCCGATCCACGACTTCCGGACGTAGCCTTCGGACGCGGTGGTGAGGAAGAAGACGATGTCCTGGTCCGCCACGGCCTCCGGGACGCCGGGGGCGACCGTGACCCGCAGCCCGGGGTGCCGGGACGCCCACGCCTCGGCCAGTGCCTCCGCCACGGCGGTCCGCTCGTCGAAGAGGGTGACCTCCCTGACGGTGTCCGTGCGGGCGAGGAGCAGGGCCAGGTGGAGCCGGGCCTGGGTGCCGCAGCCGACGACCCCGACGCGCGTGGCGGCGCCGTAGCCGGCCGCCTCGACGGCGAGGACGCTGACCGCCGCGGTGCGGACGGCGCTGAGGACCCCGACCTCCATGACCGTGGTCACCCGGGCGGTCTCCGGGTCGAAGCACAGGCCGAGCCCGCCCGCGCGTTCCATGCCGAGCTCCGGGTTGCTGACGCTGGCGTTGATGATCTTCATGCCGAAGTCGCGGCCCGCGACCGCGCCGGGCATGCCGATGGAACGGGTGTAGGCGCCCTTTCCGTTGTCCCACGCCAGATACGCCTCACCGGGCAGGGTCGTCCGCCCGGCGCCGTGGGCGAGGAGTGCCTCGCGGACGACGCTGACCGGGTCGCAGTCCTCGAGGCACTCGACCACCTCGTCCCGGCGGAGGAAGAGCAGGGACTCGGGCCGGGGCTCGGCCAGGGCGCCGGTCAGCCAGGAGCTCATGACCTCATCACCGTTTCGCTCGGGGAAAGGGGCTCGGTGGGGCTGAGACCGTAGGTGCGCTCGACCCAGTCCGAGTCGTAGATCGTGCTCAGGTAGCGGTCACCGAAGTCGGGCGAGATCGCGACCACCGTGCTGCCCGGCGGAATGCGGTCGGCGTAGGTGCGGATGGCCCGGACCACCGTGCCGGTGGAGCCGCCGACGAGCAGGCCGGTGCGGCGCGACAGATCGCGGCACTCGCGGATCGTGTCGATCTCACGGACCCGGACCAGGTCGTCGGGGGCGGTGGGGTCGCAGATCTCCGGGTGCCTGCTGGTGCCGAGGCCGGGGATGTGCCGGGGCCCCGGGGCCTGCCCGAAGGTGACCGAACCGACCGAGTCGGCGGCGATGATCCGGGTGGCCGGGGACGACCGGCGGAAAGCGGAAACGCAGCCCATCATGGTGCCCGCGGTGCCGACCCCGACGAACAGGTAGTGCACGTGCGGCACGGCGGCCAGGATCGACCGGGCGGTGAGCCTCGCGTGCACGCCGGGGTTGGCCGGGTTGGCGTACTGGTTCACCCACACCAGCTCCGGGTCTTCGCGGAGCAGCCGCTCGATGAGCCGGAGCCGGGTGGCCAGGAAACCGCCGTTCTCGTCGCGGTCGCGCACGGTCAGCACCTCCGCGCCCATGGCCCGCATGTGGTCGATCGCCTGCGGGTTGGTCACCGGGTCGACCACGCAGGTGAACCGGTAGCCGCGCTGGGCGCACACCAGGCTCAGCGCCACCCCGAGACTGCCGGACGACGACTCGACGACCCGCCCGCCCGGCCGCAGCCTGCCGTCCCGCTCGACGGAGTCCACCAGGCCGAGCGCGGTCTTGAACTTGATCGACCCGGCCGGGTTGAGCCCCTCGATCTTGAGGATGACCCGGCTCTCGGACAGCACCCCGGGCAGTTCGAGGAACACGTCGTCGAAGACGAGCTCGGTGGCGTCGCGGTAGATGCGGCTCATGGGCGCCCGATCCGCAGGGCGGGAGCGCCCGGGCCGAAGAGGCCGGCGGCGGGGTCGTGGAGACAGCCGGCCAGCACGGTGAGGTAGTCCTCGGCCAGGTCGGCGGCTCGCGCCCGGGAGAAGTCCCGGCAGCGGTAGGTCACGTACAGCGTCGCGTGCTCCTCGTCGTGGCCGACGCGCACCGTGAGGGGACGCTCGGCGTACGGCCAGCGCGGTGGCAGGGGCTCCAGGTCGAGGCCGGAGCCGTCGGTGGCCGTCTCGCGGTCGACGCCGAACTCCACCCGGTCGAACAGCTCCGCGGCGTGCCCCGGTAGCTCCCGCACCACCGGGTCGCGCGGCACGCCGGCGTGGTCGAGGTCCTCGGCGAAGCGGTCCCGCGCGGTGGCCAGCACGGTTTCGAAGGACGGGTCACCCGCCAGGTCGAGCCGGCTCACCACGGCCTGCGAGAAGTCGGCGATGAGGCCTTCCACCTCAGCCCGGTCGCGCAAGGTGACCGGAACGGAGACGGCGACGTCGCGGGTGCCCCCGAGCCGGGCGAGCAGCACCTGGAACGCGGCGAGCGTGGTGACGAAGACCGTCGTGTCGCGGGCGCGGGCGAACGCGCGCAGGCGGGCGAACAGGTCGTCCGGGACGCCCACGGCGAGCAGGTCCCCCCGGTGGGCGGGTCCGTCGGAAGGTGGGGAGTCGGCCGGGATCGGAACGGCCCGCGCACCGGCGAGCCTGGTGCGCCAGTACTCGACCTTCGCGGCGACGGCCGCGGCCCGGCCAGGCTGGTCGCGCTGCCACACCACGAAGTCGGCGTACTGGATCGGCAGGGGCGCCAGGTCCGCGCCCAGGTAGGCCTCGGCGAGGTCGGCGAGGAGCACCTCGGTGGCCCGGGCGTCGGCGATGACGTGGTGCAGCACGACGATCGCGATGTGCTCGTCGGCGGCCAAGCGCAGCAGCCGGAACCGGATCAGCGGGCCGGTGCGCAGGTTCATCGGCGGTTCCAGGGCGGCCAGGGTCTGCGCGGCGAAGTCGTCCTCGGTCGCCTCGACGACGGTCACCGGGACGGCCGGCACCGGGTGGATCACCTGGACCAGCCCGTCGCCGGCCGGCTCGAACACGGTCCGCAGGGTTTCGTGCCGCCGCACGACGGCGGCGAGCGCGCGTTCGAGCGCGGGGACGTCCAGCGGGCCGCGCAGCCGGAGTCCGGTGAGGACGACCCGGTCCGGTCGCGCCGGGTCCCGCCACGCCCTGGCGCACGCCTCGGCCTGGGCCGGGGACGCCGGGAACCGGGCCGGGCCGGGCGGCCTCGGCAGGCGGGGGATGGCCGGGGAGCCGCCGCGCAGCCTGCGCAGCAGCGCGGCCTCCAGCTCGGCTCGCGAAGTCGTGTCGGAAGGGTGCACGCCTCACCCGGCCTGCGGCTGGTGGGTGCGGCCGAGGTCCGTCGCGAAGGCGCGCATCAGCGCCTCGGGACCCCCGATGAAGCCGTAGTGCGGGCCGGACAGCAGCCGGAACGTGGTCTCCCCCAGCTCGGCCCAGTCGTGCAGCAGCTCGTGCGGGACCTCGACGTCCTCGTCCCAGCCGAGCACGGACGCCGGGCAGGGCAGGGGTTCCGGCGGGCTGACCCCGTACGCCTTGTGCGCGTCCACATCGGACAGGAGCACCTCGAGGCTCAGGTCGACCATGTCCGGGCGCGGGACACCGCCGAGCGCGGTGATCAGGGTGACGACCTCCGCGCGCAGCTCGTCCTCCGACATCTCCAGGAAGCGTCCGTGCGGACCCTTGTGCGGGGCGACCTGGGAAGACACGAACAGGCGGGTCGGCACCGGGAGGCCGCGCCGCTGCAGCCGCAGCGCGGTCTCGTAGGCGACCAGGGCCGAGCTGCAGTGCCCGAAGAACGCGAACGGCCGGTCGAGGTAAGGCGCCAGCGCGTCGCAGAGCATCTCGGCCAGGGAACCGAAGGAGGAGAACGGTTCCTCCCGCATCCGGTTCTCCCGGCCCGGCAGCTGCACCGGGCAGATCTCGATGTCGGCGACGGCCGGCGGCCACTGCCGGTACATGCTGGCGCCGCAGCCGGAATAGGGCAGGCAGAACAGCCGGACTCCGGCGTCCGGCGAGGGTTCGCGCAGGAACCACCGGGGACGGCGGGGCGCTCGGGTGGCGGTCACGGGTTCTCCTTCACCGGGGCGTCCGGGTCCTGCTCGAGCATCCGCCGCAGCACCATCGGCGCCAGCGTGGCGATGTCGACCCGGGTGGTCAGGTCGCGGACGCGGAACTCCACCCCGAACCGCTCGCGGATCCGGTTGCGCAGCTGGATCAGCGACAGCGAATCGCCGCCCAGGACGAAGAAGTCGTCGTCCATCCCGACCCGCTCGGCGCTCAGCAGCTCGCGGAACACCTCCTGCAGCTCGATCTCGATCGGCGTCTCCGGGGCGCGGTACGCGGCTTCGGCGGTCACCGGCTCGGGCCGGGGTTCGGCCGTCCGCGGCCGCGGTGGCTCGCGCACGGCGGCCAGGTCCACCGGGGCGGCGGGATCGGCGACGACGCCGGCGAGGACGTCGACGAACGCGTCCGCCATCTCCTTCGCGGTGGCCTCGTCGAACAGGTCGCGGGAGTACTCCAGGAACGCCCGGTACGCGCCGGTGCCGTCCGGTTCGAGGTCGAGCGCCAGCTCGTAGCCCGCGGTGCGGGTGTCCGCCCGCAGCGGCTCGAAGGCGAGACCGGCGGCACGCAGGTCGACCGGGGGCTGGTTCTGCAGGACCAGCATCGCCTGCGCCTGCGGGGTGCCGGCGGGAGCGCCCCGCTCGGCGCGCAGGATTTCCAGGGCCAGCTCGAACGGGAACTCCTGGTGCTCGTACGCCCCGGCGGAGGTGGCGCGGACGCGGGCGAGCAGTTCGCGGGCCGAAGGCGCGTCGCCGAGGTCGACGCGCAGCAGCAGCGGGTTGACGAAGAACCCGATCAGGTTCTCCACTTCCGGCCGGACCCGCCCGGCCATCGGGGAGACCACGGTGATGTCGCGCTGGCCGCTGTAGCGGGCCAGCAGCACGTCGAAGGCGGTGAGGAAGACCATGAACGCGGTGACGCGCTCCGCCCTGGCGAAGGCCTCCACCTCACCGACGAGCGCGGCCGGGACCGCGAACACGTGCGTGGCGCCGTCGGCCGAGGGGACGGCCGGGTGCGGCCGGTCCGTGGCCAGCGTGAGGGCGGGGGCCCCGGCGAGACGGCGTTCCCAGTACTCCTGCAGTGCGGCCAGCTTCGCCCCGGTCAGGTTTTCCCGTTGCCAGACCGCGAAATCCGCGTACTGGATGGGCAGCGGCGGCAGCTCCGGCTCGCGGCCCTCGTGGTAGGCGACGTAGCAGGCGGCCAGCTCGGCGACGAAGATCGCCGAGGAGAGCCCGTCGGTGACGATGTGGTGCATGGTGAGCACGGCGATGTGCTCCTCGGGCGCGGTGCGCAGCAGCGCCAGGCGCACCAGCGGGCCGCGCTCGAGGTCGAACGGCACGCGGACCTCGGCGGCGACCGCGGCCTCGGCGGTGGCCGGGTCCACGTCGGTGACGCCGACGGTCAGCACCGGCGCGGGCCCGATGACCTGGACCGGGCCGTCGTCGTCGAGCTCGAACACGGTGTGCAGGGCCTCGTGCCGGGCCACCACGGTGTTGAGGCCGCGTTCGAGTGCGGCCCGGTCGAGCGCGCCGGCCAGCCGGACGGCGGCCACGACGTGGTAGGTCGCCTGGCCGGGGTCCAGCTCGTTCTCCAGCCACATGCTCTGCTGGGCGAACGACGTCGGCACGACGAAGACGTCCTGCTCTTCTTCCTGGTGAACGTCGGTCATCGGCTCCGCTCCTGTGCGCCGGACGGGGAGGACACGGGCCGCTTGCGGCGGAACGCCGAGCGGTCCAGCGCGCGGATGGGCGCGGCCGGCTCCGGGTGGGCCGGCGCTGCCTCCGCCGGGGCCGGGTCCGGTCCCGGGGTGCTCCGGCCGTCGATGTACTCGGCGACCTCGGCGACGGTGGGGGTCTGGAACAGCTGGCCCAGCGGCAGGTCGACGGCGAACTCCTCGCGCAGCCGGTCGACGACGAGGGCACCCATCAGCGAATGGCCGCCCAGGGCGAAGAAATCGTCGTTGATGCCCATGTGGTCGACCCCGAGGATGTCCGACCAGATGTTCAGCACGGTCTTCTGCGTCGCGGTCTTCGGCTCGTCCGACTCCGTCTCGGCTTCGGGTTCCGCACCGGCCGGCGAGGTGAAGACGGCGGTGTCCGTCGAGCCGTCGGGACGGTGCGGCCAGGCGGTGACCGGCACCACCGACGCGGGGACGACGTTGAGCGGCAGCCGGTCCCGCAGCCAGCCGCGGACCACGGCGGGCATGGTCCGGGCCCACTCGGCGAAGGCGGTGTCCCCGGCCAGGGGGCCGGGGCACGCTCCGGCGGTGACGGTCGCGGCGAGCACCCGCGAAAGCGGCACGGCGGTGCTCCCCTGCCGGCGCAGGGCCACGGTCAGCTCGGCGAACCCGGCCCCGGACGGCCCGGCGGCCGCGTCGAAGCCCAGCGCGGTCGCCGCGGCCACCACTTCGGCCGGGTCCACCCCGCAATCCGGATCGTCGAGGACCCGGCGCACGTCGCCGGCGGTGTCCGCGGTGGCGAGCCGGTCGAGCGCGGCCGCGACGCCGGTCAGCCCGGACACCGGGATGCCGTGCAGGACAAGGAGATCGGGCGCGGCGGCGAGCAGGTCGGTGAGCCCGTCGGCGGTGACGTCCGCCCAGGCCAGTTCCCGGACGGGCGGCAGGGCGTCGTCGGGTCCGGTCACGTGCAGCACGACGTCGAAGCGGAACCGGGTCAGTTCGCTGGGGTGCGTGCCCACGCGGCGCAGGACGGCCACGTCCCGCACCCCGGGCAGCCGCGCGGCGGCCTCGCGGAACCAGTCCGGGTGCAGGGCCAGGCCGCCGGTGGTGGCGGCCCGGTGGGCCACGGCCTCGCGCAGCCGGGCGGCGGGCCCGCCGGCCGGCACGCGGCCGGCCTCGGCGGGCAGGTGCGCCGCCTCCCGGGCGGTCAGGTCCGCCACGTCGGAGACGAACACGGTGCCGCCGGGGCGGGTCACCCGGACCGCCTCGGCGAGGACGCGTTCGAGGTAACCGGGGCCGGGGCAGTACCCGGCGAGACCGTTGACCACGACGGTGTCGAAGTCCCCGCCGAGGCCGGTCAGGTCGTCGGGGGGCAGGTCGGCCAGCTCGACGACGCCGGCCTTGGCGGCGAGCCGGTCGCGCTGCCGCTCGATGGAGCGCCGGGCGCGGCCGGACAGCTCGGTCGCCCGGTAGGCGTCACAGCGGGGGGCGAGCTTGAACAGCAGCTGCCCGTTGCGGCAGCCGATCTCCAGCACCCGCCGCGGCCCGGTGTCCAGGATGTGCCGCACGCCGCCGTCGAGCCACTCGCGCAGCGCGGCCGCGGGCAGCACCTCGCCGCTGTCCGGGCTGCGCCAGCCGGTGAGGTTGAGCAGCGGGTCGCTCTCCGGGTCACGCGCGAGGTAGTCCTGGACGAACCGCTCGCGTCCGCCGTCGGAACCGAGCTGGGAGGCGGTCCTGGGCACGACGTGCGCGATCAGCTCGCCGCTCTCGGTGCGGGAGAGGTGGGCGCGGGACACCGCGGGGTGCGCGGTCAGCTCCGCGACGACGTCGCCGAGTTCGGCCGGCCGCCCGGCCACCCAGGTGCGGCCCGCCGGCTTGCCGAGGACCTCCAGCTCGCCCCGGACGTTCCAGCGGGCCCGGTCACCGGTGGGCACCAGGACGCCGGAGGCGGACACGTGGAGATCGCCCGCCACCCCGTCCGGTACGGGTTCGCCGCGCTCGTCGCGCACCTCGGGCCGGGCGCCCAGCGGGGTACCGGCCGGGATCCGGCCGGAGGGCGCCGGCGCGGCCGGGTCCACCCCGTGCGCGGCCACCGGCCCCACCTCGGCGAGGGAGTAGAGGTTGACCAGCTCGGCGCCGGGGAACGCGCGGGCGAACGCGGCGACGGCGTCCGGCCACAGCGGTTCCCCCGTGCTGATCACGCGGTGGGCGGCAGTGTCCAGTGTGGACAAGTGGGCCGGGGTGGTGAGCAGCAAGTCCGGCGTGGGGCCGGAATTGCCGAACACGACGGCGCCGCCGGCCACGACCGGCCACCACAGGGCGGTGACCAGCAGGTCCGGACCGACCCCCGGGGACACGGCGACCGTCGCGGCCGGGAACCGGGCCGCCAGTGCGCGGACCCGGGCCGCCAGCTCGGCGTGGGAGTGGGTGCTCAGCGTGCCGCCCCGCGAGCGCAGGCACACCGCGGGCGCGTCCGGTGCGGGTGGCGGCAGCGGATCGGTGGCCGGGGAGCCGAGCGTGGCGACGTCGACGGCGGCGCCGCCGAGCACGTCCACCAGCGCCGCGGTGGTCAGCACCCGCTTCGGGGCCACCTCTCCGATCGCCGCGGCGAGCTCGGCGCGGGTCAGGGCCGGGTCCAGCGGCAGCGCCACCGCCCCGGCCGAGAGGACCGCGTGCAGCGCGACCGCCAGTTCGGCGGTGTGCGGCAGGCAGAGCGCGACCACGGTGCCGCCGGTCACGCCGTGGTGGTCGCGCAGGTCGTGGGCCAGTCCGGTGACGCGCGCGGTGAACTCCGCGCGGGACAGCACCTGGTCACCCCGCACCACGTCCGCCGGCGGTGCCACGGCAGCTTCGGGGACTTCGGCGGCCGGGACTCCGGCAGGCGCGGCCACGAGCGGCAGCCGCCACACCGGGGTCTCCGGATCGGCGACCGCGGCGGCGAGCACCGCGTACACCGAGTCCAGCAGGCGCCGCACGTACGGCTCGTCCATGATGTCCGCGGCGAACCACAGCTGCCCGGCGATGGCGCCGTCGTCGGTGGGGGTCAGCTCGAACTCGAGGTCGAACCGGGCCTTGCCGGTGTCGAGGGTGAGGATGTCCACGGTGAGGCCGGGCACCCGCAGCTCGTGCCACGGCGTGTTGTGCAGCCCGAGCATGTGCCGGATGAGCGGGGTGTGCGCGCTGGCCTCCCGCTCGGGGTTGATCTCCTCGATGATCTTCTCGAACGGCACGTCCTGGTGGGCGTACCCGTCCACCGCCTCCTGGCGGCAGCGCCGCAGCAGCTCGCGGAACGTCAGCTCGCCGGTCAGCTCGACCCGCATCGGCAGGGTGTTGACGAAGCTGCCGACCATCGACTCGATCTCGCTGCGGTTGCGGTTGGCGACCGGCACGCCGACCACCAGGTCCTGCTGCCCGGTCCACCGGGACAGCACGGTGGACACGCCGGCGAGCAGCACCATGAACAGCGTCGCCCGCTCGGACTCGCCGAGCGCCGTGAGCTCGCCGACCAGCCCGGCGGGGATGTGCACCTCGCACATGCCGCCGTCCCAGCTGCGGTCCGCGACCCGCAGGCGGCCGGTCGGCAGGTCGAGGGCGTGCGCGCCGGTGAGCCGCGCCCGCCAGTACTCGAGGTGCTCGTCGAGCGCCCCGGTGGCCTGCCAGTCCTGCTGCCACAGGGCGAAGTCGCCGTAGTGCAGCTCCGGTTCGGGCAGTGCGGGCGGGCGGCCCGCGGCGTAGGCGTCGTACAGCGAAGCCAGCTCCTGCAGCAGGATGCCGAGCGACCAGCCGTCGGTGGCGATGTGGTGCTGGCTGAGCAGCAGCAGGTGCTCGTCGTCGGCGACCCGCAGCAGGGTCGGCCGCAGCAGCAGGTCCTTCGTCAGGTCGAACGGGCGGTCGACCTCGTCGGAGTAGCGGGCGCGCACCGCCTCGTCGCGCGCGGCCGGGTCGAGCTCGCGCAGGTCGGCGACCGGCATCGGGACCGGGCCGGGCGGGTTGACGCGCTGGACCGACGTCCCGGCGTCGACGAGGTGGAACGTCGAGCGCAGCACCTCGTGCCGTCGCACCAGTTCGTCGACGCAGCGCTGCAGGACCGCCGGGTCGGTGTGCCCGCGCAGGGTGGCCGCGCCGACGATATTGTACATCGTGGAGGCCGGCTGCAGGCGGTGGAAGAACCACATGCGCTCCTGGGCGAACGACAGCGGCAGCGCCGACCGGTCACCCCCGCGCGCCACGATGGGTGACTCCCCGCGGTCGACGCCCTCCTCGTCGAGCATCCGGTCCAGGAGCCTGCGCTGCTCCGGACTGAGCCAGTCGTTCCCCATGGAGTCGAACCACCTTCGTTCCGAAGAGATCCCGCGCACGAATATCGGTGGCGCCCATCCTTCCCACGCCACGGGACGGCGGTAGTCGGTGACGTCCCGGACGCCGCCGGGGACGGGGTCGTTTCCCCGACTGGCGCCGGGAACCGCGCCGCGATGAGGCTGGCCACGACCCCCGGAGGGGATCCGGCCGCCTCCGGCGCCGAGACACGAAAGGCGGACATGTCAGTCGACACCCCCACCCGGACCGGGAGCCGGCCGGCACACCGGTGGGTCGAGCAGCGGGCCGCCGAGACGCCGGACGCGGTGGCGGTGCTCGCCGACACGGACCTGACCGCGGTGTCGCTCACCTACCGCGAGCTGGACGAGTCGGCCAACCGGATCGCCCACTGGCTGCGGAGCCGGGGCGTCGGCGCCGAGGACCGCGTCGGAGTGCACCTCGACCGCGGCCTCGACCTGGTCGCGGTGCTGCTCGGCATCTTCAAGGCCGGCGCGGTCTACGTGCCGCTCGACCCCCACCTGCCCGCCGCCCGGCTGGCCCACGTCCTGGCCGACTCGGCCCCTGCCGTGACGTTCACCAGCGCCGACCTCCCCGATCTCCCGTCGGAGGGCGCCCTCCCGGTGGAGACGGTGCGCGCGGAGTGGGCGAGCTTCCCGGCGACCCGGCCGGAGGTGCCGTACCGGGGCGCGACGGCCGCCTACGTCGTCTACACGTCCGGGTCGACCGGCACCCCGAAAGGCGTGGTGGTGCCGTACGAGGCGCTGGCCACCCAGCTGGGGTGGCTGTGCACCCGGTTCCGGTTCGGGCCCGCCGACGTCGTCCTGCACAAGACCCCGCTGGCGTCGGACCCGTCCCTGTGGGAGCTGCTGGTGCCGGTGATGAGCGGGGGCCGGCTGGTGCTCGCCGAGCCGCTCAACCACGGCGACCCCGCGTACCTGCTCGACGTGCACGACCACTACGGCGTCACGGCGTGCGACTTCTTCCCCTCGCTGCTGCGGCACTTCCTGGCGGAACCGCGTGCCGCCGAGCGCGCGGCCGCGCTGCGCACGGTGATCTGCGGCGGCGAGGAGCTCAACGCCGAGCTGGCCACCCGCTTCGCCGAGGTGCTCCCCGGCGCCACGCTGTACAACCTCTACGGGCCCACCGAGGCGACGATCGCGGTCACCCTGCACCAGGTCGCCGCGGCCGGGGTGACCGACCCGATCCCGATCGGCCGCCCGATCCCTGGCACCGAGATCCTCGTGCTCGACCACGCGGGCGCGCCGTGCCCGGCCGGGGTCACCGGCGAGCTGGTCATCGCGGGCGTGCAGCTGGCCCGGGGCTACCAGGGACGCCCCGCCCAGACCGCCGAGCGCTTCGTGCCGCACCCCGGGCGCGCCGGGGAACGGCTGTACCGCACCGGGGACCGGGCCCGGTGGCGGCCGGACGGCGCCCTGGAGTTCCTCGGCCGGCTGGACCACCAGGTCAAGATCCGCGGCCACCGGGTGGAGCCCGCCGAGGTGGAGGCGGCGCTGACCGCGCGTCCCGAGGTCGCCCAGGCCGTGGTGCTGGCGCGGGCCGCGCCCGGCGGCGGGCCGCGGCTGGTGGCCTACCTGACCCGCTCGGCCGCCGGCCCGGAGCTGCCCACCGCGGCGCTGCGCCGCGCGCTGGCCGGGCAGCTGCCCGCGGCGATGATCCCGGCCGTTTTCGTGTGGCTGGACGCGTTCCCGCTCACCGCCGTCGGCAAGATCGACCGGGCCGCCCTGCCGGACCCGGCCGGGTGATGGCCGCCACCGGGACCACCTCGAAGCGGTCGGACCCGAGGTTCTGGTACCTCTGGAGCGCCACGACCGTCTCCGGCCTCGGCGACGGCGTGCGGTTCGCCGCCTTCGCGCTCTTCGCCGCGGTGCTGACCCGCGACCCGCTCCTGGTCGCGCTGGTGACGGTGGCCGGGCAGCTCCCGTGGCTGCTGGCCGGGCCGTTCACCGGGGTGGTCGTCGACCGGTTCGACCGCGTGCGGACGCTGTGGCTCTGCGAACTGGGCCGGACGGCGTTGATGGGCGCGTTCACCCTGGTCACCGTGCTCGGCGGGGTCGGCATCGCGGTCCTGGCCGGCACGGCCTTCCTGCTCAGCTGCATCGACACCCTGGCCGACAACCTGTCCCAGGCGATCACGCCGAGCGTGGCCGGGTCACGGTCGCTGGACTCGGCCAACAGCCTGCTGTTCGGCGGCCAGATGGTCACCACCGAGTTCATCGGCACGCCCATCGCGGCTTTCCTGTTCGCCTGGGCGGCGGCCTTGCCGTTCGCCGTGGACACCGCCACCTTCCTGCTGTCGGCGTTGCTGATCGCCGCACTGGGCAGGCGGCTGCCCCCGGTGCCGCGTCCACCGCGGACGGCGCGGCGGCCGGTGCTCGCCGACACCGCCGGCGCCCTGCGCTGGCTGCTGCGCCACCCCCTGCTCCGGTCGCTGTGCCTGCTCATGGGCGTGCTGAACTTCGCCATCGTCGGTGTCCTCGGCATCGCCGTCCTGTACGCGCTGGAAGTGCTGCACGTCAGCCCGGCGATGTACGGGCTGCTCATGGCGCTCATCGCGGTGGGCGGGCTGCTCGGCTTCGCGGTCACCCCGGCCCTCAGCGCGCGGATCGGCGCGCGGCGCACGCTCCTGCTGGCGTTCGCGCTGTGTCCCGGCCCGCTGCTGGTGGCCGCGCTGACCTCGGCCGCCTGGGTCGCGGCACCCGCGTTGCTGCTGGTCGGGGCGGCCGCGTCGCTGGGCGGGGTGGTGAGCACGACGCTGCGGCTGCGGGTGATCCCGGCCGAGACCTACGGGCGGGTCAACGCCGCCTACCGGCTGTTCGTCAACGGCCTCGCCCCGCTCGGCGCCTTCGCCGGCGGGCTCGCCGCCCAGCAGTTCACGCTGCGGGCACCGTTCTTCGTCGCGGCGGCGGCGACGGCGGCGCTGGTCGTGTTCGGCCCGCGGCTGCTGCGCGGGCTGCGCGAGTAGCGGTTCTCCTGACTTTTCCGCCCCGGCCCGCCGTCCCAGGATCGACGAAAACGCCGCGATGGTTGGAGCCGCGTCCGCATGACCGTGTCGTTCAAGTCAGTGTCGCCCTTGTCGTCCCCGCCGGTCGCCGGCGAAGTCCGGTCCGTTCCCGAGGCGACCTTGCCGCAACTCATCGAAGCGGCCGTCCGGGCCCACCCGACGGCTCCGGCCCTGCTGAGCGACGAGGCGGGCGTCCTCACCTTCGCCGAACTGAACGCGAAGGCGAACCGGCTCGCGCACCTGCTGATCGGCCTGGGCGCCGGGCCGGAGCGGGTCGTGGGGGTGGCGCTGCCCCGGTCACCCGACGCGGTGGTCGCGATGGTGGCGGTGCTGAAGGCGGGCGCGGTCTACCTGCCGCTCAACCCGGAGTACCCGGCGGACCGCCTGGCCGCGATGGTCGCCGACGCCGATCCGGTCACCGTGCTCACCACGACCGGCCTCGACTTCGGCTCCGCCCCGGCGCTCGAGTGGGACGGCCTCGCGCTCGGGAACTTCCCGGACACCGACCCCGCCGACGCCGACCGGATCGCGCCGCTGGACCCGGCGCACCCGCTGTACCTGATCTACACCTCCGGCTCGACCGGGGTCCCCAAGGGCGTCGCGATGCCCGCCGCGAGCCTGGTGAACCTGCTGGCCTGGCACGCCGGCCGGTTCGACGTCGGCCCCGGCACGCGCACGGCCAACCTGTCCGCCATCGGGTTCGACTTCGCCATGCACGAGATCCTCTCGGCCCTGGTGCACGCCAAGTGCCTGGTCGTGCCGGCCGAGGACGTCCGCACCGACCCGATCCGGCTGGCCCGCTGGCTCGACCGGCACCGGGTGCACCAGGTGTTCTTGCCGAACGTGCTCATCGAGTCCCTCTGCGAGGCGGCGGGCGTCGCCGGGGTCGCCCTGGCCGACCTGCGCGACATCATCCAGTCCGGCGAACCCCTGGTCCTCGGCGAGACCCTGCGCGGCTTCCTCCGCAGCCACCCCGGCCTGCGCGTCCACAACCACTACGGCGCCACCGAAATGCAGGACGCGACCGCGTGGTCGACCGGCCGGACCGAGCTGCCGACGATCGGCACTCCACTGTGGAACGTCCGGGTCCACGTGCTGGACGACGACCTGCGGCCGGTGCCGGACGGCGAACCGGGTGACCTCTACGTCGCGGGCGCCGGCCTGGCCCGCGGCTACCTGGGGCGGCCCGGGCTGACCGCGGAGCGCTACCTGCCCGACCCGTTCGGCGCGCCGGGGCAGCGGATGTACCGCACCGGCGACCTGGCGCGGTGGAACGCCGACGGTGAGCTGGAATGCCTGGGGCGCAAGGACAACCAGGTCAAGATCAACGGATTCCGGGTGGAGCTGGGCGAGATCGCGACCCGGCTGCGGACCCTGCCCGGCGTGCGGCAGGCACTGGCGCTGCCCCGGCCGGCGGCCAGCGGCGGCAAACAGCTCGTGGCCTACGTGGTCGGAACCGACCTCGACGGCGTGGCGATCCGGGCCGAGCTGGCGCGGACGCTGCCCGCGCACATGGTGCCCGCCGCGGTGCTGGCGCTGCCGGAACTGCCGGTCGCCCCGAACGGCAAAGTGGACCTGAAAGCGTTGCCGTCACCCGCGTTCGCGACCGGAGCCGCCGAGCCGGAAACCCCGGAGCAGCAGGCGCTGGTGGACGCCTTCGCCGCGGCGCTCGGCGTCCCCGCCGGGGTGGACGACGACTTCCTCGCCCTCGGCGGCGACAGCCTGGGTGCGGTGCGGCTGGTGGTCCTGGCCCGGCGCGCCGGGCTGGCGCTCGACACCCGGCAGGTGTTCGAGCTGGGCACCCCGCGCAGGCTCGCCGCCGCGGCGGCGGGCGCGGGCGCCCCGGCGATCCCGGTGCGGCCGCTGGTGGCCCTGCACCACCACCAGCTCAACCGGCTGCGGGCGAGGCACCCGGGCCTGACGGAGATCCTGCCGGTGACCCCGGTGCAGCAGGGGTTCCTGTTCCACCGCCTGCAGGAGACCGACAGCTACACCGAGCAGCTGCGGCTGGAGCTGACCGCCCCGGTGGACGCGCGGGCGCTGCGTGCCGCGGCCGCTTCGGCGCTGCGCCGGCACGCCCCGCTGCGGGCCGCGTTCGAGGTCGCCGGCCTCCCGGAACCCGTGCAGATCACCGTGGGCGAGCTCGAGACGCCGTGGCGGGAGACCGACCTGAGCGCGCTGGACCCGGCCGAAGCGCGGGCCCGGGCGGACGTCCTGGCCGCCCGCAGCAAGGCCGCCCCGTTCGACGTCGGCACTCCCCCGCTCCTGCGCCTGCACCTCGTCCACCTCCCGGGTGGGGCTGCCCACCTCCTGCTCGACTACCACCACCTCCTGCTCGACGGCTGGTCGGTGACCCTCCTGGTGCGCGAGCTGCTGGCGCCTGAAGCCGCCGGGGCACCGGCACCGCCCCTGCGTGACTGGTTCCGCGTCCTGCGCACCAGGGACCGGGAGGCGGCGGCCGCGGCGTGGCGGTCCGCGCTGGACGGCATCACCGAACCGGCCATGCTGACCGAACCGGTGGCCGGTTCGTCCGCCTCAGCTCACCACGTGGTCGACCTGCCCGCCCCGGTGACGGCCCGCCTGGTGGAGCTGGCGAGGACCGACCGGCTGACGCTGAACACGATCATGGTGGCGTTGTGGGGGGTCGTCCTGGCCGCCGAGTCCGGCCGGCGGCCCGCGGTGTTCGGGACGACGGTGTCCGGGCGGATGGCCGAAGTGCCCGAGGTGGAGAACCTGGTCGCGATGCTGGTCAACACGGTGCCCGTGGTGGTGGACGTGGATCCCGGCGAACCGGTGCGGGCCTTGCTGCGGCGGGTGCGGGCCGAGCAGCTCGCCCTGGCCCCGCACCAGCACCTCGGCCTCGGCACGATCCGGCGCCTGGCGTCCTGGGACGCGGAGTTCGACACCCTGCTGGTGTTCGAGAACCCGGACCTGCTGCTCGACGACCCGAAGATCGCCGGCGTGCGGCACAGCGACGACACGCACTACGCGCTGAGCCTGCTGGTCACCCCGGGGGAAACGCTGCGGATCGCCTTCACCTACCGGCCCCACCTCATCCCGGAGAGCCGGGTCCGCCGGCTCGCGGACACGCTGACCGCGCACCTGACCGCGGTCGCCGGGGGTGAGGAGCAGCCGGTAGGCCCCTGAGGCGTCATCCCGCCAACGTCGACCTGGCCGTGATCTCCCCGAACGACCGCAGGTCCGCCACCCCGAGCCGCTCCGCCAGCGCCGCCGTCACCGGGCCCAGTGCCCCGTCGTGCGGCACCGCCGAGTCCACTCCGGCCGCCCCGAGGATCCACACTCCGCCGCACTGCGGCCGGTACTCGACCACGCACTCCACGACCGCGTCCCCGGCCGGCACCGGCAGCGTCGTGGACGACACCCGGCCCTCCGGCCCGAGCTCGGTCCCCGGCACCTCGATCCACAGGGACGCCGACGGGGTGTCGCGGACGACCTCCCGGTAAGCCACCTCCACGTCCTGCCACCGCGCCCCGGCGGCCTCCGGCCGGTGGTCCTGGACGGCCCGGTTGAGCAGCCGGGTCGGGAACTCCGGCCAGCCGGGCCGGACGCCGATGCCCGAGACGTGCCGCGGGTTGAGCTCGGTGGCCACGAACCCGTCCTCGCCGGACAGGCCGTCGACGCTGAACACGCCGGTGTACCCCAGTGACGCCGACAGCTCCTCCCCGACGCGGCGGGCGTAGCCGCGCAACGTCTCCGTCCGGGCGGTCGCCGGTCGCCAGGCCGTCGAGCAGCCGCCGTACACCAGCTGCCCGGTGCTCGGCCGGTGGAGGGTGATGACCTCGATCGGGTCGAAGACGGCCACGCCGTCGTCGAAGACCATGCCCATCAGGCTGCACGGGACGCCGGGGACGAACGTGGCGAGGCGGACCCGCTTCGTGCGGACGCGCAGCGCTTCGACCGCCCGGTCCAGCTCGGCGCGCGAGCGGACCCAGCGCAACCCCTGGGAGCTGCCCAGGACGTCCAGGCTGGTGTCGATGGCGATCATCACGCCGTGGCCGCGGTCCAGGGACACGGCGGTGGCGGCCAGGCCGGGGTCGTCGACCTCGACGATCGCGTGCGGCGGCGCGGGGATGCCGACCCGCCGCCACAGCTCGTCGATGCGGGTCTTGTCCTCCCACCCCGCCCACTCCGGCCGCCAGTGCCCGTAGGCCGGACGGCCGCCCAGCTCGGCGAACTCGCCGTAGGTGGTGCCGAGCACCTCCCACTCCCGTCCGGGGTCGAGGCCGTCGAGCCAGTCGACGATCTCGGGCGGCTTGCTCGCGAGCCAGGCCTCGTACTGCCGGTGCGTCATCGTCAGGCCGTGCTCGGCGCAGCTCCACACGTGCTCGGCGGGCGGGTCGTCCGCCCTCGGCACGGTATTGATGACGACCGCCTTCAGGCGGGCGCCGGAGAGCCGCAGCTCTTCGGCGAGCGCCTTCATCCCGCCGTTGAAGTGGTTGACGGCCATGACGACGTCGCGGCCGTTCCAGCGGGCGCGCATGTCGTCGATGACCCGGGTGAGGCGTTCCTTCGGCGTGCCGGTCACGACGCGTCCATCCGCTGCCGCAGGCTCAGCGGCCGCATGTCGGTCCACACCCGGTCGATGTGGGCGAGGCACTCCTCCTTGGTGCCGGAGGTGCCCTCGGCCCGCCACCCGGCCGGCACGTCGGCGTCCGCCCGCCAGATCGAGTACTGCAGCTCGTCGTTGAGCACGACCACGAAGGTCTGCTCACCGGTCTCCGTCGCGGCTGCCTCAGCTGCCATCGGTCCTCCTCGGTGTGGTCCGGTCGTCCGCGAGCAGCGCGGCGACCTCGTCGTCGGTCAGGTCGGCCAGTTCTTCCAGTGCCCGGCGGAGTTCGTCCGGGTCGGCCTGCTCGAGCTGGGCGGCGCGCACCGCCGCGGCCAGGTCGGCGACGGTGGACCCGCCGCCGAGCAGGTCGCCGGCGGACAGCTCGACCCCGAACTCGCGGCGCACCCGGGCCACGATCCGGGTCGCGAGCAGCGAGTGGCCGCCCAGTTCGAAGAACCCGCTGGTCACCGACACGCTCGGCAGGTCGAGCACCTCGGCCCAGATGCCGGCGAGCACCTGCTCGACGGGATCCCGCGGCGCGGTGCCGTCGGCCTGGACGACGGCCGGCTCGGGCAGGGCGGACCGGTCGAGCTTGCCGGTGCGCCCGGTCGGCAGCGCGGGCAGCCGGACGAACGCGGACGGCACCGCCGCGGGCGGCAGCAGCTCGCCGAGGAACGACCGCAGGGCCGCGTCGGGCGCCTCGGCGCCGACCAGGTAGGCCACCAGCCGCGGTTGCCCGTCCGGACCGGGCCGCGCGTCGACCGCGGCCGCGGTGACCCCGGGGTACCCGGCCAGCGCGGCCTCCACCTCGGCCGGTTCGATCCGGACACCGCGGATCTTCACCTGCTGGTCGAGCCGGCCGAGGAACTCCAGTGCGCCGCCGGTGGTCCAGCGGGCCCGGTCCCCGGTGCGGTAGAGCCGGCCGCCGGGTTCGAACGGGTCGGGGACGAACCGCTCGGCGGTGAGCGCCGCGCGGCCGAGGTAGCCGCGGGCCACCTGCACGCCGCCGATGAAGAGCTCGCCCGGCACCCCGACCGGTACCGGGGCGCCGCGCGGGTCGAGCACGTACAAGCGAGCGCCGGTGATCGGGTGGCCGATCGGCAGCCGGGGCAGCGTCTCGTGGCCGGGGGTGATCTCGACGGCGGTGACGTCGATGGCCGCTTCCGTCGGCCCGTACAGGTTGTGCACGGCCACGTCCGGCAGCAGCGCACGCAGCCGGGTGACGGTCGACGGCGGCAGCTCCTCCCCGCTGCACACGACCCGGCGCAGGGTGCCCGCGCACCCGGCGACCGAAGGCTCCTCGACGAACGCCCGCAGCATCGACGGCACGAAGTGGCAGGTGCTCACGCCGCTGTCGCGGATCAGGGCGGCCAGGTAGGCGGCGTCGCGGTGACCGTCGGGACGGGCGAGCACGACGGTCGCGCCCGCCGACAGCGGCCAGAACAGCTCCCAGCCGGCCACGTCGAACCCGATGGGTGTCTTGTGCAGGACCCGTTCCCCGGCGGTGAGCCCGTACTCGGCCTGCATCCAGCGGATCCGGTTGACCAGCCCGGCGTGCTCGTTCATCACGGCTTTGGGCGTGCCGGTCGTACCGGAGGTGTGGATCGCGTACACCAGGTTGCCCGGGGTGGCCGCCGGCTCCGGCCGGTGCGCCGGGTACGCGGCCGCGTCGCCGGCGCCGACCGTGGCCTGGCCGGGGAAGCGCGAGGCGAGCCCGGGATCGGTCAGCACCACGACCGGCCGGACGTCACGCAGCTGCGCGGTCAGCCGCGCGTCCGGGTTGGCGGGGTCGAGCGGCACGTAGCAGCCACCCGCCTTGAGCACCGCGAGCAGCGCGACGACCAGGTCGGCCGAGCGCGGCAGGCACACGGCGACCGCCCGTTCCGGGCCGACGCCGCGCTCTCGCAGCAGCCACGCGAGGCGGTTGGCCTCGGCGTCCAGCTCCCCGTAGCCGAGCGTCCGGTCGCCCACGACGGCCGGCGCGTGCGGATCGAAGTCGGCCTGCCGTTCGAACAGCTCGTGCAGCAGCCCCGGTGGTGCGGGCGCGGCCAGGGCGCCGCTGAGGTGGCCGGTGATGCGGGCGCGCTCGCTCTCGTCGAGCAGCGGGACGTCGCCGACCGGGACGCCGTCGAGGTCGGCGACGGTGCGCAGCACCTGGGTGAACGCGTCGGCGAAGCGGCGGGCGGTACTGCCGGAGAGCAGGTCGGCGGCGTGGGTGAGGTGCCCGGCAAGACTGCCGTCGGCCTGCTGGGTGAGGTGCACGGAGAGCTCGAATTGGGCACCGGGGGCGGGCAGTTCGAACGCCTCCGCCCGCACGTCACCGGCCTGCCACGGCTCCAGCGGCACGTTCTGCAGCGCCAGGACCGCCCGCACGAGCGGGGCGCGCCCGTCGGACCGGTCGGGGTCGAGCAGCCGGACGATCTCGTCGAGCGGCACCGCCTGGTGCCGCTGCGCGGCGAGGCAGCGGGCCCGCACCCGGTCGAGCAGGCTTCCGAACGCCGGGGCACCGGCGGTGTCGAGCCGCAGCGGCAGGACGTTGACGAACAGCCCGACCTGGCCGGCATCGGTGTGGTCCCGGTTGGCGGCCGCCGCGCCGAGCACGAAGTCGTCCTGCCCCGACCACCGCGCCGCGACGACGCCCAGTGCGGTCAGCAGCACCATGAACGGCGTCGCCTGCCGCGCGGCGCCGTACGCGGCCAGGCGCGCAGTGGCCGCGGCATCCAGGCCCAGCTCGACCGTGCCCCCGCGCCAGGTCGGCCGGGCCGGGGCGTCGAGCGGCAGCTCGAGCGGGCGGGCGCCGTCGAGAGCGGCGCGCCAGAACTCGGCGTCGGCGCCGTCCCACGGCCGGGGCGCGGCCGGCCGGACGGGGGGCAGTGCCGTTCTCGTCGAGGGAGTGCCGCGGTAGGCGTCGCCGAGCTCGCGCAGGAGGACGCCGAGAGACCACCCGTCGACGACGATGTGGTGCGCGGCGATGCCCAGG
Organism: Amycolatopsis sp. DG1A-15b; assembly: GCF_030285645.1. GTDB lineage: Bacteria > Actinomycetota > Actinomycetes > Mycobacteriales > Pseudonocardiaceae > Amycolatopsis. The sequence goes on from NZ_CP127296.1 coordinate 4,931,092, forward strand.
TACCAGTCGTCGCGACGGCGGACGAGCACCGCCCGCACGAGCGGCCCCGCGGCCAGGTCGAACGGGATGGTGGCGAGATCGTGCAGCGCGCGTTCGACTTCGCCTGGATCGGCGTCGGTGAGCCGGCGCAGCGGCAGCGGGCCCGCCGGGTGCACGGTCGTGCCGAGAGCGCCGTCCGCGTCGGGCGCGAAGGTGGTGCGCAGCGAGGGGTGGCGGGCGAGGAGGCCGTCGAGGCACCGGGCGAGCCGGTCGGGGTCGAGGGGTCCGGTCAGCCGGACTCCGCCGTGGACGTGGTACGCGGCACCCGCGCCCATCGAGTCCAGCAGCCACATGGCTTCCTGCGCCCGCGACGGCGCGGCACTGTCCACTGTGGCCGGACGGACCGCGGGCGCCTCGGCGAGCAGGGCGCGCAGCCCGGTGAGGGTGAGACCGTCGAGCAGGCGCGGCACGGGGATCTCGGCACCGAAGGCCCCGGCGACGGCTTCGGCGAGCCGGACCGCGCGCAGGGAGTCCAGGCCGAGGCCGATCAGGGGCTCGTCCGCGGGGACGGTGTCGAGGTCGAGCACGGTGGCGACGACCGCGGCCGGCCGATCGTCCGGTTCGGTGGCCGCGGCCCGGCGGGCGCCGGTGGCCAGGACCGGCCGGTCCTCCGTCTCCGCGACCGGGGCCCGCCGGGCGCCCGCGACCGGGGTCAGCGTGCCCTCGCGCCAATTCGCCTTGGTCGCGTTGCGCCGGACCTTGCCGCTGGTCGTGCGGGCGATCGCCCCTTGGCGCACCAGCGCGACTTCCCTCGGCGTCACTCCGTGCTCGGTGGCGATCGCCGCCCGGACCGCCGCCCGCACCGCGTCCGCCGTCTCCGCGGTCGTGGCCGCCGCCACCTCGTGCACCAGCACCAGGTACTCGTCGTCGCCGTCGTCCACCGAGAACGCCACCGACCGGCCGGGCCGCAACGCGGGGTGCGCCCGCTCGGCCGTCTGCTCGATGTCCTCCGGGTAGTGGTTGCGGCCGCGCAGCACCATCAAATCCGTGACGCGGCCGGTCACGTACAACTGCCCGGCCAGGGAGAACCCGAGGTCCCCCGTGCGCAGGAACCGCCGCCCCGGGTGGCCGGGCAGCTCGGCGCCGAACCGCGCGGCCGTCTCGGACGGCCGCCCGTGGTAGCCGTCGGTGACGCTCGGCCCGCTGACGCAGATCTCCCCGACACCACCGGGTCCGGCGTCCACGACGACCAGGTCCTCGCCGGTCGCGGAGCCGCAGCCCGTCAGCGCCACCGCCGGGTGCCCGGCCGGCGGGTCGAGCAGCACGGTGCCCTCGGCCAGTTCCGCCCGGCCCACCTCGACGACGGCCGGGCCGTCCGGCCGGGAGCCGCCGGTCACCAGCAGCGTCGCCTCGGCGAGCCCGTAGCAGGGGTGGAACGCCGATCGCCGGAAGCCGGCCCCGGCGAAGGCGCGGGTGAACGCGTCGAGCGTGGCGCGGCGGACCGGCTCCGCCCCCACCATCGCGTGCCGCAGTGACGACAGGTCCAGTTCCCCGCGCTCGGCCTCGGAGATCCGGCGGACACATTCGCGGTAGCCGAAGTCGGGCGCGGCGGTGAACGTCGCGCGGCTCCGGCTGATCTCGGCCAGCCAGCGCACCGGCGCGCGCAGGAACGCGGCCGGTGAGAGCAGGGTGCACGGGAAGCCGCCGTGCACCGGCTGCAGGATGCCGCCGATGAGGCCCATGTCGTGGTACGGCGGCAGCCAGCTGACCGCGCGGCTGCCGGCGCCGGCACCGAGCACCCGGCCGATCTCGGTCAGGTTGGCCATCAGGTTCGCGTGCCGCACCCGCACGCCCTTCGGCGTGCCCGTGGAACCGGAGGTGTACTGCAGGAAAGCCAGGTCGTCCCGGCCGGGATCCGGGCCGTCGAAGTCCGCGTCCTCGCCGGTGCCGGCCACCGGCAGCCAGTCCGGTCCCTCCATTGTGGACATCAATGGCGCCAGCGCGTCGCGCGTGGCCGCCGTCGACAGCAGTGCGCGTGCCCCGGCGTCGGCGGCCACGTCGAGCATCCGCGCCGCCCCGCGCACGCCGGTCGGCAGGTACACCGGAACCGCCACGGCGCCGGCGTAAAGGCACCCGAAGAACGCGGCCACGTAGTCGATCCCGGGCGGGAAGAGCAGCACCACGCGCTCGCCGGCCAGCCCGCGGTCCCGCAGCGCGGCGGCCACGCCGCGGGCCCGCCGGTCGAGGTCGCGGTAGCCGACGACCAGCCGGTCGCCCTCACCCGGGAACTCGAACGCCGTCCGGTCCGGGGTGTCCTCGGCCCGGTGCCGCAGGAGGTCGACCAGGGTCGGTCGGTTCATCCGCGCACCTTCGCGATCACCGGCATGTGCTTGATGCCCGCGACGAAGTTCGACGACAGGTGCTCGACCTCCCCCGCGTGGTCGAGGTCGGCGAAGGTGCTGACGATCTCGTCGAACAGCGCGCGCAGCGTCACCCGGGCGACGGTGTGGCCGACGCAGTAGTGCCCGCCGACCCCGAAGGCGATGTGCCGGTTGGGTTTGCGCCGCGGGTTGAAGGTGAACGGGTCCTCGAACGCGGTCTCGTCCCGGTTGGCCGACCCGAGCCACACCACCACCGCGTCGCCGGAGCGCACCTGGCGGCCGCCGAGGTCGACGTCGCGCACCGCGTGCCGCATGAAGTGGTTGGCCGGCGAGGCCCACCGCAGCGCCTCCTCCACGGTGGTCAGGATGGTGCCGGTGTTCGCGCTCTCCAGCACCTCGTGGAGCAGGGGGGTGCCGATGACGGCGTCCAGCGCGGCCGTCGGCACGTACGGGGTGGTGACGTTCGCGCCCAGCAGCAGGCTGTAGCAGTTGGCCAGCACCTCGCCGAGGCCCATCGTGCGGCCCTCGACGTCGATGGTCAGCAGCAGGCTGATCAGGTCGTCGCCGCCCGGGTTCTTCTGCCGCGCCCGCACGATTTCGGCGAAGTAGGCGAACAGTTCCCGGTGCGCGCGCTGCAGCGCGGTCTGGGTGTCGGCGCCTTCGTTGAACTCGGGGTCGTCCGGCGCGATCGACATGAGGGTCAGCTGGGTCAGCCTCGGCCAGTCCTCCTCCGGCAGGCCCATGAGCATCCCGGTGACCGCCATCGGCAGCCGGGTGACGGCCTGGGCGAGGTCGAAGGGCTCGCCGGACTTGGCCGGCTCGAGCAGCCGGCGCACCTGGGCGCGGATCTGGTCGCCGGAGCGCTCCACCGACTTGATCGTCAGCGCCCGCTGCAGCGGCTCGCGCATCCGGGTGTGCTTCGGCGGGTCGGTGGCGGCCATCTGCTGGCCGCCCGCGGGATCGTCCTTGCCCAGCAGGTTGAGCAGGGTGCCGCGCTGTGAGGTGAAGGTCTCGTGGTCCCGCAGCACCCAGGAGCCGTGCTCGTAGGTGGTCACCGACCAGAACCCGAGGTCGCTGCCGACGGGGTGCCAGCGCACCGGCTCGCGCCGGCGCATCTCGGCCCAGATCGGGTGCGGGTCGCCCTCGGAGTACGTCCGAGGGTCCACGAGGTCGACGGCGTCGAGGTCGATGGTGTTGTCCCCGATCGCGTCGATCGAAGTCGGAATCCGCATGTCGCGCTCTCTCCGTTCGTCGACAGCACGCAGTCGCGGCCGCCGGGGACCATCGAACCGCGCTCTCCCTGATCGGGATGAGTCCGGAGAACCCCGGACGCGCGGTGCCGGTGTAGGGGACCGGGCCGGGTCACAACCCGGGAGGTGCCTGCCAGGGTGCGGCGCGACCACCCCTGATCCCGGCCCCCGAAGCCGGGACCGGCCGAGTCGCGCCGGGCGGTCCACCGCGGTTCACCCGGCCGCCGGGGCGTACCAGCGGGTGGTCGCCGCCGCGAGCAGCGACCCCGCCTCGTCGTAAAGCGCCGAGCCGGCCGCGAGGCCCCCGTCGCCCAGGCTGTCCAGCCTGGCCACCACCACGCAGTGCTCCCCGGCGAGCGGCCGCCGGATCAGCTCGGCCCGCATCCAGCCGAGCACCTTCGGCGCGGCGACGAGATCCGCCGTCCAGCCCGACGGGCAGTCCAGCGCCGCCCAGACGAACTCCGCGCGCACCCGGCCGTCCGCGGCGAGCAGCCCCGCGTCCGGGACCCACGGGCAGGCGACCGTGCCCGCCCGGTCCGGCACCGGCCCGGGCGCCAGCAGCAGGCCGTCGCCGGGGGCACGGCGCGGCCCGCAGGCGAAGCAGTGCGGGTACGGGTGTCCCGCGCGGCCGCGGTAGTGCGAGACGGCCGCGCGAGCCGCCTCGGCCGGCACCGGAGCCGGCGGCACGACCTGGTGGCGAGTGGGCGCGGCGGTGGCGACGAGCGCGTCGCCGTCCCACAGGTGCGCCCGCCTGCCACCGATCTCGGCGCGCAGCGGCACCCCGAGCCGGGGCGGGGCGTGCAGGGTCACCGCCACCGGCTCCGGGCACACGCCGGCGAACAGCCCGCACGCGTAGCCGCCGTTGGCGCTGTCGTCCGGGCCGTTGAAGCGGGCGTCGATGGTGAGCGGCACGCCGTCCACTGTGCCCGGCGGGGCCGGCGCGGCGAAGTCCGACATTCCCCGCACACGCCCGGGACCGGGCCGGCGATCCGGGGTTCTCCGGACTGTGGCCGCCGCGAACGGACCGGTGGAATGGGGACGTCCGGGGGGGTCGCGAGACCGCCGAGCAACCGTCCTACAGAGAGATGTGACGAGCCGATGCGGACTGACACCAGAATCGTCAACTCCTGGAACGAGTGGGACACTCTCCAGGAGGTCGTCGTGGGCACCGCGGAGAACGCCTGCTTCGAACCGACCGAGCCGGGGCACCGGCCCCAGGAGCGCGGGCTGCCCGAGCCGCGGCCCTTCCCCACCGGCCCGAAGCCCCGGGAGCTGAACGAGAAGGCCGAAGAGGAGCTCGGCGGCCTCGTGTCACTGCTCGAGTCGCAGGGTGTCACGGTTCGCCGGCCGTCGCCGCGGGACTACTCGATACCGCTGAAGACGCCCACGTTCGAGGTGGAGAACCAGTACTGCGCGGTCTGCCCCCGGGACGTGATGATCACCCTGGGCAACGAGATCCTCGAGGCGACGATGTCGCGGCGGTCGCGGTACTTCGAGTACGAGGCCTACCGGAGCCTGGTCTACAAGTACTGGGACGAGGACCCGCTCATGACCTGGTCGGTGGCGCCGAAGCCGTCCATGGCCGACGACATGTACCGCCAGGACTTCTGGACGTGGCCGCTGTCGAAGCGGCACGAGGAGATGCACAACTTCGAGTTCTGCGTGACGCAGGACGAGGTCGTCTTCGACGCCGCGGACATGGCGCGGATGGGCAAGGACGTGTTCGTCCAGGAGTCGATGACCACCAACCGCGCGGGCATCCGGTGGATCACCCGGCACCTGGAGCCGAAGGGCTTCCGCGTGCACCCGGTGCACTTCCCGCTCGACTACTTCCCCTCGCACATCGACGCCACGTTCATCCCGCTGCGCGCGGGCCTGGTGCTCACCAACCCCGAGCGGCCGATCAACAGCGGCGAGGAGAAGCTGTTCCTGGCCAACGACTGGGAGTTCGTGACCGCGCCCCAGCCGCTCACCGGCAACGACGAGATGCCCCGCTACTGCCAGTCGTCCAAGTGGGTTTCGATCAACGTGCTGAGCATCTCCCCGTCGAAGATCATCGTCGAGGAGCAGGAGAAGCCGTTGCAGGACCTGCTGTGCAGCCTGGGCTTCGAGGTGTTCCCGCTGCCGTTCCGGCACGTGTACGAGTACGGCGGGTCCCTGCACTGCGCCACGTGGGACGTCCGCCGCGACGGTGATTGCGAGGACTACTTCCCCAACCAGAACGTGTGAAGCCGGGTGGACTTCCGGTGCCCGGCTCGCCCGCCGGTCACGGAAGTCCCCCGCCTCAGTCCGTTCCGGCGATCACCTTCGCCACGCTCGCCGGCCGCGACGCGGCGAAGTAGTGGCCGCCGTCCGGCAATTCCACCACCCGCACGTCACCGGCCAGCCGGCCCCAGTCCCACGGATCACCCGGCACGTCGTCCGGGACGTCGTCGGCCGCGAGCACCACGGTCACCGGCACGTCGAGCCGGTCGCCCGCGTCGAGGGCCTCCGCGAGGTACCTGCAGGCGGCCGCCACGTCGTGCCGGTACGCGTCGGTGAGCGGCCTCAGGTGCGCGCCGCCGACCTCGGCCAGCTCCGGCCGGCCGCTTTCGACCAGCGCGGTCACCACCTCGTCGTCCGCCAGCGCGGCCACCTCGGCGGCCTGGACCCGGCGGGCACCGCTGTCACCCGGGAGCTGGGCGCCGAGGTGGACGCGGCGCACGTCGTGACCGCGCTCGCGCAGCAATCGCGCGGTGGCCATCGCGGCGGCCACGCCCATCGAATGCCCCCACAGCGTCACCGGTCCCGCGTCGAGCGCGGCGAGCTCGTCGGCGACCAGCTCGGCCAGCTCCGGTACCGCGACCGGGGCCGATTTGCCGTCCCGGCCGGGCGGTTCCACGCCGTACACGGCCCAGCCCTCGGCGGCGAGCTCGCCGGCCAGCGGCACGTAGGTCACCGCATTGCCGCCCGCGTAAGGAAAACACACCAGGGTCCGGCCCGCTCGCGGCGTCAGCCGGTGCAGCACCGGACGGGTCCCGGTCGCGCCGGTGCCGAGGACTCCGGCGAGGTCGGCGAGCACCGGGTGGGCGGTGACGTCGCCGAGCGAGACCGCCCGGTCGAGCTCGATCACCAGCTGCAGCGCCGAAAGCGACGAGCCACCGGAGGCGAAGAAGTCGTCGGTGCGCCCGACGCGGTCGGGTGCGACGCCGAGCACCGTGGCCCACGCGGCGGCGAGCCTGCGCTCGGCGCCGGGGCGGGGCCGCTCGTCTTCCGTCATCGCCCGGTTCAGGCCACCGGTGATGCGCGCCAGCTCCTTGCGGTCGACCTTCCCGTTGCCGGTCAGCGGAAGCACGTCGAGCCAGTACCAGTCCCGCGGCACCATGTAGTCGGGCAGCACGCGCGCCAGCGCCTCCACCAGCGGCCCCGGCGCCAGCGACGGCGAGGCCGAGTAACAGGCCACCAGCCGGGCGGACTCGGCGGCCCCGGCCACGATCACCGTCGCCTCCCGCACCCCCGGCAGGCGCAGCAGCCGGTCTTCGATCTCCCCGATCTCGACGCGGAACCCGCGGATCTTGACCTGGGTGTCCCGCCGCCCGGAGAACTCCAGCCGCCCGTCGGGTGTCCACCGGCCGAAGTCGCCGGAGCGGTAGAGCCGCTGGCCGGGGAAGAGCGGGCTCGCGGTGAAGGCCAGTGCGGTGCGGATCGGGTCGTTGACGTACCCCCGGGCCAGGCACCGGCCGGAGAACACGATCTCGCCGGTCGCGCCGAGCGGGACGGGCATCAGGTTGCCGTCGACGACGTGCACGCCGACCCCGGCGATGGCCCGCCCCAACGGCACGCGGGACCCGTCCGGTGCCCGGTCCAGCACCTCGTGGTTCGTGTCGTCGCAGGTCTCGGTGAGCCCGTAGGCGTTGACCAGCAGCACTTCCGGGAGCACGGCGAACCAGCGGCGGACGAGCGCGGCCTTGAGCGCCTCGCCGGTCGCGGACACGCACCGCAGCGCGGGCAGGGCGCGCGGGCGGCGCTCGAGGTGTCCCAGCAGGACCTCCACGTAGGACGGAACCAGCTGGGCGACCTCGACCCGGCTGCGGTCCAGCTCGGCGACGAACTGCTCGACGTCGAGCAGCGCCTGCTGCGACACGATGACGACGGTGCCGCCGGCGATCAGCGGGGCGAGCAGCTGCCACAGGGAGATGTCGAAGCACTGCGGCGCGGTCTGCGCCACCACCGTGCCCGCCCGCACGCCCATGTCGCCGATCTTGGCGAGCATGTGGTTGAGCATCCCTTCGTGCTCGCACATGACGCCCTTGGGCTCGCCGGTGGAACCGGAGGTGAAGTAGATGTAGGCGAGCTGCCCGGCCACCACCGGCGTCCCGGGGGCGGCCGACGGGTGGCCGCCGCGCAGGATCTCGTCCACCCCGCGGGCGCGGATCCCCGGCACGAGCCCGGCGAGCCGGTCGGTCACGGCCGCGCCCACGTCGTCGGTGAGGGCGCGCCCGCACGCCGACCGGGTGAGCATGGCGGCGATCCGCTCGATCGGGAAGTGCGGTTCCACCGGGAGGTAGCAGCCGCCGGCCTTGAGCACGCCCAGCACCGCCACCAGCCACGGGATGGCGCGTTCGCTGACGACGGCGACGACGTCCTCCGCGGTGAGACCGTCGGCCAGCAGGGCGTGCGCGACCTGGTTGGCGCGCTCGTCGAGCTGGCGGTAGGTGAGCTGGTCGAGCCCGGCGACGACGGCGACGTCGTCGGGCCGGGCCGCCGCGGTGTCCGCGATGAGCTGGTGCACCCGGCGATCGGGCAGCTCGCGAGGCGCACCGCTGAGCGCGGTGAGCTGGTGCCGCAGCTCGGCGGCGCCCAGCAGGCACCGATCCGCGTGTCCGGCGTCCGGGTCGGCCGCGGCCAGGCGCAGGGCGGTCCGGTGGTAGTCGGCGATCCGGGCGGCGTAGGCGTCGTCGACCCACTCCCGCCGGCACCGCACGACGAGCGAGTTCCCGTCGAGTCCGATGTGGACTATCGCGTCCCCGCCGAGCTCCCCCTCCCCGACGACCGTGTCACAGCGCGCCGAAACCGCCGGTGCGCCGGCGACGTGGGCGATCAGCTCGCGCCACGTGCGGTGCCCGAGGTCGACCACCCGCGGCCGGCCGTCGTGGACGACGGTCACCACCGGCTCGCCGGTCAGCGCGCCCAGAACCACCGCGTGCGCGGCGAACAGCACGGTGTCCTCGACGGCGGCCGGCAGGGGGAACCGGTGCTCGGCGATCCCGGCCTGGCCGGTCGCCCAGCGGGGAATGGCCGGGGACCCCTCGGTCACCCGGTGGCCGGACACTGTGGTCATCGTTGCCTCGTTTCCGATCCGAGGTGGTCGCCGACCTCGGCGGCCGACATGGCCCGGACCCGCAGGACGATCCCCGCCACCTTGTCGACGTCGACCCCCGCGGCGACCCCGCGCTCGCGCAGCAGCGTGGCGAACGCGGCCACCGTGGGCGTCTCGACGAAGAAGTGCAGCGGGAAGTCCATCCGGAAGACCTCGCGCACCTGCGACACGACCTGGGTGGCGAGCAGGGAGTGGCCGCCCAGCACGAAGAAGTCGTCGTGCACGCCGATGTCCTTCGCGTCGAGCACCTGCTCCCAGATGTGGCAGAGCACCTTCTGCAGCGACGTCTCCGGCGGCACGGATTCCACGGCGGTGCGGCCGGGCTCGGGCAGCCGGCTCCGGTCGACCTTGCCGTTGGGCAGCAGCGGCAGCTCGTCGAGGACCACGAACGCGGCCGGGATCATCGGCGCGGGCAGCCGGGTGGCCAGGTGCCGGCGCAGCGCGCCGGCGTCGGGCGGGGTGACCCCCGCGCGCACCGTCAGGTAGCCGGCCAGCCGGGGCCCGGTCTCGTCGGTGAAGACCCGCACCGCGACGTGTTCGACGTCGGCGTGCGTGCGCAGCGCGCTTTCGACCTCGCCCGGCTCGACCCGGTAGCCGCGGATCTTGACCTGGCTGTCGAGCCGGCCGAGGAAGTCCAGCTCGCCGTCGGGGCGGCGGCGGACCCGGTCGCCGGTGCGGTACAGCCGGTCGCCGGCGCGGAACGGGTGCGGGACCAGGGTTTCCGCGGTGTGCCCCGGCCGGTCGAGGTAGCCGCGCGTGAGCTGCACACCGCCGAGGAACAGCTCCCCCGGCACGCCGGCCGGCGTGACTTCGCCGTCCGCGTCGAGCACGTACGCCTCGACGCCGGCGAGCGGACGGCCGATCGGGACCGGCGTCCGCACCGGACGGGTCACGGCCGCCGCGGTGGCGTCGAAGGACACCTCGGTGGGACCGTAGTAGTTGGTCAGCACGGCCCCGGGAGCCAGCTCCAGGAACCGCTCCGCGGCCGGCGCGGGCAGTTCCTCGCCGCCGCAGACGACGAGCCGCAGCGAGGCCACGGACTCGGCGAACCGGGGATCGGCCAGCGCGGTCACCAGCATCGACGGCACGAAGTCGCACGCGGTGACCCGGTGTTCGCGCATCAGGGCGAGCAGGTGGCCGGCATCGGTGTGCCGGCCGGGGTCGGCGAAGACGACCCGGCCCCCCGCGCACACCGGCACGAGCATCTCCCACAGCGACGGGTCGGAGCCGATCGGCGTCTTCTGCAGGACCACGTCGCCGGGGCCGAACCCGTGGCCGGTGACCATCTGCCCCATCCGGTTGGCCACGCCGTGGTGGGTCAGCAGCGCGCCCTTCGGCGTGCCGGTGGAGCCGGAGGTGTAGAGCAGGCAGGCGGCGTTCGCCGGGTCGACGAGCACGTCCGGCCGGCCCGCCGTCGCCCCGGCGGTCTCGGTGACGAGCACCGTGGCGCGCCCGGTCACGGCGGGGGCGCCCGCGAGGCCGGGTGAAGTCACGACGACGGACGGGTCGGCGTCGCGGAGGATCAGGTCGAGCCGCTCGGCCGGCTGGTCGGGGTCGAGCGGCAGGTAGACCGCCCCCGACTTGAGCACCCCGAGCAAGGCCACCAGCAGGTCGGGGCCGCGGTGCAGGTGCACGCCGACGCGGTCCTCCCGGCGGACCCCGTGCCCGGCGAGGGTGGCGGCGAGCCGGTTCGCCCGGTCGTCCAGCTCCCGGTAGGTGAGCGGCCGGCCGCCGGCCACCGCGATCGCGTCGGGCGTGCGGTCGGCCTGGGCCGCCACCAGCGCGTGCATCGTCGTGGGGGCCACGGCGGGCACCGCGGCGCCGCTCGACCCGGTCAGCACCCGGTCCCGCTCGGCGGGCGGGAGAACGGGGATGGCGGCGACGGCGAGGCCGGTGTCCCCGGCCACCGCGGTGAGCACCGCCCGCAGCCCGGACACCATCCGTTCGGCGGTGCCGGCGTCGAACAGGTCGGTGGCGTAGACCAGCCAGCCGGAGTAGCCGCCGTCGCCGTCCGGGGCGAGCTCGAGGCTGAGGTCGAGGTCGGTGCCCACCCGCGGCAACTCCTCGTTCACCACCTCGAGGCCGCTCAGCCGGGGCGCGCCAAGGGGGACGTTGCGCAGGGCGAACAGCGCCCTGGGCAGATCGGGCCGGCCGCCCTGGCGGGTCACCCCGGCTTCGCGCACGACCTGCTCGAACGGCACGTCCTGGTGCGCGAAGCCGGCCAGGCAGGCCGTGCGGACCCGGTCCACCAGCTCGCCGAACGACCGGGCGCCGGCCAGGTCGACGCGGAGCACCAGGGTGTTGACGAAGAACCCGACGAGCCGCTCCAGCTCCGGGCGCGACCGCCCGGCCACGGGGGTGCCCACCACCAGGTCCGGCTGCCCGGACCAGCGGCGCAGCACCACGGTGAACGCGGCGAGCAGCACCATGAACGGGGTGGCCTCCGCCGCCCGGGCCCGCGCGTCCAGCGCGCCCGCCAGGGCGGGCTCGATCCGCACCGGGACCGAGGCGCCGCCGAAGGTGGGCCGGACCGGGCGGGGCCGGTCGCCGGCCAGCTCCAGCGGCGGCGCGCCGTCGAGGGCCTGCCGCCAGAAGTCCAGGTCGCGGGCGACGGCGTCGGCCCGCCGGTCGCGCTGCCAGAGCGTGTAGTCGCCGTACTGCACGGGCAGCTCGGGCAGCTCGGGCGGCCGGGCGGCCACGGCCGCGTCGTACAGTTCGGCCAGTTCCTCGACCAGCACGCCGAGCGACCAGCCGTCGATGACGGCGTGGTGCACGCACAGCGCGAGGACCCACTCGTCCGGCCGGTCGGTGACGCGCCACAGCCCGGCCCGCAGCAGTGGCGGCGTGGCCAGGTCGAACGGTTCCCCGGTCAGCCGCCGCACGTGGGCGTCGACCTCGGCGGCGGTGCCCGCGCCCTCGGCGAGCGGTACCGGCACCTCGCCGGCCGCGCGCACCACCTGGCTCGGGACGTGCTCGGCGTCGACCTCGAACCCGGTGCGCAGCGGCTCGTGCCGCGCCACCAGACCGGCCAGCGCCACCCGCAGGGCCGCCGGGTCGGGGGTGCCCCGCAGTCGCAGGCGGATCGGCAGCAGGTAGGTCACCGACCCCGGGTCGAGCTGGTGCAGGTAGTAGAGCCGTTCCTGGCCCGCGGAGCAGGGGAGCCGGTCGGTGCCGGGTGGCCGGCGGGGGATCTCCTCGGCCCGCGCCCGCTCGGCCTGACGGGTGCCGAGCCGGCTGAGCAGCAGGGCCCGGCGCTCCTCGGACAGCTCGCTGACGGCCTGGTTCAGCCGGTCGGCGTCGTGGGTCATCCCCGTCTCCCTCAGGCCAGCTCGTCGCACGCGTCACCCGGACAGCCCGGTGCGCCCCCGAGGCTTCCCGTCACCGGCGGCCCGGGAAAGTCGGGGATCCCTCCGCCGTCGCGCCGGCGTCGCGCCCGCACATCAGGGAGTTCCCTGACTGGCAGCCACCCGGCGGTCCCGACACGCTCAGGTCGCGGGCGGCACCACCCCGCGACGTCTGGAGGATCGGCGATCATGCTCGAAGGAGTCAGCGTCGGGAGGCCGGCGGCCCGCACCCCACGGCCCCAGGAGGTGCTCGCCGCGCTGGTGGCGGTCACCGCCCGGCGCGCGCACAGCGACAAGGTCGCCGTGACCGGGGACGTCACCGTCGAGGTGGACCTGTCCGCCGACCCCACGTTCGCCGCCCTCGGCGCCGAGGTGCCCGCGCCGGCCGGCCCGGAGTACACGGTGACCGTCGGCGACACCCAGTTGGTCGTCACCGAGGGCGCGGCCGAGCTGCACGGCGACGAGCCGGCTCAGCTGGCCGGGCAGGTCGACCGGGCGCTCGCCGACGGAACCCGGGACCCCTCGCTCCGGGTGTCGGAGCTGGACCTCGCTTCGGACGCCGACCGGGCCCTGGTCGCCACGTTCGAGGGCGGCGATCCGCCGGCTCCCGCAAGGCTCGTGCACGACCTGGTCGAGGAGCGCGCCCGGCGGACCCCGGACGCCCCGGCACTCACCGCGGCCGGCACGACCCTGCCCTACCGGTGGCTGGCGGAGCACGCCGGAGCGCTGGCCGCCCGGCTGGTCCGGGCGGGCGTGCGTCCCGGCGAGGTGGTCGGCGTGCTCGGCGCCCGGTCCGCCGGGCTGATCGCCGGTCTGCTCGCCGTGCTCGAGGCGGGTGGCGCCTACCTGGCCCTGTCCCCGGACTGGCCGGACGCCCGCCTCACCGGACTGCTCGACGACGCCGGGGTCCGCATCGTGCTCGCCGACGCGCAGCTGGCCGGCCGGGTACCGGCCGACCGGACGGCGGTCCTGTTCGACGCGATCCCCCTCGACGCGGCAGCGCCCGCCGCCGAGCCGCTGGCCGGCCGGGCAACCACCGACCGCGTCACCGAGCCGCAGCCCGGCCACCACACCGCGGGCCCGGTCGACCCGGCAGCGCCCGCCACCGAGCCGCAGCCCAGCCGGGCAACCACCGACCGCACCATCGAGCCGCAGCCCGAACACCACACCACGGTCCCGCTCGACACCGCAGCGCCCGCCACTGCCAAGCCGCAGCCCAGCCAGGCAACCGCCGCCCGCACCAACGAGCCGCGGCCAAGCCACCACACCACGGCCCCCCTCGACACCGCAGCGCCCGCCACCACCGAGCCGCAGCCCAGCCACCACACCGCAGGCGACCCCACCGCCGCCCCACTCGATGCGGCACCACCGGCCACCGCCGGGCCGCTGCCCCGCGATCTCTCCCCGGGCACCCTCGCCTACGTCAGCTACACCTCCGGTTCCACCGGCACCCCCAAGGGCGTGTGCGTGCCGCACCGGGCGGTGTCGCGGCTCGTGCACGAACCGGACTGGCTGGACGCCCGCCCCGGCGATGTGTTCCTGCAGGCCGCCCCGATCGCCTTCGATGCCTCCACGCTGGAAATCTGGGCGCCGCTTTCCGCCGGGGCCCGGCTCGTGCTGCTGCCGCCGGGCCGGGTCGATCCCGCCGAGCTGGGTGCGGTCGTGGCGGCCGAGCGGGTCACCGTGCTCTGGCTGACCGCGGGGCTCTTCCACCAGCTGGTCGACCACCACCTCGACCGCCTCGCCGGGGTGCGCCACCTGATCGCGGGCGGCGACGTCATCTCCCCCGACGCCGTGCGGCGGCTGCTGGCCGCGTACCCGGACCTGGTCTTCACCAACGGCTACGGCCCGACCGAGAACACGACCTTCACCACCTGCGCCACGTTCGGTGGCCCGGCCGGCCGCCCCGGCGGTACCGGCCCGCTGCCGATCGGCCGGCCGATCCGGGGCACCCGGGTCCGGGTGCTCGACCGGCTCGGCAGACCGGTGCCGCCGGGGGTGGTGGGCGACCTGTACGCCCTCGGCGACGGGCTGGCCCAGGGCTACCTCGGCCGGCCGGCGGCCACCGCGGCCGTGTTCACCCCGGCCGCGGGCGGCGAACGCCAGTACCGCACCGGGGACCTGGCCCGCTGGCGCGCGGACGGCTCGCTGGACTTCCTCGGCCGGGCCGACGACCAGGTCAAGATCAACGGGTACCGGGTGGAGCCGGCCGAGGTCGCCGCCGCGCTCGGCGCGCACCCCGCCGTCACGGCCGCGGTGGCGCTGCCGGAGCCCGGTGCCGGCGGGAGCACCCGGCTCGCCGCCTACGTCGTGCTCGCCGACGGCGACCGCCCCGCGGCGCCCGCGCTGCGCGACTGGCTGCGCGAACGGCTGCCGGAGTTCCTGGTACCGGCCAGGATCGTCGCCCTCGACGCCTTCCCGTTGACCCCCAACGGGAAGCTCGACCGGGACGCGCTGCCCGGCTCGGCCGCCGAGGAGGCCGTGCCCGAGGAGAACGGGACCCCGGAGAACGCGCTCGAGCGGTTCCTCTGCGACCTGTGGGCGAAAGTCCTGATGGTGGACAGCGTCGGCGTCGACGACGACTTCTTCGAGCTGGGCGGCCATTCGCTGGTCGCGGCCGACCTGCTCGGGCAGCTGCAGCAGGACTTCGGCGTGGAGCTGCCCGCGCGCACGTTCTACCTCAGCCCGACGATCGCCGAACTGTCGGAGCTCAAGGAGCTGCGCCCGCTGCGTGAGCGCTTCGAAGCTCCCCTGCACTGAGGCACTACCAACCTTGGTAGTCCACAGTGGACAAATCGACGCCTTTTACGCCAATCGGATGTCAACTGTGGTACAAGTTGATGACGGTCGTGGATCATCGAGCCGCATCGATCGGGAGGACACCGACATCCTGGGGGATCAAGGTATGCCATCGATTCAGGGGTACAACGACGTGCCCATCTCCGCCTCACCCGAACCGGGGCCGCAAGTACCCCGGCCGCGTGGCGTCGCCCCTTGGCGGCTCGACGCGCGGGGCCGCGAAGCGGAGCTGGCCCGGCTCACCGGCATTGTGGACGGCGCCGAACCCGACGTCCGCGCGGTGCGGATCAGCGGTGACCCGTGGAGCGGAAAGTCCGAACTGCTCGCGGCACTCGCCGGCCACGCGAAGGAACGCGGGTGGACGGTCGCCTGCGGTGCCGCGGGCCCGCTGCCCGGGTCGCTGCCCTTCGGCGTCTTCTCCGACGCCCTCGAAGACCTGCTGACGTCGCGGGACCCGGCGCTGCTCGACGGCTTCCCGAAGTACCACGTCTCCTGGCTGGCCGGCATCTGCCCGGCGCTGGCCCGGTATTCGCCCGACGCGGCCGTGCCGAGCGGCCCGTCGGAGATGCGGCACCTCTTCCACGCGGTGCGCGCCCTGCTGGAACGGCTCAGCGCCGGCGTCCCCCTGCTGCTGGTGGTCGACGACCTGCAGTGGGCGGATCCCGCGTCGGTCGACCTGTTCACCCACCTGATCCGGCGGCCGCCGGACGCGCCGGTCCTGCTGGTGACCGCGCTGCGCCCCCGGCAGACCGCGGGTGACCTGCTGGCGGCGCTCGACGAGCCGGTGGACGGTGTCGCGCACGTCGAACTGCCCGCGCTCACCGAGGACTACCTCGGCACCCTGCTGCCGGCCGGCCTGCCCGCCGACCGCCGCCGGGCCCTGCTGGACGCCGCGGACGGCAACCCGGGCCTGCTGCGCGCGTTGGCCGCGGCGGAGGACCAGGACCCCTTCGCCGTGCCCGGGTACGCCCCGAACCGGCCGGGCGGGCCGGGGATGCCGGTGTCCCCGCTGCGCGAGTTCCGCACCCTGTCCCCGTTCACCTGGACCGTCGCGCACGCGGCGGCCCTGATGCGCGAGTCCTTCGACACCGGGCTGCTGGCCGCGGTGGTGGAGGGCTCCGAGGTACCGACCAGGGCCGCGGTCGACGAGCTCGTCGCGCACGACATCCTGCGCGTGGACGGCGGCAACCGCACATTCCGGTTCCGCAACGCGCTGCTGCGGGCCACCGCCCGCCAGGCCGCCGGCGCCGCGTGGCGGCTCGGCGCGCACGCCAGGGCCGCCGAGGCGCTGCGTGACCGCGACGCGCCCGCCCCGGAGATCGCCTACCACCTGGCGCACTGCGTGCTGGTCGAAGAGAACGACGCCGCCGGGATCCTGGTCGACGCCGCCCGCGAGGTCCGCTGGGAGCGACCGGCGGACGCCGCCGGCTGGCTGCGCCGGGCGCTGGACCCGCGTGGCCCGGTGTGCGCCGACCACGTGCCGCTGCTGGCCATCGCGCTCGTGGTCACCGGCCGCACGTCCGACGCCCGTCTCCTGTTCGACCAGGTGGCGCACTCCCCGGAAACCGCGCTGTGGGCCGGGCGAGCGCTGCACCTGGAAGGCGACCGCGAAGCCGCGGGCGACCTGCTCCGCATCGGACTGCGCATCGCCGATCCCGGTGACCACCGCACCAGGGCCCGGCTGGTCGCGGAGCTGCTCGCCACCACCGTCGACAGCCGCCACCCCACCGCGGTCCCCGACCTGTCGATCCTTTCGTCCGCGAAGGGGGTCCCCGGCCTCTGCCCGCTGGCCGACCACCTGGACCCGGTGACCGATGCGGGCCCGCGCGCGCTGCTGCTGGCCCTGGCCACCCTCACCGATCCCGCCGGCCGGGCCGCCGAGGACCAGCTGCTGAAGGCCCGGACCCTGATGGCCAACGTGTCCGACGCGGACCTGGCCCCCGACGTGACCCCGCTCTACTGGCTGGCCAGGGCCGAGCACGCGCTCGCCCACGACGACCAGGCCGGCCGGCACCTCCGCCGGGCGCTCGCGATCGCCACCCGGTTCGGTCACCGCTACGTCCTCGACGGCCTCACGACCCTGCTCGAGCACTTCGACGAGCAGCGGTACCAGGAGACCGACGGCCCCTCCGGGGACCGGATCGCGGAGGTGCCGGACCCGCTCCGGGACGAGCCGGACCCGGGCCTGGCGGACCTCCCGTCGGAGCTGGCCCAGCTGAGCGGCCGCGAGCGCGAGATCTCCCGGCTGGTCAGCGACGGCCGGACGAACCAGCAGATCGCCCGGACACTGGGCCTGAGCCACAAGACCGTGGAGACCTACCTGGCTCGCATCTTCAAGAAGCTCGCGCTGTGCTCACGGGCCCAGCTCGCCACCATCGTCGGCCGCTCGGTCTCCACCCCGGCCGGCCCGCCGATCCCGGCGAGAGTGGCTTCCGAACGGCTGATGCCGGCCTGACGGGTCAGGAACCGGGGCCGCGCAACGAAGACGCCGCCGCGGCTGCGACCGCTTCGGCCACTGTGGACAGTGCCGGCAGGTCCAGTTTCCACTGCTGCCAGTAGAGCGGCACGTCCACCGGCCGGTCCCGCACGAGTGGCACCAGCGTGCCGGCCCGCAGCCCGGGTGCCGCCTGCACCTCGGGCACCATGCCCCACCCGAGGCCGGCTTCGACCGCGGCGACGACCATCTCCGAGGCCGGGACGTAGTGCCGCAGCGCGCTCGCCCCGTCCCCGCCGAGCAGCCGCACGAACGCGTCCTGCAGGTCGTCGTGGTCGTCGAACACCACGACCGGCGCCACGGACAGGTCGTCCCGCAGCGCGCCGGTCACCCACCGCGCCACGAACGCGGGGCCGGCCAGCGGCAGGTAGCGCAGGTCGCCGAGCGGGCGCACGGAACAGCCCTGCACCGGCGCGGCCGAAGACGTCACCGCCGCCATCACCCGGCCCTCCCGCAGCAACGTGGTGGTGTGCTCCTGGTCCTCCCGGTGCAGTTCGAAACAGATCGGCGGGTCGGCGGTCACCCCGGCGAGCGCCGGCAGGAACCAGGTGGACAGCGAGTCGGCGTTGACCGCGATCGGCACCCGGACGGGCTCGCCGCTCATGCCCAGCTCGGCCCGCGCGTCCCGCTCGAGGGCCGCGAGCCTCCGCGCGAACCGGACCACCACCTGCCCGGAGTCGGTGACCCGCACGGGTTTCGTGCGGGTCACCAGCACGCTGCCGGTGCGCTGTTCGAGCGCCTTGACCCGCTGGCTGACGGCCGACGGCGTCACGTGCAGCACGGCCGCGGCGGCGTCGAACGTGCCCGCGTCGACCACCGCCAGCAGCGTCCTGACCTGGTCCAGCGGCAGATCCGTCATCACGGATTCTGATCTTACGGAGAAAGCCTTAGCGGTGCTGTTGACGCAACTCCGCACCCGAGCCAGGGCGCGCCTGTCGAGTTACGGTCGTGCTGTTCGTCATCCTCTTCGACGCCGGCACCGCCACCCGAGCTGGAGGACACGTGCAGTACATGTTGCTGATCTTCGACTGCGACCGCCCGGAGCCCGGCGACCCGCGCTTCCCCGAGGCGCTGGCCAGGGTGAACGCGTTCGCCGACGAGTGCCGTCGGCGGGGCGCCTTCGTGGCCGCGCACCCGCTGCAGGGCGAGCACACCGCGACCACCGTGGCCGTCCGGGACGGCAAGACGCTGATCACCGACGGGCCGTTCCTCGAGACCCACGAGCACCTCGGGGGCGCCTACGTCCTCGACTGCCGCGACCTCGACGAGGCCCTGGAACTGGCCGCGCTGTGCCCGATGGCCGCCCAGGGCACGATCGAGGTCCGGCCGCTCGCCGGCGTGCCCGGCCTCGACCACCGGACCGCGACCGGCGCATGAGCGCGGCGCCCGTCCTGCAGGCGGCCTACCGCGAACACCGGTCCCGGATGCTCGCCGCACTGGTCCGCGTGCTCGGCGACTTCGAACTCGCCGAGGACGCGCTGCAGGAGGCGTGCGCGCTGGCCCTGCGCAAGTGGGACGGCGCGGTGCCGGACGACCCGGTCGCCTGGCTGCTGACCGCGGCCCGCAACAGCGCGATCGACCGGCTCCGCCGGGCCCGGCGCGGCCGGGAGAAACTGGCCGAGCTCGAACCACCTCCGGAGGCGACGACCGTGGACCCCGGCGCGGAGAGCCTGCTCGGCGTGGGCGACGAGCGGCTCAGCCTCATCTTCACCTGCTGCCACCCCGCGCTGGCCGAAGAAGCGCGCGTCGCGCTGACGCTGCAAGCCGTCGCCGGGCTGACGGCCGGGCAGATCGCCCGCACCTTCCTCGTCGGCGAACCGGCGCTGGCCCAGCGGCTGGTGCGCGCGAAGCGCAAGATCCGCGACGCCGGCATCGGCTTCGCCGTCCCGGCCGACCACCTCCTGCCGGAGCGGCTGTCCGGCGTCCTCGCGGTGCTCTTCCTGATCTTCACCCACGGCTACACCGCGGGGCCGGACCAGCCGGAGTTCCGCGAGCTGCAGCAGGAAGCGATCCGGCTCGCCAAGCTGGTCGCCACCCTGATGCCCGACGAACCGGAGGCACTCGGCCTGGCCGCCCTGCTCCTCCTGCAGGACTCCCGCGCCGCGGCGCGCTACACGGCAGGCGGCGAGGTCGTCCTCCTCGAAGACCAGGACCGCACGCGGTGGGACCGCGCCGAGATCGCCGAAGCCGTCGGGCTGCTGGACCGGGCCCTGCGGCTCGGTGCGCCCGGGCCGTACCAGCTGCAGGCGGCCATCGCCGTCCTGCACGCCCAGGCACCGGACGCCGGCCGGACGGACTGGGCCGGCATCGCCGGTCTCTACGACCGGCTGCGGGAACTGGTCCCCTCCCCGGTGGTGGCGCTGAACCACGCCGTCGCGGTCGCCATGGCCACCACACCGGCCGACGGGCTCGCGCTCATCGACCGCATCGACGGCCTCGACCGCTACCACCTGCTGCACGCCGCCCGCGCCGACCTCCTGCGCCGCCTCGGCCGCACCACCGAGGCCGCGCGGGCGTACCGGCGCGCCCACGACCTCGCCGGCAACCCCGCCGACCGGCGTTACCTCACCGGCCGGCTGCGGGCCCTCGACCCCCAGGAGTCCCCATGAGACTGTCTGTTTTGGATAACGGGCACCGCCGCCGCGCCAAGCTGTTCCTCGCCCTGACCTCTCGAAAATCGAAAGTGGACAGTCCGGACATCGTCAAGATGCTGTTGTACCGGCCCGGATTCCTCAGCCGTCCACTGCTCGAACTCACCGCGGCCGCGATGCGCGGGCCGTCGTACTGGACCGCCGGCGAACGCGAATACCTGGCCATGTCCACCGCCCAGGTGCACGAGTGCCCGTTCTGCGCGGTCACGCACGCCGAGCTCACCCGGATCGCCGGCACCGGCGAGATCGATCCCGGCGACCCCGCTTCGGCCCGTCCCGAGCTGGCGGCCGCGCGGGCCTTCCTCGAAAGCGTCAGCCGGGATCCCGCCCACGTCGACGCCGCCGTCGTCGCCGGCCTGCCGCGGCGGGCGGTCCTCGACGCGCTGCGCGTGAACCTGGTGTGGAACATCGTCAACCGCCTCGCGAACGCGTTCGGTTTCGTCCTCCGGGAAGGCCAGCTCGAGACGGGAACGCGGTCCCTGCACCGGTTCGGCTACCGCTTCCCGCGGTTCCTGATCACCGAAGGTCCCCGCACCGAGCTCGCCGACGCGGCCGCCCGGCTCGGCGACGGCCTCCCGGAGGACCTGCGGGCCTACGCGCGGACCGTCCGCGACGCGTCCCACCGGATCACGGACGCCGACGTCGAGGCGCTCCGGTCCGCCGGCCACAGCGAGGACGAGATCTTCGAGGTGACCATCGCCGCGGCGGTCGACGCGGCCTTGGCCGCCTTCGAGGCCGGACGCCGGGCGACCGGGGCGTGAGCCTGTCGAGAACGGGGACGGGCGTTCGTCCTCCGGTGAGTCAACCGGCACACCACCAGCAGGAGACCACCATGCCCGGACAGATCGACTGGATCGAAATCCCCGCCGCCGACACCGCCAAGGCCCGCACCTTCTACGGCGCCCTGTTCGGCTGGGCCACCAGCGAGTTCGGCGGCGACTACCACGTCATCGCCGACGGCCCGGCCGGCGCCATCACGGCCGCCGAAGCCGGCTTCACCCACCCCAGGGTCTACTTCACCACCGACGACGTCGACGCCTCGGTCAAGCGCCTGCACGAACTCGGCGGCCGCAGCGAAGACGTGCAGGCGGTCCCGGGCGTCGGCCGGATCGCCCACTGCCACGACGACCAGGGGACGCCGTTCAGCCTCCACGAACCGGCTCCCCGAAGCTGACCCGGCGCCGGCGGCCGTGTTCAGCGCAAGCTGAAGTCGTCCGCCGGCCCCGTCGCGGCTTTGGCTCGATAAGTCGACTTCTTCGCCTGGTTCCCGCACACCCCCATCGAGCACCACCGCCGCGTTCCCGGCCGGGACGTGTCCAGGAACAACGCCCCGCAGCGGGCCCCCTCGCACCGCCGGACCCTCGCGAACTCCGGCGACGTCACCAGTTCCAGCGCGTCCCGGGCCAGCGACGCCAGCATCGCCGACGCCGGATCCGCCGCCTGCCACCGCAGTTCGCCCGACGGCGTCAGTGCCGGCGCGGGCACCGGCAGCGCGGCGGCGCGGTTCAGCCGCTGCCGGGTCGACGGGCGCGCCGATGCCGTCAGCAGCTCGTGGATCGCCTCGCGGACCGCCCGCGCGTCGGCGGCCGACGCCGGCCGGACCGGGGTGGCGAACGGGCCGAACCGGTCGATCCAGGCTCCCCACGCCGCCGCGTCCGGCAGCTCCTCCGTCTCCGCTGGGGTCCCCCGGTACCGGAGCGTCCGGATGAAGTCGAGGCACGGGCGGCCCGCTCCCGCGCGGAATCTGTCCGTCATACGGGTCACAGTACGCCGGAACCGGTTTGACTGGTACCGTCGAGAACCGATCAAACCGGTTCCACGAGGGGGCGCACATGACCGAGACCGAGCAGAAAGCCCCACCCGGCTGGCTGGTGCTGCTCCTGGCCGTCTCCTGTGGACTGACCGTCGCGAACCTCTACTACGCCCAGCCGTTGCTCGCCGAGCTGCGGCAGGCCTTCGGGGTCGGCGAGGCCGCCGCCGGCGGGGTGGTCACCGCCACCCAGCTCGGGTACGCCGCCGGAATGCTGCTGCTCGTCCCGCTGGGCGACCGGCTCGAGAACCGCGGTCTGGTCGCGACGCTGCTCGCGGTCGCCTGCGCCGGGCTGGTCGGCACCGGGATCGCGCCCGGGTTCGCCGTGCTGCTCTTCGCCTCGCTGGTCGTCGGGGCGGCGTCGGTCGTGGTGCAGATCCTCATCCCGTTCGCCGCCGACCTCTCCCCGGACGCCATCCGCGGCCGGATCGTCGGGCGGGTCGTCAGCGGGCTCCTCTTCGGGATCCTGCTCTCGCGCGTCGTCGCCAGCCTGCTCGCCGAGGTGACCAGCTGGCGGGTGGTGTTCCTGATTTCGGCCGGCGCGATGGCCGCGCTCGCCCTCGTGCTGCGCTTCATCCTGCCGCCCCGCGCGCCCAAGACCGACGTCCGCTACGGCGAGCTGCTGCGCTCCACGTTCGCCATGGCGCGGAAACACCCTCCGCTGCGCCACCGGGCGCTCTACCAGTCGGCGATGTTCGGCGCCTTCAGCGCGTTCTGGACGACCATCGCGTTCGTCCTGACCGCGCCGCCCTTCAACTACTCCCAGCTGGGCGTGGGCCTGTTCGCGCTGGCGGGTGCGGCCGGCGCCGCGGTGGCGCCGCTGGCCGGCCGGTGGTCGGACAACGGCCACGGCCGGCAGCTCACCGCGGGTGCCTTCGTGCTCTGCGCGGCCGCCTTCGCACTCGCCGGTTTCGGCGCGCACAGCGTCATCCTGCTGGCGATCGCGGCGATCGCCGTCGACACGGCCGTGCAGACCACGCTGGTGGTCGGCCAGCACACCATCTACCAGCTCGACCCGTCCGCCCGCGCCCGCATCAACAGCGTCTACCTGGGCACGTTCTTCATCGGCGGCGCGATCGGCTCCCAGGCCGGCTCGATCGCCTACCACCTGGGCGGCTGGACGGCGGTCGTCGTGTTCGCCGGCGTGCTCCCGCTGCTCGGCCTGGCCGGAATGGCCCGCACGCGCGTCTGAACCGCCACGATCGACGGCCGGGGTGGCTCGGTCCGCGGACCGAGCCACCCCGCCGGTCACCAGCCGACGGCCACCACCAGCCACTGCGGGTCCCCGTGCGAAACGAACGAGGACTGCGCGGCCACGTCGTCGTACGGGAAGCCGTACGCCAGGTGGTTGATGCCGTGGTCGTGCCAGAACTTCGCGTAGTAGTTCGCCGGCGCCGCCTGGTAGTACCGCGCCGGGTCCTGCCACTGCGACTGCGGCAGGTGCGCCGTGTGCCGGTTCAGCGCCGCGCACATGTCCGGGTTGCCGGCCAGCGAACCGGCGCACCCGGTGATGTTCGACGTGGGCTCGTTGACCCCCACCGACTGCGCGTAGGACGTGAAGTAGTTCGCGTACCGCCCGCCCGCGCGGAAGTCCGGCGCACTCCCCGGTGCCGGGATCCGGTACGGCGCGTTCACCGTCGCCAGGCCCTTGAACTCGGTCGGCACCTCCGACTGGAACTTCGCGAACGTGGCCGAACGATCTTCCTGGAACGTCTGGTAGTCGTCGCCGACCTGCACGTCGTAGCCGTCGTGGGCGTGCAGCCGCATGGCCAGCTTGAGCGCGAACGCGTCCACCCGGGTGGTGTTGCCGTTGAACACGTCCGGGCCGACGGTGAACTCGATGAAGTCGGCGTACTGGCCGTTCGGCGTGCCGAGGTAGAAGTACATCCGCCCGGCCGAGTTGGCCGGCATGTCGAGGTAGGGCTGCTCGGCGATCGAGTGGGTCTGGCCGCCGAAGTTCCAGTACACCTGGCTGTCCGGGTACTTGCCGTTGGTCCGGTTGAGCACCTTGACGGTGAGCACGTTCTGCGCGGCCGGGATGGTGCCGGTGTCACCCCAGAAGGAATCGGGGGAACGCCGGCGCCGGGCTGCGTGGTCCCGCCGCCGGTGCCGAAGACCTGGAACTCCCACAACGAGACGCCGTAGGGGGTGGCCCGTGCGGTCGTGAACAGCCGCACGTACCGCCCGGAGCCGGCCACGGCCAGCGTCTGCGCACCGCCGGTTCCGGTGGTCGTCTGGTACACAGTGGACCAGTTGGATCCGTTGTCGGACAACTGGATCTGGTACGCCGTGGCGTAGGCCGCTTCCCAGCGGAGCACGACCTGGCTGACCGTCGCGGCGCCGCCGAGGTCGATCTGGATCCATTGTGGATCACTGAACTGCGACGACCAGCGGGTGCCGGTGTTGCCGTCCACCGCGGC
The DNA here is from genome assembly GCF_030285645.1 of Amycolatopsis sp. DG1A-15b. Taxonomy (GTDB): domain Bacteria; phylum Actinomycetota; class Actinomycetes; order Mycobacteriales; family Pseudonocardiaceae; genus Amycolatopsis. The sequence goes on from NZ_CP127296.1 coordinate 4,955,579, forward strand.
ACTCGCCGGGGTTCCGGCGTTCTCCACCGACGAAGCCGTGACGGATTTCCCTTGCGAAATCAAGGTATCGGCCGCGTGAGCCGCAGGCACGGCGAAGCCGAGCGCGGCGACCGCGAGGGCCGCCGCCAGCGTCGCCAAGCGGGTACCGGGTCCGCGGCGACGGCGCCGCGGTGGGGTGTTCGTGGGCATGGTTCCTCCCTGGCCGGGAACGGGGACGGACCCGCCGCCGGTCAGGGGACGGCGTCGTCCGGCTCATCCCCTTCAACGCCGGGCGGATGCCTCGGAAGGCCGGCCGGGGACGCTCGATAAAGAGGTTCATACCAGTGCCCGGACATGTCAACCCTTGACAGTTCCCCGCCGAGGACCGATATTCGGAACCGATTCACCTCGAACCTCTGCGTGGCGCCGCCACCCGCTCAGGGGCCGGCTCACCAGGAGTCAGCCATGCCCAGCGGTGCCCGTCACCCCCGGTCCGTCCCACCGCGCGCCGGTCACGGCCGTCCGCCGCGCCCTAGGCGAACACCTCGCGCCGGGCGGCCACCCACTCCGCGAACGTCGTGCCCGGCCGCCCCAGCAGCTCCTCGACGACGCCGGTCGGCGCCTGCGGGTGCCGCAGGGTTTCCTCGAAGCCTTCGAGCAGCCAGTCGACGGCCGTTTCCGGGATGCCGTAACCGATCCACTGCGCGCGCTGCTCCGCCGGGGTCAGCTCACGGAAGCGGATCTCCCGGCCCAGTACCGATGCCAGTGTCTCGACCTGCCCGCGCAGGCTGATCGCCTCCGGTCCACTGAGGACATACGTCCGGCCGGTGTGCCCGGCCGAGACCAGCACCCGGGCGGCCACCGCCGCGATGTCACCGAGGTCGATGGGCGTCTGCGTCGCGTCGCCGTAGGCCATCGCGACCTCGCCCGCCCTGACCATCGGCGCCCAGTCGAGCGTGTTGTTCATGAACGCGCCGGGCCGCAGGAAGGTCCAGTCGAACCCGGCGGCCCGGACGGCGACCTCGACGGCGGCGTACTCGTGCCCGCTGGAGCCCTCGTGCTCGTCCCCGACGCTGCTGCCCGACAAGGCCACCACCCGCTCGACACCGGCGCCGGAAGCCAGCTCGCAGAACCGCCCGACGGTCCGCGCCATCGGCGCCAGGTACACCGCCGAGACGCCCTTGAGCGCAACCGGCAGCGTCGACGGTCTCGCCAGCGACCCGACGACCACCTCGGCCGCGGCGGGCAGCCGGGCGCGGTCCGGGTCGACGGTCAGCGCCCGCACGGGCACACCCGCCGCAACCAGTTCGTCGACCACCAGCCGGCCGACACTGCCGGTCGCGCCCGTCACCAGGATCGTCATGAGCATCCTCCTCATTCTCGTATGCCGTACGAGATCGTACGGCATACGAGAACCGGGTGCACGTGGTTCCGTGCCCGGGTCAGGAGGTGATGGTCGGCAGTTCCGGCGCCGCGACGTCGTAGACCTTGCCGTCCTGGGTGAGCAGGGCCGCCAGGACCTTGGCCTTGCGGTCCGTCTGCTCCGCGGTGCCCCAGCGGACGATCTTCCCGTTGGCCAGCGTGAACTCCACGCTCGCCGGCGTCTTCGCCGTTGCCGTCGTGACCTGCTTGAGGAGCTGCTCCGGGATCACCCCGAGCACCGCCGTCACCGCGCGCGTCACCGGGTCGTCCGCCGACACCTTCGGCAGCTTGAGCTCCGGCAGGCCCGGCGGCCGCGCCGCGACCGTCTTGAACACCACGCCGCCGCCGTCGACGAGGTGGACGCCGTCGCCGCCCGGGCCGCTGTCGAAGAACGCGATCGCCGTCCGCTCGGTCACCGTGATCTCGACCGTGTTCGGCCACGAGCGGGACACCTCGACCGTCGCGATACCGGGCATCCCCGCCACCCGGTCGCGGATCTCGTCGGTGCTCAGCCGCAGCATCGGCTTGCCGGCCGGGACCGCGGCCACCGTGCGGATCTGGTCGGCAGGCACCGTGCGGGAGCCCCCGACCGAGACGTCCTGCACGCCGAGCATCGAGCTGAAGAACAGCAGGTAGACCAGGGCGACCACGGTGAGCACGGACAGCAGCGCGACCCACCGGCGGCGGATCTCCACCTGCCGGTTGGGCCGGGTGCGGCCCCCGGTCTTGGGCCGCGCGGCGCGGGTCCGGCGGCGCTCCTCCTCGGAGCGCCGCCCCCGTCGTTGCCTCGCCAGGGCAGCGCGATCCGGGAGCTCCTCTTCGGAGGACGGACGGCGGCGTTCCCTGGTCGGACTCATGGCTTCAGCGCTTGTCCAGCTCGGCGAGGATCTCCGGGCCCAGCTGGGTCACGTCCCCGGCGCCCATGGTCACCACCAGGTCACCGGGCTTGGCCAGCCCGGCCGCCAGCGGCGCGGCGACGTCGAACGCCGGCTCGTAGTGCACCGCCGCGGTCACCCGGTCGGCGATCAGCGCGCCGGTGACGCCCGGCTCGGGCTCCTCCCGCGCGCCGTAGACGTCCAGCACGACGACCTCGTCGGCCAGCGACAGCGCCTCGGCGAACTCCACCGAGAACGTCTTGGTCCGCGAGTACAGGTGCGGCTGGAACACCACGATCACCCGCCCGGACCCGGCCGCCGTCCGCACCGCGCGCAGCTGCGCGGCCACCTCGGTCGGGTGGTGGGCGTAGTCGTCGTAGACGCGGACGTCGCCGGCCCGGCCCTTGAACTCGAACCGCCGCCGCACCCCGCCGAACGCCGCGAGCCCGTCGACCAGGCCGTCGACCGGCGCACCCAGCTCGATCCCGGCCAGCAGGGCCGCGACCGCGTTGAGCGCCATGTGCTCGCCCGGCACCGCGACGCGCACCGAAACCTCGGCTCCGTCGAGCGCGAGCCGCACGACACCGCCGTCCGGCGCCGGGACGTAGTCCAGGACTCGCGCGTCGCCCGGCCCGGTGGCCGTGCGCCCGTAGCGGCGCACCCGGACCCCCAGGTCGGAGGCCTGCTTGCCCAGCTCGTCGGCCGCGAGGTCGTCGGCGCAGACGATCAGCAGCCCGCCCGGCGCGATCCGGCTCACGAACTCGGTGAACACCTTCGTGTAGGCCTCGGCCGTGCCGTGGTGGTCCAGGTGGTCCGACTCGACGTTCGTCACGACCGCGACCGACGGCGAGTAGGTCAGGAACGAGCCGTCGCTCTCGTCGGCCTCGGCGACGAACACGCCACCCTCGCCGTGGTGGGCGTTGGCGCCCGACTCGTTGAGGTCGCCGCCGATGGCGAACGACGGGTCGAGCCGGCAGTGCTGCAGCGCGACGGTCAGCATCGACGTCGTCGACGTCTTGCCGTGCGTGCCCGCGATGCAGGCGACGCGGTGGCCTGCCATCAGCCCGGCCAGCGCCTGCGCCCGGTGCAGCACCGGGATGCCCGCCGCCCGCGCCGCGGCCAGCTCGGGGTTGGACTCCTTGATCGCCGTCGAGACGACCACGGCGGACGGCGGTTCCGAGAGCGACGAGATGTTCGAAGCGCTCTGGCCGACGAACAGCTCGGCACCCTGGGCGCGCAGCGACAGCAGCGCACGCGACTCCTTCGCGTCCGAGCCCGACACGAAAGCGCCCCGGGCCAGCAGGATCCGCGCGATGCCGGACATGCCGGCCCCGCCGATCCCGATCAGGTGGGCCCGGCGCAGTTCTTCGGGCAACTCAGGCACCAGCGGCCTCCAGAACGATGCGGGCGAGGGTTTCGTCGGCCTCTCGGTGGCCCATGCCGACGGCCGCCGCGCCCATCTTCGCGACGCGGTCGGCGTCGGTGACCAGCGGGACGACCAGCTCGGCGACCTTGGCCGGGCTGAGGTCGCCGTCGAAGACCATCAGCGCGGCGCCGGCGTCGACGGCGGGCCTGGCGTTGCTGGCCTGCTCGCCGTTGCCGATCGGCAGCGGGACGAACACCGCGGGCAGCCCGACCGAGGTCACCTCGGCGACGGTCATCGCGCCCGAGCGGCAGATCGCGACGTCGGCCGCGGCGTAGGCCAGGTCCATCCGCTCCAGGTACGGCACCGGCACGTACGCCGGCTTGCCCGGGAACTCCTGCACGACCAGCGTGTTCTTCGGCCCGTGCGCGTGCAGGACGCCGACACCGGCGTCCGCGAGGTCCTTCGCCGCTCCGGACACGGCGGCGTTGATCGACTGCGCGCCTTGCGAACCGCCGAAGACCAGCAGCGTCGGCGCGTCCGGGTCCAGGCCGAAGTGCGCCCGCGCCTCGGCCCGCAGCGCGGGCCGGTCCAGCGTGGTGATCGACCGCCGCAGCGGGATCCCGACGACCTCGGCCTTCGGCAGCGGGGTACCCGCGACGGCGACCGCGACGCGGCGGGCGAACCGCGCGCCGACCTTGTTCGCCAGGCCCGGCGACTGGTTGGCCTCGTGCACGACGATCGGGATGCGCCCGCGCGCGGCCAGGTAGGCGGGCAGGGCGACGTACCCGCCGAAGCCGACGACGACGTCCGCGCCGACGCGCTCCAGCACCTCGCGGGTCTTGCGGACCGAGTCGCGGACCTTCAGCGGCAGCTTGACCAGCTCCGGCGTCGGCTTGCGCGGCAGCGGCACCGGCGGGATCAGCTCGAGGGGGTAACCGCGGGCCGGGACCAGCTTGTTCTCCAGGCCGCGCTCGGTGCCGAGCGCGACGACCGTCGCGTCCGGGCGCAGCCGCATGACGGCGTCGGCCAGGGCGAGGGCGGGTTCGATGTGTCCTGCGGTGCCACCTCCGGCGACCACGACCACCGGCCCCTTGCCCGCGGCGGCTCGCTCGGTTCCCTTGACGGGCTTACTCACCTATGACCTCTCCGGTTCGCGGTACTCCGGGTACCACGGCTCGCTGTTGTCCGCGCGGCCCCGCCGCGAGACGTGGCCGCGCTCGTCCGTGCCGCGCTGCGGCGCACCGGCTCGCGGACCGACCTGCGTCGTTCCTGAGCCGGGGCGGGCCGGGCCGCACGGGGCGCCGGCCTGGCCGCCTTCGCCCCACTCCGCCCCGCCGCCTTGCGCGTGGCGGGCGGGCGGTACGGGTCGGGCGCGGGCAGCCGCAGCAGACGCCCGAATTTACCCGGCCCCTGTGTGCGCAGCGCGGCCACCGCCTCCGGTTCGTGCCGGGCGGCGTTCGCGAGCACGCCCATGATGAGCATGGTGATCACCAGCGAGGTGCCGCCGTAGGAGATGAGCGGCAGCGTGACGCCGGTGACCGGCAGCAGGCCGACGACGTAACCGATGTTGATGCCGGCCTGGGCCACGAGGAACACCGTCAGCGTGCCGGAGACGATCCGGATCCACGGGTCGATGTTGCGGGTGGCGATCCGCAGGCCCACGACGGCGACCCCGCCGAAGAGGACGAGCACGACGACGCAGCCGATCAGCCCGAGCTCCTCGCCGATCAGGGCGAAGATGAAGTCGTTCTGCACGTTCGGCAGGTAGCCCCAGTTGGAGGTGCCCTGGCCGAGGCCCTTGCCGAGGAGCCCGCCGTCGGCCAGGGCCAGCTTGGCCTGGTTGGCCTGGAAGCCCCCGTCGCTGGTGTCGGCGTCCGGCGAAAGGAACGACATGACCCGGTCGAGCCGGTAGGGCGCGATGATCGCGAGCACGAGCACCCCGGCCAGGCCGCCGGCGAGGATGACGCCGAACAGCCGTTTCGGCGCGCCGGCGAACCACAGCAGCGCCAGCAGCACCACCGCGAGGGTGACCGTGCCGCCGAGGTCCGGCTGGAACATGACCAGGGCGAACATCAGCAGCGCGATCGGCACCACCGGCACCAGCAGGTGCCGCCACTGGTGGATCACGTTGTACTTGATCACCAGGATGTGGGCGCCCCAGAATGCCAGCGCCACCTTCGCGGCTTCGACCGGCTGGAAGGTGAACTCGCCGAGCTTGAACCAGCCCTGCGAGCCGTTGACCGTCGAGCCGAGCGGGGTGAGCACGAGCACCAGCAGGCCGAGGCAGATCACCGTCGCGGTGGCCGACATCCGCCGGATGCGTTCCAGCTTGACCCGCAGGCCCAGCCAGAAGACGACCGAGCCGAGCGCGACGAACACCAGGTGCTTGACGAACAGCGAGTACACCCCGCTGCCGGTCTTGGGGTTGTAGGAGGCGACCGACGACGCCGAGAGCACCATGACGATGCCGATGACGGTGAGCACGCCGGTGAGGGCGAGCACGAGGTGGAACGACGCCAGCGGCCGCGAGAGCCACGCCGTCAGCGCGGTCCGGACGGCGACGAAGCCGCTCTCCTTGCGCTCGCGGCGCGGCCGCTTCGGCGGCGGTGCCGGCTTGGTTTCAGCTGTCGTCACTCGGCTCCCCCGCTGCGTCGTCGCGGAGGACACGCACGGCCGCGGCGAACGCGTCGCCGCGCTCGCCGTAGCTCGAGAACATGTCCAACGACGCCGCGGCGGGTGCCAGCAGCACCACGTCACCGGGTCGGGCCATCGCGCTGGCCGCACTCACCGCCGCAGTCATGGGTTCATCGTCACCCGGACGGAGGCTGTTCACCGGGACATCCGGCGCGTGTCGCGCAACCGCGGCGGCGATCACGGGTGAATCGACGCCGAGTAGCACAACACCGCGCAGACGGCCTGCGATGCTGCTCACCAGTTCGTCGACCGACGCGCCCTTGAGCTGGCCACCGGCGATCCACACGATGCTCGCGTGCGCCCGCAGGGACCCGGCGGCCGCGTGCGGGTTGGTCGCCTTCGAGTCGTTGACGTACCGCACCCCGGCCACCTCGGCGACCTCGACGGCCCGGTGCGGGGCCGGCTGGTACTCGCGCAGGCCCTTCAGCACGGCCTCCGGCGAGACGCCGTGGGCGCGGGCGAGCGCGGCCGCGGCGAGGGCGTTCGCGACGTTGTGCGGGCCCGCCGGGCGCACGTCGGAGAGCGTGGCGAGTTCCTCGGCGCTGTTCGCCGGGTCGGCGACGAAGGCGCGGTCGACCAGCAGGTCCTCGACCACGCCCAGCTCACCGGCGCGCGGGGTGTCGAGCTGGAAGCCGACGCGGCGGGCGCTGTCGGGCGCGTGCTCGGCGGCGATCCGGGTGGACCAGTCGTCGTCGGCGTTGTGCACCGCGACCTTGGCCCGGGTGTAAACGCGGCCCTTGGCGGCCGCGTACTCGGCCATCGAGCCGTGCCAGTCGATGTGGTCCTCGGCCAGGTTCAGCACCACGGCGGCGTCCGGGGCGAGGGTCGAGGACCAGTGCAGCTGGAAGCTCGACAGCTCCACGGCCAGCACGTCGTACCCGGCGCGGACCGCGTCGAGCGCCGCGTAGCCGATGTTCCCGCAGGCCACGGCGTTGCTGCCGGCGACCTTGAGGATCGACTCGAGCATGCCCACGGTGGTCGTCTTGCCGTTGGTGCCGGTCACCACCAGCCAGGACGGCGGGTGCTCGCGCAGCTGCCCGACCCGCCAGGCCAGCTCGACGTCGCCGATGACCTCGACACCGGCTTCGGCGGCGGCCACCAGCAGCGGTGACGTCGGCCGCCAGCCCGGGCTGGTGACGACCAGGACGACGTCGGAAGGCGGCTCGGTCAGGCCCGGCACCAGCTCGGCGCCGAGGCCCTCCAGCTCGGCCAGGCGCTCGGCGTTGCCGTCGGTGACGGTGACGCGCGCACCCAGCTCGACCAGCACCGGGACCACCGACTTGCCGGTGACCCCGGCCCCGGCGACGAGAACGTGACGACCGGCGAAGTCCAAAGTCAGCCCCCGAGGCCCAGCTGCTCGCTGTAGAACAGGCCGAGCCCGAACATGCAGCAGATCGCCGAGAGCAGCCAGAACCGGATGATCACCGTGGTTTCGGCCCACCCGGCGAGCTCGAAGTGGTGGTGGAACGGCGCCATCCGGAACAACCTGCGCCGGGTCGTCCGGAACACCGCGATCTGCGCGACCACCGAGATCATCTCGACCATGAACAGGCCGCCGATGACGATGGCCAGCAGCTCGGTGCGGGTCGTCATGGACAGGCCGGCGACCAGGCCGCCGAGGGCCAGCGAGCCGGTGTCGCCCATGAAGATCTTCGCCGGGGCCGCGTTCCACCAGAGGAAGCCCACGCAGGCACCGGTCGCCGCGGCGGCGACCACGGCCAGGTCCAGCGGGTCGCGGACGTCGTAGCAGGCGGCGGCCGGCGCGTTGGCGCAGGACAGCCGCTCCTGCCAGAACGAGATCACGACATAGGTGGCCAGCACCATCGCCGCCGCGCCACCGGCCAGGCCGTCGAGGCCGTCGGTGAAGTTGACCGCGTTCGACCAGCCGGAGATCACGACGTAGCAGAAGATCACGAAGATCACCGACGGGAAGGTGATCAGCGCGAGGTCGCGGACGTAGGAGAGGCTCTCCGACGCCGGCGTGATGCCGTGCTGGTTCGGGAAGTTCAGCGCCAGCACCGCGAACGCGATGGTGACGACGAGCTGCCCGACCAGCTTCGCGGTCTTGTTCAGCCCCAGGTTGCGCTGCTTGCGGATCTTGATGAAGTCGTCGAGGAACCCGACGATCCCCAGGCCCACCGCGAGCATCAGCACGAGCAGCCCGGAGGCCGTCGGCGCGCCGCTGCGGGAGTTGAACATCCAGTTGATCAGGTGCGCGGCGAAGTACCCGACGACCATCGCGATGATGATCGCGACACCGCCCATGGTCGGGGTACCGCGCTTGGACTTGTGTCCCTGGGGGCCTTCCTCGCGGATCTCCTGGCCGAAGCCCTGCCGGGAGAAGACCCGGATCAGGTAGGGCGTCAGCATGATGGAGACCAGCAGGCCCGCCGCGGCCGCGATCAGGATGCTGATCACGCGTCACCACCGTTCGAGCGATTCTCGGAGTTGTCGGTTTCCCGGGGTTCGAGCAGGGCCTCGGCGACCCGCCAGAGGCCGGCGGCCTTGGAGGCCTTGACCAGCACCACGTCCCCGGGGCGGAGCTGATCATGCAGCAGGGCGGCGGCGGCCTCGACGTCGGGTACCAAAGTGGACTCCTCGCCCCAGGAGCCTTCCTGGTGCGCGCCCTGGTGCATGGCCGCCGCCTCGGGCCCGATGACGACGAGCTTGGCGATGTTGAGCCGGACGACGAGCCTGCCGATCTCGTCGTGGGCGGTGACGGAGTCCGCGCCGAGCTCGCCCATCACGCCGAGCACGGCCCAGGACCGGCGGCCGGTTTCCCGGGTCATCGCCGCGAGGGCCTTCAGGCCGGCCCGCATCGACTCGGGGTTGGCGTTGAACGAGTCGTTGAGGATCGTCACGCCGTCGGGCCGGGTGACGACCTCCATGCGGCGCGCGGAGCGCCGTTCGAGGGCCGAGAGCCGGGCCGCGATCTCCGCCGGCGTCGCACCCAGCTCCAGCGCGACCGCCGCGGCGGACAGCGCGTTGCCGACGTGGTGCTCGCCGTGCAGCGGCAGCTTGACGTCGGTCTCGCCGGCCGGGGTGATCAGCCGGAAGGACGCGCGGGCCTCGTCGTCGAGGGTGATGTGCTCCGCGCGGATCTGCGCCGAGGAGCTCTCGCCGACGAACACCACCCGGGCCTTCGTGCGGCTCGCCATGGCCGCGACCAGCGGGTCGTCGAGGTTGAGCACCGCGACGCCGTCCTCGGGCAGTGCCTCGACGAGCTCGCCCTTGGTCTTCGCGATGCCTTCGCGCGAGCCGAACTCGCCGACGTGCGCGCTGCCGACGTTGAGCACGACGCCGATCTTCGGCGGGGCGATCTCCGCGAGGTGGGCGATGTGCCCGGGGCCCCGGGCCGACAGCTCCAGCACCAGGTGCTTCGTCCGAGCGTCGGCTCGCAACGCCGTCCAGGGGTGGCCGAGCTCGTTGTTGAACGACCCGGGCGGCGCGATCGTCGGGCCGAGCGGCTCGAGCAGCTGCGCGATGACGTCCTTGGTCGAGGTCTTGCCGGAGGAGCCGGTGACGCCGACGACGGTCAGCTCGCCCTCGGCCAGGCGCTGCACGACGTACCGGGCGAGCTTGGCCAGCGCGGCCAGCACCGCGGCACCGGAGCCGTCCTTGTCGCCGGTCAGCGCGACCGACCGCTCGTGGGCCTCGCCCGCGGCGAGCGGCGGGACGACGATCGCGGGTGCGTCGACCTCGCGGGCGGCCAGCACGGCCACGGCGCCGGCCTCGACGGCCTGCGCGGCGAAGTCGTGGCCGTCGACCTTCTCCCCCGGCAGCGCGACGAACAGGCCGCCGGGCGTGAGCTCCCGGGTGTCGAACTCCACGGTGCCGGTCACCTGCGCGCCCGGTTCGGCGCGGTGCAGCCGGCCGCCGACGACGTCGGCGATCTCGGCCAGGCTGAGCACGATCACACACTCACCTCGAGTTTGTTGCGGATGGCCGCGGCCAGCTCGTCGCGGTCGGAGAACGGGTGCACGACGCCGCCGGCCTCCTGGCCGGACTCGTGCCCCTTGCCGGCGAGGAAGACGATGTCGCCCGGTCCGGCGAGCGAAACGGCGTGCGCGATGGCCTCGCGGCGGTCACCGATCTCGATGACTTCGCCGCCCTCGGCGGGCCCGACCGCGCGGGCGCCGGCGAGCATGGCGGCGCGGATCGCCGCCGGGTCCTCGGAGCGCGGGTTGTCGTCGGTGACGATCAGGACATCACTGCGGCGGGCGGCGGCCTCGCCCATCATCGGGCGCTTGGCGGTGTCCCGGTCGCCGCCGCAGCCGAGCACGGTGATGATCCGGCCCTCGGTGCGGGCCCGCAGCGCGTCCAGCCCCTGGGCGACCGCGGCCGGCTTGTGGGCGTAGTCGACGACGGCGGTGAACTCCTGGCCGACGTAGACGCGCTCCATCCGGCCTGGCACCTGCACCTGGGCGAGCCCGGCGACGATGTGCTCCAGTGCCACGCCGGCGGTGCTCAGGATCGCGGCCGCCAGCACGGCGTTGGCGACGTTGAACTCGCCGGGCAGCGGGATCCGGGCGGCCGCGCGGACGCCGTCCGGGCCGTGCAGGGTGAACGTCTGCTCGCCATGCGGGGTGGCCTCCAGATCGGTGGCCTTCCACGCGGCTTCGGTACCCGGGTCGGTGGTGACGGTGATCGTCTGCGGCGTGAGCAGGGCCTGGCCCCACGCGCTGTCGACCACGACGACCTCGTGCGTCGAGCGGCCGTCGAACAGCAGGGACTTCGCGGCGAAGTACTCCTGCATGTCCTTGTGGAAGTCCAGGTGGTCCTGGGAGAGGTTGGTGAAGGCGCCGACGGAGAACCGGGTGCCGTTGACGCGGCCCAGGGCGAGCGCGTGGCTGGAGACCTCCATCGGCACGTGCGTGACGCCGCGCTCGAGCATCACCGCGAGCAGCGCCTGCAGGTCGGGCGCCTCCGGCGTGGTGAAGCCGCTGACCAGCCGTTCGCCCGCGATCCGGGTCTCCACCGTGCCGATCAGGCCGGTGGTCAGCCCGGCGGCCTGCAGGCCGGCGTCGACCAGGTAGGACGTCGTCGTCTTGCCGGAGGTGCCGGTGACGCCGAGCACGGACAGCTTCAGGGAGGGCTCGCCGTAGATCCAGGCGGCGATCTCGCCGAGGGCGGCGCGCGGGTCGGCGTGGACCAGGACCGGGACACCGGCGTCGCGCAGGGCGGGCCGCTCGGCGCCCGCGGCGTCGGTGAGGACGGCGACGGCTCCGGCCGCAACCGCCTGGTCGCTGAAGTCGGCGCCGTGGGCGCGGGCACCCGGGAGGGCGGCGAAGAGGTCGCCGGGCAGGACGTGCTGGGCACGCAGGGTGGTGCCGGTGACGGTGAGCTCGGCCGCGTCGGGCGACCCGGCGATCAGGCGGGCGTCCGCCCTGGCGAGCAGCGTCGCCAGCGGGACCGGGTCGATGCGCGCCGGACGGGGCGGCGCGGGGACCGCTTTCACCGGGCTTTCCGGCACCTGGGAACTGGACGAGGACACGGACACGGCCAAGAGGCTACCGGCGGGCGGTTCGGGCACCCGCACGCGGTACGGCGATTGCGTGCGGGCCGGGCACATGTGCTAAACGGCGCCGCGGACCCCGTTGCGCCGCAAGGGTTTCCCCGTCGCCGGCCGATGTGGACGCTCACGCGTCGAAGCCCCTCGCGCGTTGCCGCGTGAGGGGGCTTTAACGGACAGTGCCTGACTACGGCGCGATGATGAGCGGGACCTCCGGCGAGGGGCCGTCGGACAACGGAATCTGGTACCGCTGCGTCACGTACGACGCGATGGTGTGGAACAGCGGCGCGGCGGAGTGCCCGACCGGCAGCGTCGTGTCCGGCGCGTCCAGCCGGATCCCGACGACGAACCGCGGGTGGTCGGCGGGCAGGATGCCGGCGAAGGTGATGTTGTACAGGTGGTCGCTGTAGGCCTTCGTCCGCGGGTCGACCTGCTGGCCGGTGCCGGTTTTCCCGGAGATCTGGTAGCCCTCGACCGCCGCCGTCGGCGCGGTGCCCTTCTGGAGGCCCTTGCCGTTCTGGGCGACCGCGCGCATCATGTCGCGCACCGTCTTCGCGGTCTGCGGGCTGACCACCCGGACCGACTTCGGGGCCGGCTCGGGCACGGTCGTGCCGTCCGGGTTCACCTTGGCCTTGACGATCCGGGGTTCGACGCGCAGGCCGTCGTTGGCGATCGCCTGGTACATCCCGGCCATCTGCAGGACGGTCATCATCAGGCCCTGCCCGATGGGCAGGTTGCCGAAGGTGGTCGCCGACCACTGGCTGCGCGCGGGCACCACGCCCGCGCTCTCGCCGGGCAGGCCGACGCCGGTGCGCTGGCCGAGGCCGAACGACTTGAGCAGGTTGGCGTAGCGCTCCTCGCCGATCTTCTGCGCCAGCAGCAGGGTGCCGATGTTGGACGACTTGGCGAAGATCCCGGTGGTGGTGAAGGTCTGGGTCCCGTGGGTCCAGGCGTCGTGCACCGTCTTGTCGGCCACCTGCAGCGCACCGGGCACCTCGACCGTGGACTCCGGCGTCGCGACACCGAAGTCGATCGCCCCGGTGGCGGTGACGAGCTTGTTCACCGAACCGGGTTCGAACGGCGTGGTGACCGCGGGGTTGGCCAGGTCGTCGGTCTTCCAGGTGCTCTGGTCGTTGGGGTCGAAGGTCTTGTCGTTGGCCAGCGCGTAGACCTCGCCGGTCTTGGCGTCCATGACGACGGCCTGCCCGCCCTTGGCGTGCGACTGCTGGACGTAGTCCGCCAGCTGCCGCTGCACCTCGTACTGCAGGTCGGAGTCGATGGTCAGCTCGAGGTCGGAGCCGGGGACGGCGGCCTGCAGGTCGCGCTCGGTGCCCGGGATGACGACGTTGTCGCTGCCGTTCTTGGTGTTGACCATCATCCGGCCCGGCGTGCCCGCCAGGTCGTTGTCGCGCAGCAGCTCGAGCCCGACCAGGCCGTGGAGGTTGTGCTTCGACACGTCCTTGTCTTCGGAACGCCAGTTCGCGGCACCGACGATGTTGGCCGCCAGGCCGCCGCCCGGGTACTCCCGCAGCGCGCGCTTCTCGACGCCGATCCACGCGAAGTGCTTGACGATGTCGGCGGCGATGGACGGCTCGACGTTGTTCACCAGGTAGGTGAAGGACGCCTGCTTGTGGAACAGGTCGAGCAGCTGCTGCTCGCCGATCACCTTCGGGAGCTTGCCCGAGATGTACTTGGCGGCCGCGGCGGTCTCGGCGTCGAACGTCTTCGTCGTGCCGGGGTTCTTCGTGGCGAAGTCGTCCATGCTCTTGTGCAGCGCCTTGAGGTTCACCGAGAGCGTGCGCACCTCGACGCTGAACGCCAGCTTCGCGCCGTTGCGGTCCACAATGGACCCGCGCTGGGCGGGGATGTCGATGGTCTGGGCGCGCTGCCGTTCGGCCGCGGCCGAGAGCGCCTCGGCGTCGAACCACTGCACCTGCACCAGTTTCACGCCCGCGACCAGCAGTACGGCGACCAGCAGCAGGCGCACGGCGGAGAACCGGCTGCGGTGCCCGCCGTTGCCCCGCCGTGCGGCCGCGCTGCGGGTTCCGGCGGCGTACGTCCGCCGCGCGCTGCCCGCGGCGCGCGCGCGGGCCTGGCTGCGGCCCGAAGCCATCACTGGCCGCCTCCCGGCTGGGCCGGCGGCTGCTGCTGCGCCGGCGGCTGCTCTTCGGCGGGCACAGCGGGCTGGTCGCCCTCGATCGGCGCGCCCTGCTGCGACTGCGTGCCCGCGGCGGGCGCGGCGGGCGGCGCGGCCGGCACCACCGGGGTGTCCGCCTTGGCCTTCTTGGGCTCGCCGACGAGCGAGGTCTTCCCGTCCGGGCCGACGACGATCCGCGCCGGGTCACCGCCGGGCACCATGCCCTGCTGCTGGGCGGCGGGGGCCAGTGAAGCGGGTGACTCGGCCTTGGCGACGTCGCGCTGCAACTGTTCCTTCTGCTCGGCCAGGTTCGCGTTGGTGGTGCGCAGCTGCTCGAGCCGGTAGGAGTCGGCGATCGCCTGCGTGGTCAGCCACAGCGTGGTCGCCACACCGGCGGCCAGCAGCGCCATCATCATCAGCACGAACGACGCGCGCGACTTCGGCAGCAGCAGCTTCAGTTGGAGCTTCGGCTTCTCCGGCGGCTCGGCGGCCCGGGCCTTGGGCTCCGGCCGCGCTTCGCGTTCCTTCAGCAGGTCGGCGCGCTGGGCGCGGCGCGCGTAGGCGCGCTCGGCCGCGGACGTGCGGCCGCGCGACCCGCGCCGCGGCGCGGCCTTGGCCGGTTGCGGCGCCTGCCGGTCCGGCTCGACGGTGCCCGTCGAGGTGCGGGCGGCCTCGGTGCGACCCCCCGTCGCCGGCGCGGCCCGGCGGCGGGAGGACTTCGCGGGAGCGGTCATCGCGGCTCTCCGATCCTCTCTGCGGCCCGCAGCCGCACCGAGGCGGCGCGCGGGTTCCGTTCGATCTCCTCTTCGCCGGCCTTCTCGGCGCCGCGCGTGAGGAGCTTCAGCTCCGGTCCGTGTCCCGGCAGCTCCACCGGGAGCCCCTCCGGGGTGCGGGACTTCGCGAGCTCGGCCAGTGCTTGCTTGACCAGCCGATCCTCCAGGGACTGGTACGACTCGACGACGATCCGCCCGCCGACCGGCAGCGCCCCCAGCGCGGCGGGCATGGCGCGGCGCAGCACCTCCAGTTCGCCGTTGACCTCGATCCGCAGCGCCTGGAACGTGCGCTTGGCCGGGTGCCCGCCGGTGCGGCGGGTGGCGGCCGGGACGGCGTCGTAGAGCAGTGCGACCAGGCGTCCGCTGGTGGTGAACGGCTCCTTTTCCCGCGCGGCCACGACGGCCTTGACGATCCGCTGCGCGAAGCGTTCTTCGCCGTAGTCCCGCAGGATCCGGATCAGCTCGCCGGGTGCGTAGGTGTTGAGCACGTCGGCGGCGGTGAACCCGGTCGTCGGGTCCATCCGCATGTCCAGCGGCGAGTCCTTGGAGTAGGCGAACCCGCGCTCGGCGCGGTCCAGCTGCATCGAGGAGACGCCGAGGTCGAACAGGATGCCGTCGGCTTTTTCGAGGCCCACGCTTTCCAGGGCCTCCGGGAGCCCGTCGTAGACCGTGTGGACGAAGTCGACGCGGTCGCCGTGGCGGGCCAGGCGTTCCGCGGACTTTTCGAGCGCGGCGGGGTCGCGGTCCAGCGCGACGAGCCGCAGCCGCGGGAAGGCCTCCAGGAGGGCGTCGGAATGCCCGCCGAGGCCGACCGTCGCGTCCACGAGGACGCCGTCGCGGTCGGCGAACACGGGAGTGAACAGCTCGACGATGCGGCTCAGCAGTACCGGGACGTGCTCGGGTGCCGTCATGGTGTTCCCTCCCCCTCTCTCGCCTGGGCGGCCCGGGGGGAAATATGGCGGATGCCGTCAGGTCCCTGTCCGCCCGCTGCTGACCTGGTACCGGGGAAGGTGCACCAGGGCCATTGAGCGGACAGAGGCCTCACGGCATCCGGGTGGGCTTCCCCTCATCGTGCGGACGGCGAACCTCTCGTCCCCCGACGACGAAGGTGCACCGCGACCACACGCCTAGAAGACGCCCGGCAGTACTTCCTCTCGAGCCTTCGCGTAGCTGTCTTCGTGCTCCTCCAGGTAGCCCTGCCACGCTTGGGCGTCCCAGATCTCCAGCCTGGTGATCGCCCCGATCACCACGCACTCCTTGCTGAGCCCCGCGTAGCGGCGGAGCTCGGGCGCGATGGTGATGCGCCCCTGGCCGTCCGGACGCTGCTCGTCCGTGCCGGCGAACAGGTAGCGCTGGTAGGCCCGAACCGCCTCGTTCGTGAACGGGGCCTCGGCGACCTTGCGCGCCATCTGCTCGAACTCGGCGCGGGGGAAGACGAAGAGGCAGTGGTCCTGCCCCTTGGTAAGCATCAGCCCACCCGCCAAGGCGTCACGGAACTTCGCGGGCAGCGCGAGCCGCCCTTTGTCGTCCAGCTTCGGGGTGTGGGTGCCGAGGAACACGGCCTCCACCTCCCTACCGCACCCGGTGGCGAACCACCGCCTGCGGCTACGGGGCTTCCCTTCCGCCCCACTGGCCACCACCGTACCCCACTTTTCACCACAGTCAACGCGACAAACGGGCAGACCACTCCGTCGGGTGTTCCGTTTGCGCAGGTCAGCAGGGTGGGGCCTGGTGGGGGGTGTGGTGGGGCACGGTGGCCAAGATCCCCCGCACCGGGGGCCGGAGCAACCTCAGCTGTTCCCCATGCGTCCGCATAACGGCCGCGAAAGAACCCTCCCACCCCTCGAGTGGGGCGCCGTGGGGCCCGCAGTGGGTCAAGGTGGGGAACCGGGTGGGGCCGAGTGGGGGCACCCGTCCCGAAACCCGGATCCCGCGTGATCAGACCCGTATCCCGCGTGATCAGACCCGGAACTCGCGTGATCGAAGCCGGAACTCGCGCGTTACGTCCCCGATCACGTCGGTTCCGTCCCGGATCACGTCGGTTCCGTCCCGGGTCACACCTCGGCGCGTCAGTCCTGCGGGGTGAGGAGGGCCGTGACGCGGGCGGCGAGGCGGGTGCTGTCGACCGGGCTGACCGTCACCCACTCCTGCCCACCCCGGCCCGGGGTCTTCGTCGCGCAATACGCGCCGACGTCGGTGTCGAACCAGGTCAAGCCGCCGACCCGGGTCACCCGGCCCGATCCCGAGCGACGGCTCACGCTGAACTGCCCCGCCGCGTACACCGGCCGCGCCTGGATCGCCCGGACCTCCTCGAGCTGGGCCGACGCCGGCCCCGAACCGGCCTCCGAAGCACCCGAGAGCGTCGACGCCGGGAGGCTGATGCCGTAGCCGGGGCCCGCCGACAGCTCCGGCAGGACGTCGACGATCGCCGTGGCGAGCTCGCCGTCGCGGATCGAGTCCAGGCCGATCGTCTGCTCCGGCTGGGTCGCCAGGACGCCGCGGCGGCCGCGGGCCGCGGTCACCGCGCGGAACGGCGTCGCCGCCGTCATGTCCGCCAGTGCCTCGCACGCGACGAACACGTCCGCGTCCGCGAGCAGGTTCAACCGCGCGGCCAGGGCCGGCTCCAGCCGGGACCCGTCGTGGAGCCCGCGCTCGGCGAGGTTGCCGTAGACGGCCTTCCGCACCTCGGCCCGTTCGGCGTCGGTCGCGCCGACGCTGCGGACGCTCAGCGGTTCCGGCGGGCGGTCGTGGCCGAGGTCGGTCCAGAGGATGTCGAACGCCGACGCCGAGACCCGGATCAAGCCCGCCCCAGCGCCGGCGGGGCGGGGAACGTCTCGGCGGGCACGTGGCCGCGCAGCGCGGTGTCCCTCGTCCGGAGGACGTCGATGGCCTTCTGCCGCGCGGCCTCCGCTTCGGCCCGGCGGGCGGCCATCTCCCCGGCCAGCCCGGCCAGGACGAGCACGTTCCCGCTGGACGCCGCGTCGCGGATCATCGACGCCGGGTCGTAGGTCACCGGCGGCGGCATGTCGGCCCGGGCCCGCGCGGCCGCCTCGGCCTGGGCACCGACCGCCTGCCCCACCGACGCCGAGACGGCGGCGGAGTGCGAAAGCCATTGCGCGGCCCGGCCCAGCGCCGCGCGCGCCGCGTCGCCCGCCGGGCCGCGCCAGTGCTCGTCGGAGGAAGCGACGAGCGCGGCGACGTCGGCGGTGGACTCCTGCAGCCGTTTCGCCAGCCCGTCCCAGCGCGCGCCGGTTTCGCCGGCGGCGACCGGGTCGTTGCCGCGCACGACCTCCGCGGCCATCGCCTCGTGGCTGTAGGCCTCGTACCGCGCGGTGGCGACGGGTGGTTCGGGCACGGCGCACCTCCTGGTCAGGGCAGTTTGGGTTCGACCAGCCCGGCCACCGTGCCCGCGCGACGGCACGCGAGCGGGGTGTCCGAGAAGCCGGTGTTGCTGACGTCGATCTGCACGCTGGCGTGGTCACCGACGCCGAGCAGCACGGCACAGGTGCCGTCGGCGGCCTTCTTGTCGGCGACCTTCAGCCCGGGGTGGCGGCCGACCGTCGTCTTCGTGGCGTTCTTCTTGGTGACGTCGAGATCGGCCAGGCCGTGTCGTTCGTCGAAGGTGACGGTGACGCCGAAGGTGGCGGGCACGGTCCAGTCGCACGCCCGGGCACCGGCGATGGCCTTGGGCTTCCCGAGCACGGTGACGCCGGCGGCCGACCGGTCCTGCGGGGAGAGCAGGGTGCAGGGATCGAGCGCGGTGAGACCGGTCGGCGAAGCGGACAGCGGAGGTACGGCGGGCGCGGAGGCCACCGCGGAGGTGTGCCCCACGGCGGCCGGCGGGGCGCTCTGCTGCCCGCACGCGGTGAGGAGGAGAGCGGAAGCGAGGAGAAGCCCCCGGCCCCACCCGTCGGTCCCCTTCGCGCGCACCGGCTCAGCCACCCGTGCAGTCCACGCCTTCGGCCGCCTGCTCGTCGGCGTGCTGGTACTTCGCCAGCGCCTCGCCGATCCGCCGCTTGAGCGTCTCCAGCTCCTTGCCGAACGCGGTCAGCTGCTGCACCGCCGAGCCCTGCCCGCCGATCCCGTACTCGGCCATGAACTCGCCGATCTCGCCGGCGTACCCGCCGCCCAGCGGCACGCTCCGGCCGAGCACCTTGGCTTCACGGACCATCTCGCCCACGACGTCCTGCAGCCGGCCGAGCTTCGCGTAGGCGTCCGTGGCCAGCTCCGGCGCGACCGCGAAGCCGCGGACGTCGAAGGGCGGCTGGGTTCGCAGCTCGCTCATAAGCGGATACGCCTCTCCGTAGCCGGGCGACCTCGAACCGCAGCATACGACAGAGCAGGGTGTCAGCGGGAGCACCCAGAATCGGGTGAATACCCCCCTGATCGGGGTATCGTCGCTGATTGCGCAGTGTCATCGCGGGGTTCCAGCCCCCGGTTCGCCCGGGTTTGACACACTGGGTGGAAGGCTGGTCGCTGCGCGCGGACAGCAGCGAGGGGGCCGTTCGGCCCGGCGGTGCGCACACTGCGCGCGGCCATGCGCCACCAGGAGGTCGAGTGACGTCGAGAATCCAGTCTGCCGCGCCCGGATCGGGTGAGCAGGCATCCGGGCGGCCGCCTTACCCGGCGGAGCCCTCGGGCAACGGCCGGGTCCCCGGTCACCCCGGCAGAGTGCCGCTGGACGAACTGCACGACACCGCGCGGCGGATCGCCGCCAACGTGGAACGCGTGCTCGTCGGCAAGCCCGACGTCATCCGGATCGCGCTGGTGACCCTGCTCGCCGAAGGCCACCTCCTGGTCGAGGACGTGCCCGGCGTCGGCAAGACGTCACTGGCCAAGGCGCTCGCCCGGTCGATCGACTGCACGGTCAGCCGCATCCAGTTCACCCCCGACCTGCTGCCGAGCGACGTCACCGGCGTCTCCATCTACAACCGCCAGTCCGGCGAGTTCGACTTCCGCCCCGGCCCGGTGTTCGCGAACATCGTGGTGGGCGACGAGATCAACCGCGCCTCGCCGAAGACGCAGTCGGCGCTGCTGGAGTGCATGGAAGAGCACCAGGTCACCGTCGACACCACGACCTACCGGCTCGAAGAGCCGTTCATGGTGATCGCCACGCAGAACCCGATCGAGATGGAAGGCACGTACGCGCTGCCCGAAGCCCAGCGCGACCGCTTCACCGCGCGGGTTTCCATCGGCTACCCCGACCAGCAGGCCGAGCTGGCCATGGTCGACGAGCACGCCGGGCACAACCCGATCGAGGACCTGCAACCGGTGTCCGACGGCGAGACCGTGCACCGGCTGATCGAGACGGTCCGCGGCGTGCACATGGCCCCCGAGGTCCGCCGGTACGCCGTCGACGTCGTCGCGGCCACCCGGGGCGTCCCGGAGGTCCGGCTCGGCGCGTCCCCGCGGGCCACGCTGCACCTCGTCCGCGCGGCGCGGGCGCAAGCCGCGCTGTCGGGCCGCGACTACGTCGTGCCGGACGACCTGCACACGGTGGCGGTGCCGGTACTGGCGCACCGCCTGATGCTGACCACGGAGGCCCACGCGGCCCGCCGGTCGGCGACCGACGTCGTGCGCGCGGTGCTGCACCGGGTGCCGGTGCCGCAGGGCACCCGGCCCTAGCTTTCACCGCCCGAAGGGGAAGAGAACGGCATGCTGCGTGCCCTGTCCGGCCTGACCACCCGCGGTCGCTGCCTCCTGGCCGCGGGGATCGCCGCCGCGGTGTGCTCGTTCGTGCTCAACGAGCGCGACCTGCTGCGGGTGGCGGTGTTCGTGGTGGCGCTGCCACTGCTGGTCGCCGCGTTCATCTCGGCGACGCGGCTGCGCATCGGCGCCACCCGCACGCTGCGCCCGCAACGGGTCGCGGTCGGCGGCAACGGCGAGGTGCAGCTGGAGCTGTGGCGCAGCGGGCGGCTGCCCGCCGGCGAGATCCTCCTCGAAGACGGCGTGCCGTACGCGCTGGGTTCGCGGCCGCGGTTCGTCGTCGAGCGGCTCCCGCACGACCGGCGCGTCGCGCTGCGCTACCCGCTGCAGCCGGTGCTGCGCGGGATCCAGCAGGTCGGGCCACTGCGCGCGACGATCACCGACCCGTTCGGGCTGTGCGAGTTCGAGCGCGAGCTGATCGGGCACTCGCGGCTGGTCGTCGTGCCCCGCGTGGTCCCGCTGTGGGGCCTGCCGAGCGGCGCGGGCATCGGCGTCGGCGACGACGGCACGGTCCGGCTGCACGCCGGGCAGGGCGAGCCCGACGTGATCGTCCGCCAGTACCGCCAGGGCGACGACCTGCGGAAGGTGCACTGGCGCTCGACGGCCCGCCGCGACGAGATCATGGTCCGCGTCGAGGAACGCCCGTGGCGCGGTGGCACGACGGTGCTGCTGGACCACCGCGCGGCCGCGCACCACGGCGCCGGCCCGGCGGCGAGCCTGGAGTGGGCGGTGGCGTTCGCGGCGTCGGCGGCCCTGCACCTGCGCCGGTCCGGCCACCGCGTCCGGCTGGTGAGCGAGCACGGCGTCACGCTGGCGGACACCCCGGGCGAGGGCGGCGACCACTACGACCACGTCGTGCTCGACGCGCTGGCGGCCCTGCAGCCGGCGCACCAGCGCGACATCACGCTGGCCGGGGACCCGGCCGAGGGCCAGGAGCTGATCGCGGTGCTCGGCACGGTGAGCACGGAGGCGGTGCACGAGCTGACCCAGTACCGCCCGCGCGGCATCAGGAGCCTGGCGGTCCTGCTGGACACGCCGACGTGGTCGGCGGGGGTGAGCGCCCCGGAGCAGCGGGCGGCGGCCACGGAGGACTCGGCGGCACTGCTGCGCGCGGCCGGCTGGGGCGTGATCGTGGCGGGCCCCGGTTCGCCGATGCCGCAGGTCTGGGCCGAGCTGTGCCGCAGCGGCGCACGTCGCGGCACCCTGATCGGAGGGCCGCGATGAGCAGCACCGCACCACGACGCACCGCAGCACCTCGACCGGGAGGGGCCGCGATGGGCACCGCACCCCAGCACACCGCCACCCACCGCAGCACCTCGACCGGAGGGCCGCGATGAGCACCGCCGCACCGCCGCGGAAGTTCGAGCGGCCCGCACCCCGGCCGGAACGACCGCTGTCCGCCTGGCGCAGCAGCGTTCTCGCGCCCGTCGCCGCCGGGGTCGCCACCCTCTGCGCCGCGACCTCGGTCACCAGCGTCGTCACCGGCCTGGCCTGGTTCGGGTACCTGTTCGTCGCCGTCCTGCTCATCGGGGCTTCCGGGCTGGCCCTCCGCTCGCTGCAGGTGCCGACCGTCCTGGTCGGCTTGGGGCAGCTGCTCGTCCTGCTCTTCCTCATCACCGGCGCCTTCACCACGCACGGCATCCTGCAGGTCATCCCCGGCCCGGAGGCGTTCGCCGAAATCGGGACCACGCTGTCGAGCGCCGCCGAGCAGATCCGCGTCGGGTTGCCGCCGGTCGAGGGCAGCCAGCCGATCCTGTGCCTCGTCACCATCCTGATCGGCCTGGTCGCCGTCCTCGTCGACACCCTGACCGTCGCCGCCGCGGCGCCCGCGGCGACCGGGCTCGTGCTGCTCTGCGTCTACGCCGTGCCGGCCGCGCTGAGCGAGGAAATGCTGCCGTGGTGGACGTTCCTGCTCGGCGGGGCGGCGTTCGCCGGCCTGCTGGCCGTCGACGGCAACCACCGGCACCAGCGCTGGCGCACCCGGGAGGCCCCCGGGCGCAGCGGCAAGCCGGGGGTGCTGTCCGCGCCGGTCGCGGTCGTCTGCGCGGCGATCGTGCTCGGCCTGCTGGGCGGGGCGATCACGTGGGTCGGCACGATCGGGCGGATGCCGTTCGGCGAGAGCGGCAGCGGCCCGGGGGCGGGCTCCGGCGGCTTCGGCATCCAGCCGTTCACCGAGCTGCGCGGCATGCTCGACCAGGGGTCGAACCGCGAGCTGTTCAAGGTCCGCGGCCTCGGCACCGACCGGCGGCTGATGCGCGCGATGACGCTGGACACCTACTACCCGAACAAGGGCTGGGGCCTGCACGACGAAGGCCGTTCGCAGCAGGGCGTCCCGGTCGGGCCGCAGCTGCCGCCCGCCCCGGGCGACGACGGCACGGGCACCGCGCGCCGGATCGACGTCGAGCCGACCAGCTGGCGGGACAACTGGCTGCCGGTGTACGGCGCGCCGCGCGTCATCGACGGCGCGGGCAGCGGCTACCTCTACGACCAGATCAGCGGCACGGTGTTCACCACCCGCAGCGAGGCCCCGCCGGGGTACACCGAGTACGCGTCGCTGAGGGAGCCGACGGCCGCCGAGCTGCGCGTGACCTCGCGGGTCGACGACCTGCCGCCGCGCTACACCCAGATCGACCGGGTCGACGACCGCGTCCGCGCGAAGACCGAGCAGCTGATCACCGGCGCGGCCAACGACTTCGACCGGGCCTCGGCGATCTGGCGCTACTTCACGGCGCAGAACGGGTTCGTCTACGACACGAAGACCGCGCCGGTGACCGACACCGACGCGCTCACCGACTTCATCCTCAACGGCAAGCGCGGCTTCTGCGAGCAGTTCGCGTCGGCGATGGGCGTCATGCTGCGGGTGGCGGGCATCCCGTCGCGCGTGGCGATCGGCTTCACGCCGGGCGTGCAGGTCAACGACTACCTGTCGATCACCACCCAGGACGCGCACGCGTGGGTCGAGGCGTACTTCGGCGACAAGGGCTGGGTGACGTTCGACCCGACGCCGCTGTCCGACGGCCGCGGCATCACCCCGTCGTACCTGCAGGCCGGCCCGCAGAACGGCAACCAGCCGGACGACACCCAGGTGGCGCCGAGCACGGTCCAGTCGAGCGCGGCACCGACCGGCGTTCCGCGCGACAACGAGCCGAACGTCCCGGCGCAGACGGCCAAGGACGCCTCGGGCAGCGACGACTGGCTGTTCGACCTCGCCCTGGTGCTCGCCGCGCTGGGAGCGGGCGCCCTGATCGTCGCGGCGCTGCTGCGGCGGTCGCTGGGCCGCGGGCGCACGCGGCCGGGGGACGGCGCGCCGC
Source organism: Amycolatopsis sp. DG1A-15b (assembly GCF_030285645.1). Taxonomy (GTDB): domain Bacteria; phylum Actinomycetota; class Actinomycetes; order Mycobacteriales; family Pseudonocardiaceae; genus Amycolatopsis. Next base: position 4,979,354 of record NZ_CP127296.1, read on the forward strand.
CACCAGGGCCGGCGGACGGCGACCGGAGCGAGGGCGCACTGCTGGTGCGGGCACCGGCGCCGGTGGCGGCACCGTCCCGCCTCCAGGCGCTGCTCGGCTGGCTGCCGCTGCTGGCGGTGGGCTTGTGGATCACCGCGCTGGGTCTTCTCGCGGCGACGGTGGTCTGGTGGCTCGGCGTGCTGGTGGTGGTCCTGCAGCTCGCGGCGGCCGGCCCGGCGCTGATCCGCGAGGTCGTCCGCCGACGGCGCTTGCAGCGCATCGTCCAGCAACAGCCGGGCGCGGCCGACGCGGCCTGGGCGGAGCTGCGCGCGGAGTGCGCGGACCGCGGCCTGCCGATCCCGAGCAGCGACACGGTCCGCGTGGCGGGCCAGAAGCTGGCGGCCAAGCACCACCTGGACGACGAGGGCCGCGAAGACCTCCGGACGGTCATCGGCGTCCTGGAGAGATCGTGGTACGGCGAGGACGACGCACCTCAGCCGGATCTCCCGCCGGCCTTCGAGGGCCTGCGGCGGAGCCTTCGCCGCAACGCGCCGCTGTCCTGGAAGGGGAAGTTGTTCCCCCGCTCGGTCTTCCGCAACCGCGACTGACCCCCGAGCACGCGAGTTCCGCCTTCAATCACGCGAGTTCCGGTTCTGAACACGCGAGTTCCGGGGCCGATCACGCGAGATCCGGGCTCGATCACGCGAGTTCCGGTTCTGAACACGCGAGTTTCGGGGTCGATCCGCAGGCCAGAGCAGGTCACCCGCGTGGGGGTCACCCACTGTCACCGCAGCTGGACAGCCCCACGCGGGCTGGTTGAGCACACAAGAAGATCCGCGTCCCTCCGTTCGGCGGGACGCGGATCTCGTCGTCTTGCGGCGCTACTGCTCCTCGAAGCGCTGGCGGAAGCGCTCCTCCATCCTCTGGGTGAAGGAACTCCGGCGACCCGATGGCTTGCCGCCGCGGGTGGCTGGTCCACCGGCCTTGCCGTCTCCGTCGGCGCCGTGCCGAATCGATGTGACGGCCATCATGACTCCGAAGAACATCACGAGGAACCCGAGCACGCTGATCAGCGGGATGTCGGCCACCCGGAACTGCGGCACCACCACGCCCAGCACCAGCAGGGCCACGCCCACTACGAACAGGGCGATGCCCTGAATACGCCGTCGGCGAGCGGGGCGACGCAACCGGGTGCCACGCACCGTGGATGCGAACTTGGGGTCCTCGGCATAGAGCTCGCGCTCGATCTGATCGAGCAGCCGCTGCTCATGCTCGGAGAGTGGCATCTTTCCTCCTCCGGCACAGCTGTCGCGGGCGCCGGGCCGCGCAACGTCCTGGACCCAACAGCCAACCCCAGGCGGGGTGGCACTGTCCAGGATACGAGGCCCGCGCCCGCACGACTACCCGATCCCGCATCCAGAAGGGATCGAATTGGGCTAAATCCCGCCCGGAGGGCGTTGCGGACCGTCACCGCCGCCGATCGTGACCGTTTTGCCGCCCGACCGCCGTTGTGGGGGAACGCCGCCGAGTCGAAGATCACCGTCCGTGCCGTCACCCCTCCCGAGGCCCCAGTAACGACGCGGGGCGCACCGCCGCCGAACCGAACTTCGACCGCGCGACGTCCGCCGCCACCTCCGCGTCGCGCCAGCGCGGTGCCGGCGAGTCGAACACCAGCTGCTCCCCCGCCTCCCCCGTGTCCAGCCCTTCGACGCGGACGCCGATCAGCCGCACGGCCCCGGTCGGCGCGTGCTCGGCCAGCAGCGCCACGGCGACCGCGTGGATCTCGCGCGCCACGTCCGTCGCCGAGACCAGCGTGCGGGCCCGGGTGATCGTCCGGAAGTCCGCGAAGCGCACCTTGATCGAGACCGTCCGGCCGCGCAACCCGCGCCCCCGCAGCGTCGCGCCGACCCGCTCCGAAAGACGCAGCAGCTCCAGCCCCAGCGAGGCCCGGTCGTGCCGGTCGACGTCGAAGGTGTGCTCCGCGCCGATCGACTTCTCCGGCGACTCGACCTCGACCGACCGCTCGTCCACCCCGTGCGCCAGCCGGTACAGGTGCTCGCCGGCCGCGGTGCCCAGCGACTTCTTCAGCCGCTCCGGCGGGAATGCGGCGACGTCGGCGATCGTGGCCAGGCCCAGGCGCCGCAGGTGCTCCTCGGTCCGCGCGCCGACGCCCCACAGCGCCGACACCGGCAGCGGGTGCAGGAACGCCAGGGTCTCCGCCGCGGGCACCACGACCATGCCGTCCGGCTTCGCCATCCCCGACGCCAGCTTCGCGACGAACTTGACCTTCGCCACCCCCACCGAGCAGGTGATCCCGTGCTCGGCCGCGACCCGCGCGCGGATCTGCGCGCCCAGCGAAGCCGGGGTGGCGCCCAACCGCCGCAGCGCCCCGCTGACGTCGAGGAACGCCTCGTCCAGGCTGAGCGGTTCGACCAGCGGCGTCAGCTCGCGGAAGATGCCCATGACGCCGCGGGAGACCTCGCCGTAGAGCCCCGACGTCGGCGGGATGTTGATCAGGTGCGGGCACAGCCGCTTCGCCGTCGAGAACGGCATGGCCGAGCGCACGCCGAACTTCCGCGCCGGGTAGTTCGCCGCGGCCACGACGGCCCGCGGGCCGCCCCCGGACACCACGACCGGCTTGTCCGCGAGCTCGGGCCGGGTCCGCAGCTCGACCGACACGAAGAACGCGTCCATGTCGACGTGCAGCAGCCCGCACCCGGTGTCGTCCGGCGCCGGTTCCCCCGGCCGGACGCGGAACCGGCCCATCCCGCCCGGCAGCTCAGCGTTTCGCCCCACACCGAGGACGCTACCGGCCACCACCGACAGTTTTCGGGGGGTTCGGGTGGCGAAGCCCCCGACCTGGGGCAAAGCCCCAGAGGTCACTGCCAGTTTTCGGGGGGTTCGGGTGGCGAAGCCCCAGAGGTCATCGCCGGTTTCGGATCGCCAGGGGAGCGCGACGGCGGAAACCCGCGGAACCGGCTCAGGCCGGGCGCGCCACCGCGTGCAGCCGGCCGGCGATCTCCCGCAGCGCCGGCGTGGCCGCCGCCACCCGCTCGAACTCCGCCAGCTCGTCGTCCCGGACGTCGCCGGTGACCAGGTCGGAGATCACCCGGTCGCCCTGCAGCAGCGTCACTTCGAGGCCCGCGGCCTCCAGGTCGGCGCGCAGCCCGGAGGCGGAGAAGCGCCGCAGCACGGTGTCGCCCGGGGCGACGCCGTCGCCGCTCTCGAGCAGCTGCCGGGCTTCGCCGACCCGGCCCGCCAGCGCGCGGTGGAGCACGGCCGCGTGGCGGTTCGCCACCAGCACCGACACCGCGCCACCCGGCGCCACCGCCCTCGCCAGCGCCGTGAGCACCGCCGCCGGGTCGTCGACGATCTCCAGCAGCCCGTGTGCCAGCACCAGGTCGGCCGAGCCGGCCTCGACGTACCGGCCCAGTGCGTCCGAGTCGTCCGCGACCACGGTGATCAGCTCGGAGACGCCCTCCTCCTCGGCCCGGCGCTGCAGCGTGGCCAGGGCGTTCGGGCTCGGCTCGACGACGGTCACCCGGCAGCCCGCCGCCGCGAACGGCACCGCCCAGCCGCCGCTGCCGCCACCCACGTCGACGACGCGGGGATGCTCGGCACCCCGGGCGCGGGCGGCCTCGATCTCGGCCTCGAGCACCCGGCGGACGGCGCCCGAACCCCGGGCGGCCACGGTCTCCGTCTTCATGTCGCACAGGGTAGTGCCCGCCCCCGCCCGCCTCCCGAGCTCCTCCCTTCGAGTGAACGGCCCTTGCCCGGCGGCACCTCCGGCCCGCACCCGTAGGCTGGACTTCGTGCACACGGTCGCCGTACTCAGCCTCAAGGGAGGCGTCGGCAAGACGACGGTCGCTCTCGGTATCGCGTCCGCCGCCTTGCGTAGAGGCACGCGGACGCTGGTGGTCGACCTCGACCCGCAGGGCAACGCCACCACCTCGCTCGACCCGCCCTTCACCGACGCCACCCTCGCGGACGTGCTCGAGACCCCGACCCGGGAAACGCTGGAACGCGCGATCGCCCCGAGCGTCTGGAGTGAAGACGTCGACGTCCTCGTCGGCACCGAAGAGCTGGAGCTGCTCAACGACCCGGACGCCGACAGCGAGCGCCTGGCGAACTTCTCCCGCGCGCTGGACGAGCTGCACCGCACGCCGCTGCGCGAAACGCCGTACGAGCTGGTGATCCTGGACTGCCCGCCGTCGCTGGGCCGCCTGACGAAGTCGGCGCTGGTCGCCGCGGACAGCGCGCTCATCGTGACCGAGCCGACGATGTACGCCGTCGCCGGAGCGTCTCGCGCCCTGGAAGCGATCGAGAAGATCCGCAAGGAGCTCAACCCGGAGCTGCGCCCGATCGGCGTCCTGGTGAACAAGCTGCGCGTGCGCTCCTACGAGCACCAGTTCCGGATCGCCGAGCTGCGCGAGAACTTCGGCTCGCTGGTGATGCCGACGGCGATCACCGACCGGCTCGCGGTGCAGCAGGCCCAGGGCGCGTGCAGCCCGATCCACGAGTGGCACTCGCCGGGCGCCCAGGAGATCGCGCTGACGTTCAACATGGTGCTGGCGAAGATCCTCCGCTCGAACCGGGCGGGCCGGCACCGCATCGGCGGCGAGGAACCCGAAGGACCGGACTGGCCGGAGGGTCCCGCCCCGGAGACCCCCGAGGCACCCGCCGAGGTGCCCGAATCCGCGGGGTGAGCCGTGCCCGAAGGTGACACCGTCTTCCTCGTCGCCAAGCGCTTCGCGAACGCGATGACCGGGAAGACGTTGCTGCGCGGCGAATTCCGCGTGCCCCAGCTGGCCACTGTGGACCTGTCCGGCCGCGAGGTGCTCGGGGTCGGCACGGTGGGCAAGCACCTGTTCACCCGCTTCTCCGGCGACCTGACCCTGCACTCGCACCTGATGATGGACGGGATGTGGGACGTCTACCCGGCCGGCGCGAAGTGGCGGCGGCCCGGCCACCACGCCCGGGTGATCTTCACCGCGGCCGACGTCCAGGTGATCGGCTTCCGCGTCCACGACCTGAAACTCGTGGCCACGAGCAAGGAACGCGACCTCGTCGCCCACCTCGGCCCGGACCTGCTGGATCCGGAGTGGACGGACGAGCACGCGGCCCGCGCGAGCGCGGCGCTGGCGGCGGACCCCGCGCGTGAGCTCGGGCTCGCCCTGCTCGACCAGCGCGTGCTGGCCGGCGTCGGGAACCTCTACAAGTGCGAAATCGCCTTCCTGCTCGGGGTGACGCCGTGGACGCCGGTGTCCGAAGTGGACACCGGGCGCACGGTCGCGCTGGCCCGCAAGCTGCTGCTGGCCAACGCCCTCGCCGGGCGCTTCGACCAGAGCACCACCGGCCACCTCGACCGCAACCGCAAGAACTGGGTGTACGAGCGGACCCGCCAGGGCTGCTTCCGCTGCGGCGGCAAGCTCCTGGTCCGCACGCAGGGCCACGACGTCCAGCGACGGCCGACGTGGTTCTGCCCGAAGGACCAGGCGGGTCCGTACCCGGCGCAGTAAGCTGGATCACGTGACGACGTTCAAGCTCCCGCTCTACGGGGCCGACACCGAACGCGGCGACCTCGCTCCCTGAGCCGTTCGCGCTCCTTCCCGTCACCTCTTCCACCCCTCCCAGGGAGCTCGGTCATGCCCGGAATCCGCACCGGGCAGGCGCTGCGCGCGTTCGCGCACGCCCTGCCCAAGGTCGAACTGCACGTCCACCTGGTCGGCTCGGCGAGCCTGCCGACCGTCCTGGAGCTCGCCCGGCGCCGCCCCGCCGCCGGTGTCCCCACCGATGAGCGCGAGCTCGCGGAGTTCTTCACCTTCCGCGACTTCGCCCACTTCCTCACCGTGTACCTCGCGGTCACCTCGCTCGTGCGCGACCGCCACGACGTCCACACGCTCGTGACGGGTCTGGCGGCGGACCTCGCCGCGCAGAACTGCCGCTACGCCGAAGTCACCGTGACGCCGTACAACCACCTGCTCGACGGCATGCCGGGCGACGACCTGCTGGCCGGGCTCGCGACCGGCCGGGCCCGCGCCGCCGAACTGGGCGTGGAACTGGCCTGGTGCTTCGACATCCCGGGCGAAAAGGGCATCCGGGCCGGGCAGGAGACACTCGTGTTCGCGCTGCGCGAACGGCCCGAGGGCTTGGTGTCGTTCGGGCTCGGCGGCCCCGAGCTGGGCGTCGGGCGGGCGCAGTTCGAGCCGTACTTCACGCGGGCGCGGGAAGCCGGGCTGCACAGCGTTCCGCACGCCGGGGAGACCACCGGGCCGGCCACGATCTGGTCGGCGCTGCACGACCTCGGCGCCGAGCGCCTCGGCCACGGCACCAGCTGCGCGAGCGACCCCGCACTGCTCGAACACCTTGCGGCACACCGGATCCCGCTCGAAGTGTGCCCGACGTCGAACGTGCGGACCGGCCAGGTCACGGACCTCGCCGCGCACCCGGTCCGGCGGATGCTGGACCACGGCGTCGTCGTGACGCTCAACACCGACGACCCGCCGATGTTCGGCGCCACGCTCACCGGCGAGTACGTCGCCGTCGCCGAGACGCTCGGGCTGGCCGCGGCCGAACTGGCCCGGCTCGCGGAGAACGCCGTCGAGGCTTCCTTCCTCGATGAGCAGCGCAAAGCCGTCCTGCGGAACGAGATCACAGAAATGACGTTGCCGCGCACCACCGACTTCGCCTAGCTTGGAAGTACACGAGAGAGGAGGTGGTCCAAAGTTGTATATCGACAGGACTCGTGAGGTGGCTGTCCGCTAGCGGATGGCACGTGGAGGACTTTGAGCAGCGCTACAGCTGAGCCACCTTCGGCTCATCGCCTGCTCCACGTGATGCCTGATAGCGAATACCAGGCAGTCACCGTGCCCCCGGGGTTTCCGAGCACCAGTCCGGCTCGGACTCAAGCGTTTGACGGCGCTTGAGAGGCACCCCGGGGGTTCCTTCATGCGCTCATTTGTGCAGGTCATGCCACCCGGCGTAGCAAGACGACCGTCCGGCGATCAGCGATTTGCCGTTCCGTCCCCCGGACGGCTGAAGCTCGCTAGCCTGGACGCATGCTCAGGCCCGACTACCCCATCACCACGGCGCGGCTGATCCTGCGCCCGTTCACGTCCGGGGACCTCGACGCGCTGAACTCCTTCCAGTCCCGCGCCGACGTCGCCCGCTACCTGTACTGGGGCCCCCGCAGCCGCGCCGAGTCGGCCGCCGCGCTCGCCAAACGGGTGCACAGCTCGACGTTGACGAAGGAAGGGCAGCTGCTGGCCGTGGCGGTCGAGCTGGCCGCGACGGGGCAGCTCATCGGCGACCTGAACCTGGAGTGGCTGAGCAGCGAACACCGCCAGGGCGAGGTCGGCTTCGTCTTCCACCCGGACCACCACGGCAAGGGCCTGGCCGCGGAGGCGGCCACCGAGCTGCTGCGGCTGGGCTTCGAAGACCTGGGGCTGCACCGCATCATCGGCCGCTGCGACGGCCGGAACACCGCGTCCGCCGCGCTGATGGAACGCCTCGGCATGCGCCGCGAGGCGCACCTCAGGGAGAACGAGATCGTCAAGGGCGAGTGGACCGACGAGCTGATCTACGCGATGCTCGAGGACGAGTGGAAAGACCGCGATTAGTGGTCGCCTTCACTCCGGCGTGACGCTCGGGTAGCGGCTCCCGGGCGATTTGGCAGCATGGGGGCGTGTTCTTCGACAAGATCGTCCGCCCGGCGCTGTACCGGCTGTCCTACCACGACCCCGAACTGGTGCACGAGCGCACGATCAGTCTCCTGGCCCGGCTCGGCAAGGCCGCGCCCGCGCTGGGTGGCGCGCTCCGCGTCGACGACCCGGTGACCGTGCTGGGCCTGCGGTTCCCCAACCGCGTCGGCCTGGCCGCCGGGATGGACAAGAACGGCCGCGCGCTGCCCGCGTGGGCCGCGCTGGGCTTCGGGTTCGTCGAAGTCGGCACGGTGACGCGGCTGGCGCAGCCGGGCAACCCGAAGCCGCGGCTGTTCAGCCTGCCGGCGAGCGACGCGGTGATCAACCGCATGGGCTTCAACAACGACGGCGCCGAAGCCCTCGCGGCCAAGCTCGGCCGCGACGGCAAGCCGGGCGTCCCGCTGGGGATCAGCATCGGCAAGTCGAAGGTGACGCCGCTCGAGGACGCCGTCGAGGACTACCGGTTCTCGTTGCGGGCGCTGCACCCGTACGCGGACTACTTCGCGATCAACGTCAGCTCGCCGAACACGCCGGGGCTGCGGCAGCTGCAGGACCGCACCGCGCTCGCCGAACTGCTCGGCGAGCTGCGTTCGACGTCGCTGGAGCTCGCCGGCGGCGGTTCGCCGACGCCGGTGCTGGTGAAGGTCGCGCCCGACCTGACCGACGACGCGCTGGCCGAGCTGCTGGAGGTCGCGCTCGAACACGGCGTCGCCGGGATCATCGCCACGAACACGACGTTGGCGCGCGACGGCATCGCCCCCGCGGAAAGCGGCCTGGCCGGACAGGCGGGAGGACTGTCCGGCCGGCCGCTGACCACCCGCGCGGCCGAGGTCGTGCGGTTCGTGCACGACCACACCGGCGGGAGCCTGCCGATCATCGGCGTCGGCGGGATTCTGGGCCCGGACGACGCGATCCGGCTCGTCGACGCCGGCGCGTCGCTCGTGCAGCTGTACACGGGCTTCGCGCTGCACGGGCCGGGTTTGGTGCGCCGCGTCAGCCGGGGTCTCGCAGCCCGGCGGTAGAAGCGAAGCGCACGTAGCCACGCCAGGACTCGTAGCGCTCCAGGCCGGGGCCCTCGGCGGCCGGGTCACAGCGCACCGCCAGCGGGGTGGTGCCGTCGGCCAATTCGACGCGCTCCAGGACGAACGGAGGCTTCAGCGTCGCCGCGAAGCGCTCGAACGCGGCCGGGGACAGCCGCCAGCGCTCGCCGTCGAGGCCCGTGTCGCCGTCGAGGACGCCCGGCTGCGGTGGTTCGGTGTCCAGGAGCACCATCCGGTAGCCCTCGGTGGTCCGGACCGGTCCGGTGAACCGGGCGCCGAGCGCGGTGAGGTCGGCGTTGAGCGGCTGGCCACGCAGGTGCGCGCCGAACACCACGACGTCCTCCCCCGGCTCGGGGTAGGTCGTCATCGGCTCGTCCGTGCAGACGGTCGCCAGATCGAGGGCGATCTGGTCTTCGAACGCGCGCGTCAGGAAGGTGACGCCGAAGGGACGGCGGTCGCCCGGGAGCACCGGAACCGTCACCGAGGCCACGTCGAGGAGGTTCGCGAAGGCCGTGCAGGAGGCCAGGCGGTGGCCCACGCCGGCCGGGTCGGCCAGCGCTTCGGCGATCCCGGGGTGCTCCGGCACGGTCGGCACGAGGAGGGCGTCGAAGCCGTCGAACCCCTGCTCGGACACGGAGACCGGGGTGAGCACGGCGCCCGCCGCGGTCAGCCGGGCGACGACGGACCCGAGCGCGAGGCTCGCCGCCTCGCCGAGGGGGAGGTCGGCGGGGTAGGCGATCCGCGGGTGCTCGCCGGCGCCGAGCCGCACGTCGGCGGGCCAGGAGCGGTCGCCGCCGGTCAGCAGGGTGAGCGCGCGGTGGGCCGCGACCAGGCCGCTCGCGTACACGGAGACGTTGTCGGCGGCGGGCAGCAGGCCGCGCGTCGGCTTCACCGCGACGACGGCGTTCAGCGCCGCCGGGACGGCGCCCCCGGTGCTCAGCGCCAGGTCGACGACGCCGAGCGCGACCGCGACGGCAGCGCCGTTGCCGCCGGCCTTGGTGCGGTCCCAGGCGCCGGAGATCAGGGCGGCACCGGTCTTGCCGAGCACGACGGCACCGGCGGCGGTGAGCCGGGTGACGACCGCGGCGCTGGTCTCCGGCACGCCGTGGCCGGACGGCTGGGCGGCGACGTCGATCAGGTCCTGGACGGCGATGACCGTGCCGGCCAGCGGGAGGACTTCCCCGGCCTTGACGCGTTCGTCGACGGCCTTGGCGTCGACGAGGACGTCTTCGACGGCGCGGAGGGTGGTCCAGAGTTCGGGGCGGCCGGCCTCGGTGAGGCGTTCGAAGGCCGCGATGACGCGCTGGGAGGCGGTGGGCGGAGTGATCGGCACGGGGTCCGGGTCCGGCGGGAGCGTGTTCACGGGGCGTCCTTTCCTCGGCGGTCGAGAAAGTCCACTGTGTACGGTCGGTGCCGGCGATCCTCAGTGCACGGCGGGCCTCCCGGCGAGTGACACCTCTGCATGCATGACAGAAACGTTAGGCTGCGGACGTTTCCGTAGCCACCAGTTTCCGATTACGCGCGGGTTTCGGCCCCGGAAGGTGAACAGGGGGCGACGCCGGGGTGAAACGCACGATCACGCACGCGCCGTGACGACCAGCCGGATCGACCGGTTGGCGGCACCCGAACGGCCGAGTTTCAGATCCCAACGGCCCAATACCGGCCCGATCCGCGTGATGGAGGCCGTAACTCGCGTGACTGGAGGGTCGACACGCGTGATTCGGGAGCCGACACGCGTGATTCTCGGGTCGACACGCCGGGCAGCGGGCCGGCTTGCCGTGTCGACCCTTCAATCACGTGTGTCGACCCTTCAATCACGTGTGTCGACCTCGGGAGCACGGGAGGTGCGGGTCAGGAGAGTTCGCGGAGGGCCATGGCGAGGCCGGCCAGGTGGTCCGTGGCGTCGGTGAGGGCCTGCTTGGACGTCACCAGGCCGTCGCCGGCGGCGGCGACCGTGTGGCCGGCCGCGGCGACCAGGCCGCGGTAGCCCTCGAGACCGTCGTCGAGTTGCTCGCGGAGCTTGGCCACCGCTGCGTCGAGGGCGGCCTTCTCGCGGGCGGGTGCCGAGTCGCGGCCGCGCTCGATCGCGTGGATGCGGGCCGCCAGGCCGCGCAGCGCGGCTGCCGCCTCGGTCGCCGTCTGACGGGCGTCGGCGACCGACACCTCCGAGACCGGGGGCGTCCCCAGCGAAGACGGTACGGAGAGCTGGCGCAGCAGCTCCGTCAGCGAGGCCTCGCACTCGGCGAGGCGTTCCATCGGCTCGCGGGCCGCCGAGCGGGCGGGAGGCAGCGGCGGCGGGCCGGCCGGTGCCGCCGGGATCGGGGTGCGCTTCAGTTCGCGCAGCTTGAGGCCGGAGCGGACGCTGAACGTGCCGAACACGACGGCCGCGGCGAATCCCACGATCGCTTGCGGCATCATCGGCGTCGCCGCGGCGCTCATCCAGCCCATCCCGGCCGCGACGGTGAGGACGCCGCACAGGATCGTCAGCAGGATCCACAGCGTCAGCGCGCGGGACGTCCGGCGCTTGCGGCGTTCGAGCTTCGCGGCCGGGTGGTTCCAGCGGTCCCACTTGGCCCGGGCCTCGGCGAACGCCGGGACCTGGCTCGCCATGGACGACAGCGAGGCCGTCATGTCCGGCCGCCGGACCGGCGGCCGCTGCAGCGGGTTCGGACGCGGCGGTGCGGGCTTCCCGCCGGCCTGCTCGGCCGGCGGGAAGTACTTCTGCACCTTTTGGAGCTTTTCCTGGGCGCGCACGGCGTAGTCGGGCAGCTTCTCGATGTGCTTCTCCAGCTTCGCGCTCAGCTCACTGAAGTCACGCCGTCTGCCCTGCTGCCCCATGGTGCACGCCCCCTTCGATGTGGTCAGGCCGGGTTCTTGCCCTGCTCGGCCTGGACCCGCGCCTGGATCTCACGCTGGATGTCGGCCTGGCTGCTCGCCGCCGGAGCCGCCTTGCCGCCGTCGGTCACCTGGGCGACCGAGTCACCGTGCATCGACGCGCGGATCTGCTGCAGCCGCGACTGGCCGGCCATCTGCGTGGTGGAGGCCTGGACCTCCATCATGCGCCCCTGGACCGAGTTCTGCGCCAGCTCCGCCGAGCCCAGCGCCGTGGTGTAGCGCTTCTCGATCTTGTCGCGGACCTCTTCCAGCGACGGCGTGTTGCCCGGTGCCGCCAGCTGGCTCATCTGGTTCAGCGAGGCGGAGACCTGCTCCTGCATCTTCGCCTGCTCCAGCTGCGAGAGCAGCTTGGTGCGCTCGGCCAGCTTCTGCTGCAGCATCTGCGAGTTGCGCTCCACGGCCTTCTTGGCCTGGGCCGCGGCCTGCAGCGACTGGTCGTGCAGCGTCTTCAGGTCCTCGATGCTCTGCTCGGCCGTGACGAGCTGCGTCGCGAAGCTCTCCGCGGCGTTCTCGAACTCGGTGGCCTTCTGCTCGTCGCCCTTGGAGCGGGCTTCGTCGGCGAGGACCAGTGCCTGCCGGGTCGAGGCCTGGAGCTTCTCGACCTCGCCGAGCTGCCGGTTGAGCTTCATCTCCAGCTGCCGCTGGTTGCCGATCACGGAGGCGGCCTGCTGCGTCAGCGCCTGGTGGTTGCGCTGCGCCTCCTCGATGGCCTGCTGGATCTGTACCTTCGGGTCGGCGTGCTCGTCGATCTTCGACGAGAACGCCGCCATCATGTACTTCCAGAACTTCACGAACGGGTTGGCCATCTCCTCCGCCTGCCTTCTTGCGTCCCACGGGCCTTGGTAACTCGGGGTGGGGCGTCACTCCCCTGCATCTGCAACGCACCGACCCCGGCGTCGGGTTCCATCGTGTCAGGTCGGCCACGTCCGTTCCAGGCGACCCCGGGGGATTTCAGGGTTCGCCCCTGATCACCCCTGGAGGTAACGCCGACGGCCCCGGGCGGGTTGCCCGGGGCCGTCGGCCGAAATCAGGGGTGAAACGGTGCTCCAGGCGACCGATCGGGGCGAGCACACTTCGCCCCGTCCACGCCCTCAGGCGGCGATCGTGGAAGCCAGCTTGGGCTGCCCGATCGTCGTCCGCAACGTCGTGTTCATCCTCGGTGCGGGCGAAACCCGCAGGTCGGCGAGGTCGTTCCCGATCAGCTCCGACATCAGGCGGCCGCCTTCGATGCCGGCCGCCGAGGCCTCGGCGCCCCGCTTCTCCCGGGGCGTGCCTTCCACGATCCGCTCGTCGACCGGTGGGACCTCGACGTTGTCGAGAGCCGAAACGTCCGCCGCCACGTTGTGCAGCAGCTCGCCGAGCGGAAGGTCCAAGGCCTGGCAGATGGACGCGAGCAGTTCGCTCGACGCCTCCTTCTGGCCCCGTTCCACCTCCGAGAGGTAGCCGAGGCTGACCCTGGCGGCGCGGGAGATGTCGCGCAGCGTACGACGCTGGTTGGTGCGGGCATGACGGAGCCGATCACCGATCGCCTCA